>CAYSQR010000009.1:0-28151 GCA_964433195.1 uncultured Kaistella sp. | reverse complement strand
CTGATGCTTTTTTCTTCTTTGAAATCGCCAAATGCTTCAATCAATGCTAAACCGTCCATACTGTTTGTTAAAGTTTAAAGTTCAAAGTTTAAGGTTTTCCTTAAAAATCTAAAATTTTATTGTTACTAATGCTTTTTTAATTTCGGAATACGGAATTTCTTTTTCTTCAGTTACGTCTATTTTTCCTTTTCCGATTTCTTTTGGTTTTCTGTATTTTAAGACTAAAATGATTTTATCGTCTTCTACTTTTGCCAATTCGCCTTCGATTTTCGATGAATCATTTAATAAGACATCAAGTTCTCGTCCGATGTTTTTTCTGAATTGTCTTGGTAAAGTTAATGGTTCGCTCAAACCTGCACTCATTACCTGAAGAGAAAAATCGTGTTCTTCTCTGTCTATATTAAATTCAATCGCTCTACTTGCATCGAGACAATCCTGCAGGGAAACTCCATTATCTCCATCGAGAATTACCGTGATGTCATTACCTATAGAAATTTTTAAATCCAACAGAAACAAATCCGGTCTTTCTGTGAGAAAGGTGTTTAATAATTCTTCTATTTTATTTTTAAAATCCATTTTATTTCTTTGTTGAACACACCAAAAAGGCGTGTTCCTACGAACATTTCACGGTGTTTCTACAAATGTTTTTTTTAATTTATTCCTTTCCACGAAAAAAGGCTTTCTCTCGAAGCCTTTTCATTTTTTCCCGTAAATCCGGTGCAAATATACGATTTTTATTTAAAATACAAAACCACACATTATCAATTGTTTATTGCAAGTCAAATTTTTCTTAATTTTGCCCAAATTAAAAACTTCAAATTTTGAATATTACGATTGTAGGAACAGGATATGTCGGTTTGGTAACCGGAACAACTTTGGCGGAATTGGGAAATTCTGTATATTGTGTAGATATTGATGAGAAAAAAGTGGAAGGAATGAAGCAAGGCATCGTTCCCATTTACGAACCGAATCTGGAAGAAATGTTTCTTCGGAACATTCAAGCGAACCGCTTGTTTTTTACCACAAATCTGAAAGAAGCTCTGGACAAAAGCGAAGTGATTTATTTGGCACTTCCTACTCCACCCGGAGAAGACGGTTCTGCGGATTTGTCCTACGTTTTGAAAGTTGCCAACGACATCGGCGAAATGATGACAGATTACAAAGTGGTGGTAAACAAATCTACGGTTCCCGTTGGAACTGCGGATAAAGTCCGGGAAGTGATTTCTTCCAAAACCCAAATTTCTTTCGATGTGGTTTCCAATCCGGAATTTTTGCGTGAAGGTTTTGCGGTGGAAGATTCCATGAATCCGGCGCGAGTTGTTGTTGGAGCAAGTTCCGACAAAGCAAAAAATCTGATGGCGAAAATTTATCAACCCTTTACCAACACCGGTATTCCGATTATTTTTATGGATGAAAAATCTTCGGAGCTTACGAAATATGCCGCCAATTCTTTCCTTGCTGTGAAAATTACGTTTATGAATGAAATCGCAAACTATTGCGAGAAAGTAGGTGCAGATGTGGACAAAGTGAGATTGGGAATGGGAAGTGATGACAGAATTGGTCATAGATTTTTGTTTCCGGGAATCGGTTATGGCGGAAGCTGTTTTCCGAAAGATGTGAAAGCATTAATTAAAAGTGGAAAACAGGAGGATTTTAATTTCCAAATCTTGGAAGCTACTGAAAATATAAACCAATCCCAAAAAGTAATTCTGGTTTCAGAGATTGAGAAATATTTCGGCGGAAATCTTCAGGATAAAAAAATTGCATTGTGGGGATTGGCTTTCAAAGCGAATACAGATGATATAAGAGAAGCGTCGTCTTTGGATAATATTAAAATTCTTTTGGAAAAAGGAGCGAAAATAACGGCTTACGATGCAATCGCAGAAGATAATGTAAGAAAATTGCTGGGCGATAAAATAGAATATGCAAAAGATATGTATTCTGCTTTGGAAAATGCGGATTGTCTTTTGATTGCAACGGAATGGAGCGAATTCAAAAATCCTAATTTCAAATTAATGGCTGAAAAAATGAAAAGCAAAGCCATTTTCGACGGAAGAAATATGTATCCTTTGGAAATTGCAGAGCAGAACGGGTTTTATTATAAGAGTATCGGGAGAAAAACGGTGAAATAAGAGCCAAGTGAAATGAAACTTAAATATTCCATTCTTTTTCTGCTCACAACTTTTTTAATGAGCTGCAAAACCCAAACTGAAAATCAGAAAAAATATATTTTCTATCTGCACGGAAGAATTATTGAAATCCAGGGGGAAAATGCAGTAAGCGAAGAATTCGGGAAATATGAATTTGATAAAATTGTTGAGGCTTTGAAAGTGGAAAATTCGGAAGTAATTGCAGAAGTGAGAACGGAAAACGTGGATTATCTGGAATATGCAAAAAAAGTTTCAAAACAAATTGACAGTTTGGTAAAATCCGGCATAAAACCTCAAAACATCACGATTATCGGAGCTTCAAAAGGGGCAATAATTGCGTGTAACATTTCGAGTATAAATGAAAATCCCGTTAATTATGTTTTTCTTGCCGGAAACAACGATTATCAGGAACAGCACAACGATTGGAAATTTCACGGACAGGTTTTGTGCATTTATGACGATTCCGATTCCATTGCCGGAAAAAATTATGATTTTTGGAAAAATAAACCTAATTATACCATAAAATTTGAACAGATAAAAATCGACAAAAACTTAGGACACGGATTTTTGTATCAACCTCACAAAGAATGGATTGAACCAACAAAAAAATGGATTTTGCAAGAATAATATGAAAATACTAAAAAATTGCCTGTTTATTTTTCTGATTTTCTGCATATTAATTTTTGGCGGACTTTTTCTTTATTTCCAAAAATTAAATAAAAACTGTATTCAAGACCATAAAAACGTAGAAGAATCTTTTTTAAAATTGAAAACTAAATTAGAAAAACGAAACGCAATTTTTGAAAAATCAAATTTTTCGGACAGTGTGAAAATACTTGCGATAAAATCAGATTCAATCTTGAAAACAACCACTGATGCAGATAAATTGATATGGACTGAATTTAATCTTAATGAAAAAACACATAAAAGCAATTCTTTACATCAAATTAATAACGAACTCAATTCACTAAAAGATAATTATAATTCTACATTAAAAGAATTTCATTCAAACTGGACAGTTTTTCCTTTTAATCTCATTAAAATTCGCCAAAATTTTACTAAATATAAATTTCTGAATATTGATTACGGGGAAAACAATCAAGAAAACATCAAAAAAAGAAAAGAGGTAGAGCATTGGATTGAAACAGGGGAATGGAAATAAAAATCTGAATAACTTTGCAAAGATTCCTATGGAATGACAAACTAATCGTTTAATTATAAATACGATTTTACTACTAAACAAATAGACAACTAAACAAAAATAAATGAAAAACATCATCATAACAGGCGGAGCAGGATTTATCGGTTCGCACGTCGTAAGAGAATTTGTGAAAAATTTACCCGAAACGAAAATCATCAATCTCGATGCTTTGACGTATGCCGGAAATCTCGAAAACCTGAAAGACATCGAAAACGAACCGAATTACGTTTTTGAAAAAACCGACATCACAAATCCCGAGGAACTAAGAAAAGTTTTTGAAAAATACAATCCCGATGCAATCGTACATTTGGCGGCAGAATCTCACGTGGACAGAAGTATAACCGACCCGAATGCGTTCATCAACACCAACGTAAACGGAACGGCAAATCTTTTGAATTTAGCAAAAGAATTTTGGACACTCAATCCCGATCATCAACACGGAAATTTCCCCGATGAAAAAAGAAAAAATCTTTTCTATCACGTTTCTACGGACGAAGTTTACGGTGCATTGGGCGAAACAGGATTTTTCACGGAAGAAACTTCATACGACCCGAAATCGCCTTATTCTGCAAGCAAAGCTGCTTCCGACCATTTGGTAAGAGCTTACGGAAATACTTACGGAATGCCGTTTATCATTTCCAATTGTTCCAATAATTACGGTCCGAATCATTTTCCGGAAAAGCTGATTCCGCTTTGTATTCACAATATTCTCAACGAAAAACCTTTGCCGATTTACGGTGACGGAAAATATACGAGAGATTGGCTGTATGTGATTGACCACGCAAAAGCGATTTTCCAGATCTTTCACGAAGCCAAAACCGGAGAAACCTACAATATCGGTGGTTGGAACGAATGGCAGAATATTAATTTAGTAAAAGAGCTCATTAAACAAGTAGATGAAAAAACCGGAAAACCTTCTGGTTATTCCGAAAAATTAATAACATTTGTTAAAGACAGACCGGGACACGACAAACGATATGCAATTGATGCCACAAAACTCAACAAAGATTTAGGATGGAAGCCAAGCGTAACTTTTGAAGAAGGTTTAAGCAAAACGATTGACTGGTTTCTCGAAAATAAAGAATGGTTAGAAAATGTAACGAGTGGAAATTATCAGGATTATTATGCTTCGCAATATGCGAATGGCTTGAATTAAATGAATTACACGAATTGTGGAAGAAAAAATCCTCTTTAAAGAAGAAAGTTATAAAATCATCGGGATTTGTATGAACATTCATTCCACAATGGGAAGTGGTTTTTTGGAAGCAGTTTATTGCGAGATTATGGAAAAGGAATTTATTAAAAATAAAATACCTTATCAAAGAGAAGTAAAATTGGATTTGTTTTTCAATGGCGAAAAATTAGACAAAAAATACAAAGCAGATTTTGTTTGTTATGACGAAATTATTTTAGAAATAAAATCAACCTCTTTTTTAGTTGAAAATTTTACCAAACAAACTGTAAATTATTTAAAAGCAACAAATAAAAAATTAGGATTACTCATCAACTTCGGTGAAAAATCTTTAAAATATAAACGTATCATCAATTTATAACCAAACGAAATTCGAGCAATTCGTATTAATTCGTATAATTCGTATAAAAATGAAAGGAATAATTTTAGCCGGAGGTTCCGGAACCAGACTTTATCCGTTAACAATTGCGGTTTCCAAACAACTGATGCCGGTTTACGACAAACCGATGATTTACTATCCGCTTTCCACATTGCTTTTGGCGGGAATCCGTGAGATTTTAATTATCACCACTCCGCACGATGTGGAATCTTTCAGAAAACTTTTGGGAGATGGTTCGCAAATCGGATGTAAATTTGAATACAAAATCCAGCCAAGTCCCGATGGATTGGCTCAAGCTTTTATTTTGGGCGAAAAATTTATCGGCGATGATTCCGTAGCGTTGGTTTTAGGCGATAATATTTTCTACGGAACAGGATTGCCTCAACTTTTGGAAAGCAAAACCAATGTAAAAGGCGGTTGTGTTTTCGCTTACCAAGTTTCCGACCCCGAAAGATACGGCGTTGTAGAATTTGACAATAATTTAAAAGCGGTTTCCATTGAAGAAAAACCCGAAAATCCGAAATCTAATTTTGCCGTTCCGGGATTGTATTTCTACGATAATTCCGTAGTGGAAATCGCCAAAAATCTGAAACCATCACCAAGAGGCGAATTAGAAATTACCGATATAAACAGAATTTATTTAGAAAAAGGACAATTGGAAGTCGGTGTAATGTCGAGAGGAACAGCTTGGCTCGATACCGGAACTTTCGATTCGCTGCACGAAGCATCGGAATTTGTAAAAGTTTTGGAAAAAAGACAAGGTTTCAAAATTTCCTGTATTGAAGAAATTGCTTATAAGAAAGGTTTCATCAACAAAGAACAACTTTTGGAAGCAGCCGATAAATACGGAAAAAGCGGTTACGGAGAATATCTGAAAAAATCAATTAAATAATTGAAAAACAGCGTTTTATATAAAATTTTATTTGCTATACTATTGGCTTTCACGGTCAATAGTTTCGTTTATTTTTCTTTTGGAAATATTTATTCATCAAAAATACTGAATTATCAAAATTTTCAGGAACAGTTTCAATCGGGGATTTATCAATACCGGATATTAAGCGGATATTTTCTCATCTGGATTTATGAATTTTTATCGACATTAAATATTGATTATCAAATATTTAAACTAAAATTTCTCAACCACAATTCGGAACCGGAAATGTATTTGTCTTTCTATATTCTGAATACTTTTTTTCTGGTTTTAAGTTCTGTTTTAATGGTTTTAATTACGGAAACTAAAAATTTCGTTGCAACTCATTCAGAGAAAATCCTCTTGGTTTCTGTCGGAATTTTCACCATTGCCATTTCCCAGTTTGTGATTGTTCCTTATGATGTTTCCAGTTATTTTTTTCTGCTGTTTTTCTTTTTGATTTTCATAAAATATTTAGAAAAAAATTCTGTCCCGAATTTGGTATTATTAATTTTAATTATTTTGGTTTCTACTTTAAACAGGGAATCTTCCGCACTTTCACTTTCTTTGGCTGCAACTTTATTGTACTCGAAATTCGGATTAAAGAAAGAAGCCCTTTTTCCTATCATCGTTTTGGGAATCGTTTTCATTGCTACTTATTTCGGAATGAGATTGATGAGCCAAAGTTTTTCTACCAATGACGGGAGTCTTTTAGCAGAAAATTTCACGCAACCCAAAAACTTTTTGGGACTTTTGTTCTGGCTTGTTTTTTTTGTTTTCACTTTACTTTTAGCCAAAGACAAAAAAGCAGTTCGGCATATTCTGGTTTTCCATTTTTTGTCGTTTCCGTATATTTTGATGTGTTTCTACAGTGGAATTTTGTATGAAATCAGATTGTATATCCCATTGTTTCTCACTTCTTTGCTTCTGGCAAAAACCGATATTCCGAAGATTCATTAATTTATTATAAATTTGCAAAAATGAACACACAAATGAACAAACCACAACAAGACTGGACAGAAACCATAGAATCCAGCCATTCCCTCCTCGATTTGAAGCTCGGTGAGGTATGGCGTTACAAGGATTTGGTATATATGTTTGTAAAACGGGATTTTGTTTCCGGTTTCAAGCAGACTGTTTTGGGACCGATTTGGTTTTTTATCAATCCTATTTTAACGACCATTGTATATCTTGTAATTTTTGGGAAGATTGCAGGAATTTCTACGGACGGCGTTCCGAAAATATTATTCTATCTTTCCGGCATCACTTTGTGGAATTATTTTGCGGCTTGTTTAACGGGTGCATCAAGTGTTTTTACCTCCAATGCAGGAATTTTCGGTAAGGTATATTTCCCTCGTTTGGTAATGCCTTTAACGATTGTTATTTCCAATTTAATGAGATTCGGAGTGCAGTTTCTTTTGTTTCTGATTGTCTTTATTTATTATTTTGCAAAAGGTGAAATACAGCCCAATCTTTGGATTTTGGCAACTCCTTTTTTAATTTTTTTAATGGGAGCTTTTGCATTGGGAACCGGAATGATTTTTTCTGCACTCACTACAAAATACCGTGATTTGCAAATGCTTATGGCTTTTGGAGTAAGTCTTTATATGTATGCAACTCCGGTTGTTTATCCGCTTTCGGCACTTTCCGGAATCTGGAAAAAATTAGCGTACTACAATCCTTTAACCGGAATTTTCGAGTGCTTCAAATACGGTTGGTTGGGTTCCGGAGATTTCTCACCCGTCATTCTCATCATCAGTTCTGTACTCATTTTTATTTTATTGGCAATTGGAACCATTATTTTCAATAAAGTAGAAAAAGGTTTTATGGACACGGTTTAAAATAAGCGATGAATGATAAGTAATGAGCAATCAATAATGAATTTTGAATCTCAAATCTTGAATCTTAAATTATAATTAATGTTAGCTTTAAAAGCAGAAAATATCTCGAAGCAATACCGATTAGGACAAGTCGGAACAGGAACACTTTCCCACGACCTCAACAGATTCTGGTACAAAGTAAGAGGAAAAGAAGATCCCTATTTGAAAATCGGAGAAGCCAATGACAGAAGCTCCAAAGGTGATTCTGAATACGTTTGGTCACTCCGGGATATTAATTTTGAAATTGAGCAAGGCGATGCAGTAGGAATTATCGGACGAAACGGTGCGGGAAAATCTACTTTATTAAAACTATTAAGCAAAGTAACCAAACCAACGACAGGAAAAATTTATACCAAAGGAAGAATCGCTTCACTTCTGGAAGTAGGGACTGGTTTTCATCCGGAAATGACGGGACGTGAAAACATTTATCTGAACGGAGCAATTCTCGGAATGACCAGAAAAGAAATCACCCGAAAGTTTGATGAGATTGTAGATTTTTCGGGAGTTGAAAGATATATTGATACTCCTGTAAAAAGATATTCTTCCGGGATGTATGTTCGTTTGGCTTTTGCAGTTGCGGCACATTTGGAATCCGAAATCCTGATCGTAGATGAAGTTCTTGCAGTAGGCGATACCGAATTTCAGAAAAAATGTTTGGGAAAGATGGGCGACGTTTCCAAAGGAGAAGGAAGAACGGTTTTGTTTGTGAGCCATAATATGGCGGCAATAAAAACGCTAACACAAAAATCAATATTTTTAAAAAATGGAAATTTAATTGAATATAACAGTACGGAAGAAACGGTATCAAAATATTTGGTTGATGCCAATAGTAAAGTTATAAAATCATTAAAATCTGATAATAGTTCAATATTTATTTCCGATATTTATTTTTCCGATACTAATTTTAACCAAAGATTGAATTTAGTTTTATCCGGTCAAGATATCTGTCTAAATATAGAAATTACAAATACTACAGATGAGGTTTATGCCAACTCTAATATTGGTATAGGAGTTCAAACATTAGAAAATGTATATGTTACTTCATTAAAATCAGAATATACTAAAAAATTATACAATATTAATCCGGGTATTAATTGTATTAAATGTAAAATTCCCAAATTACCTTTAATGGCAGGAGTGTTTACAATAAATGCACTTATACAATTAAAAAACGGCCATAAAATTCACTATGAAGACATACTAAGACTGAATGTTGAAAATGGAGTTTATTATTCAAATGGCAAAATACCAATTACCTCTTCACAAATATTTTTAATCGATCAAATATGGGAATAAAAAATTACGTAAGCAATCTTATTATTAAAAGACTAGAAGGTTATATTGCAATAATAGAAAATAAAAAAATTCAGAAGGAAAATCAGAAAAAGAAACAAATAATTTCAAAAATAAAAAAAATTGGAAATAATTCTTTCTTTTGGGGAAATGAGCATTTTATAAGCGGTGGCGAAAATTTTACCATTGGTGAAAATGTACACATTAACAACAATTGTTACATAAGAGCTGAAGGAGGTTTAGAAATAGGTGATAATACCCACATCTCAAGAAATTTACTTTTATATACCGTTAATCACGATTTTAAAGGAAACGCTTTACCTTATGACAATGGATTAATAAAAAAGAAAGTCATTATAGGAAAAAATGTTTGGATCGGTATGAATGTGATTATTAGTCCCGGAACTGTAATTGGAGACGGAGCAATAATTGGTATGGGAACAGTTGTGAGCGGAATCGTACCTGAAAAAACTATCATTGGAAATCAAAAATGGAGAATCATTGGCGAACGTGATGATTTACATTATAATAATTTGGAACAAAGTAAAAAATACGGAGGAATTGATGGAAACCTTTATTTCTCTACTACTAACGAATCAATATTAAGCAAAGAAAACAGAAAAATAAATACAAAAAGAAGCACTTTAGAATTATTCGGCGAGAATCGGCATCAATATGTTATTAAAACATTTGATTTGGTTCAAAATTCAAAACAATCATTTGAAAATGAAAAACTTGCAGCTGAAATATTTGGAAAATACAAATGGTTTCCAAAAACCGATATTAAAGAAAACAGCTTACAAATTGAATATTTTGACCATAAAGATCGATTAGATATTTGCTTGGATAATCTTACCAATGAAGAAAAAGAAAGTATTAAAAATCAAATCATTTTTATATTAATAGATTTATATAAAAATGGTTACTCTCATAGGGATTTACACCAAAAAAACATTTTCTTTTCAAATGGAATTGTAAAATTAATTGATTATGAAACAATTAATAAAATACAGCCAAATGTAGAATTTTTTGACAGCTATGATATTACCGGAAAAAATGATGAATCGCCTTATAGAACAATGAATATGTGTATTTTACACAACAGCGATGTTTCATTAAACAAATTATTCCAGTTTAGTAATGTTACTGATTTCAAAAATTACTTTGATGAGGTTTTTGAAAACGAACTTAGAAAAATTTCTAAAACCTTCTTTACCAGAAAATCCAGTGCAGATGGAAGACATACTTTAGGAAGATCACTTATTTACAATACATTTAATTTAAAAAACTTAATTGTAACTCCTGAAAAAGGACAACGTAATATTGAAAAAAGATTATTAAAATTTGGGATTAACAAAGATCTGATAGAAAATAAAAGAATCTTAGATTTGGGAAGTAATATAGGGGGGATTTTATGCGGGCTATCTCAATATAACTTTAAAGAAGCCATTGGAATTGAATATGATCTGGAAAAAGTAGAAATTTCTCGGTCGATAGTGGCCTATAACGATTTAAAAAACATTCATTTTTATCAAAGTGATTTAGAGACAGATGAGTTTTTAAGCATTGCACATGGCGAATTTGATGTCGTGTTTTCATTAGCTGTTATAGAACATTTAAAAAACAAAGCGGATTTTCTTAGAAGGCTTTACGAAAAAACGACAAAGATTTTATTCTTAGAAGGTAATGCAAATACAGATATAGATGAATTAACGAAAAGCTTATTAAATGTAGGATTTAGTGAAGTAAATTATCTTGGATTATCTGATGATGAACAATTTTCTGATAATAACAATAGACCAATTTTTAAAGTGATGAAATAGATATTAGTCAATATTGAACATACTAATTTTGTGAATATTCCGCAAATCTAATCTGTTATATTTCATCATCTTTATCAAAATATAGCAGGTCTGTTTTTGAAAGGATTTCCAAAATTCGAGTAAAAAAGCCTGCCTTAAAAAACCTTAATGCATATACATCAATGAAGCCTCTCTTTTCAATCCTGATTGCAAATTATAATAACGGCAAATTCTTTGAAGACTGCTATAAAAGTATTATTGCACAAACCTACGAAAATTGGGAAGCCATTATTGTAGATGATTGTTCCAAGGATAATTCTGTGGAAGAAATCAAAAAAATTGTTGGCATAGATTCTCGTTTCAAAATTTTTACAAACGATATTAATTCCGGTTGTGGCTTCACCAAAAGAAAATGTACCGAATTATCAAACGGAGAAATCTGTGGGTTTTTAGATCCCGATGATGCAATTTCGGAAACCGCAATAGAAGAGATGGTTCAAAAACATCTTGAACTTCCCAACGTTGCCGTAGTCTATTCCAATTTCACATATTGTGATGAAAATTTGCAACCCCAGAAATTGCACAAACAAACAAAAATCGACAATTTTTTACCCTACTTTTTTAATCTCAATGGTGAAGTTTCTGCTTTTTCTACCTTTAAAAACTCTTTTTACAAAAAAACTTCCGGGATTGATCCATTCTTACAAAGAGCAGTAGATCAGGACCTGTACTTAAAGCTATATGAAGAAGGAGAAGTTTTTTATTTGGACAGAGATTTTTATAAATACAGAATTCATCTTGGGGGAATATCTTCGCAATTAAACGGACAAAAAGCATTATTCTGGCATTGGGTAGCAATAATTAAAGCTACTGAAAGACGAAATATAAATATTGAAAATTTATTTGTGGAGCAATTCGTTGAAAGAAAACAGTTAAATTCTAAAAGCTTTATAATTGAAAATCTGAAAAAATCAAGATGGTTAAAATTAGGTTATAAACTTGGCTTAGTTAAAATATACGAACGGTTATAATGAAAAATCCTATTATCTCAATTATTGTTCCTTGCTACAACCAAGTCGAATATTTGGATGAATGTCTGCAATCCGTTCTCGATCAAACCTACCGGAATTGGGAATGTATCATTGTAAACGACGGTTCTCCCGACAACACAGAAGAGGTTGCAAAAAAATGGCTGGAAAAAGACAGTCGCTTCAAATACCTTTACAAAGAAAACGGCGGACTTTCTTCTGCACGAAATGCAGGAATAGAAATTGCAAAAGGAGAATGGATACTTCCTTTGGATTCCGATGATAAAATCGGAAACCGGTATTTGGAATTAGCCGAGAAAGAGTTCGGCAACGGAAACAGGATTATTCATTGCAAAGGAGAATTATTCGGTTTTGAAAAAGGTTTGCTAAACAGCTCTTTCGTAGATAAATACAAACTTCTTTTCAATAATCCCTTTTTCTGTTCTTTGATTTTCCCGAAGAAACTTTGGAAATCAGTAAACGGATATGATGAAAAAATGATTTACGGTTATGAAGATTGGGAATTGTGGATCAATATGATTCACAATAATGAAGTTGAAATTGTAAAATTAGATTACATCGGTTTTTTCTACAGAAGAAAAGAAACATCGATGAATGTATTGGTCATTCAAAACCAAGCCAAAGACAATCAGATGAAATCATATATCATCGATAAACACCGCATACATTATGCAAATTCTTTTGAGCAAATCAATAATGTTTACCGAGAAAACAGCAACAGACAAAAAAAACTGCAATCTATTTATCAGCTCATCTACAAAAATTTTTTTGGAAGGTTATTGTACAAAATTCTAACCATCATCAATGGATAAACCGAATTCTCTTCTGCCCGAAAATCCCAAAACAATATTATGGGGAAACGGAGACGAAAACAAAAATTCTATCCCCGAAATTATCTGGGTGTATTGGGATTCGGTGCAACGTTCTCACTTGGTAGAATTGTGCCTCAGTAAAATAGTAAAAATACTCCCTGCTTTCAAAATAAATGTGTTGAACGATAGAAACCTCAAAGATTTTCTACCCGATATTGTACAAAAAAGAAATGATCTTCCTGTTGCAAACTATGCCGATCTTATCCGGTTAGAACTCTTGGCAAAATACGGCGGTATCTGGATGGATGCAAGTATATTAATAACAGAAAATCTGGACTGGATTTACGATATAAAAAATAAATTTCAGACGGACTTAATTGGTTTTTATTCCGAAGATTGCACCAATGATTTTCAAAACCCGATACTCGAAAACTGGTTTTTAGCCACCCCGAAAAACAATAAATTTATCGTCGCTTGGAGAGATGTCTTTTACAAATGTTACACTTCCGATAAACCGAGAGAATATCATTCAGACATTATAGAAAACCCATTGTTCATTCAAAATATTGGCGATCGTGCAAATTATCTTCTGCCTTATTTATCCGCAATTAAGGTAATGAGAACTTCATCCGATTACAGAATATTTATGATTTCGGGTGAAAAAACCGCACATTTTTATAATTTTGGAGGCGGATTTACACAACAAGAACTTCTTCATATCTTTTTAAAAGAAAAAACACCTTCCGTAATACCAAAACTGATTAAATTTGAAAAAAACAGAAGAAATCTTCTGGAGCAGGAACTCTATTTTGGCAGATATAATTCGGATTCTTTTCTGATAGAACTTGCAGAAGAAGATAATCCGGCTCAAAAGAAAATCCTGAGAAAAATAAATTATGCTAAATTTATCTTCGATAATTTAATGAATAAATACCTGAAAAAGAACAAAAAGGAACTTGAATAAAGTGTTTTTAAGTTATGACAAATCCAAAAATCTACCTCATCATCGTCACCTACAATGCTATGAAATGGGCGGAAAAATGTTTTTCGAGTTTGCGGAAATCATCGATTCCCGTTCATTGTATTGTTATCGATAACGGTTCAAATGACGGAACACAAAAATACATTCAAGAAAATTTCCCCGAAATACAATTCATACAATCATCTGAAAATCTCGGTTTTGGAAGAGCCAATAATCTGGGGATAGAAACCGTTTACAAACAAGGTGCGGATTTTTTCTATCTGATGAATCAGGATGCGTGGATTTTTGAAGACAGTTTTCAGAAAATGCTCGATGTTTATGAAAACCATCCGAATAAAGATGAAATCGGGATTATAAGTCCGATGCATCTCGATGGAACTGAAAAAAAACTCGACCTTCATTTTGAAAGATATTTATCGAAATGTACCGAAACCAACCGTTTGTTTTCTGATTTGTACGTAGGGAATTTAAAAGACTTTTATGAAATTAATTTCGTGAACGCCGCACATTGGTTTTTACCGAAATCCACGGTGGAAAAAGTGGGTGGTTTCAATCCCTATTTTTTTTACGGAGCCGAAGATTATGATTATGTAAACCGCATACAATACTTTAAAAAGAAAATCTTAGTCGCTACAAAAGCTAAAGTTGTACACGATGCTTTTCAGGGATTTTTAAAACCTAATCATACCGATAAAGAAAAAGCCCGACAAGAATCCCTCAGAATGCAGCGAGAAACAAGATATATGAATCCTGATTATAATTTCCGGATTCAGAACGAGAAAAAGGAATTCTTTTCCAATATCATCAAACTTGGTTTGAAAGGAAATTTTGATGAAGCAAAATTCTACAAAGAAATGTATCGATACTTTACTCCAAAGTTTTCTGAAATCGAGAGATTAAGAAAATTATCAATGACTGCAAATCACCCATTTTTAAATATCTGATTTTGAGCGTACAAAACCAATTACCAATAAGCATCTGTATTTTATCGTGGAAAAGCGGTAAAACATTACGCAATACTTTAAGCTCCTATCAAAAAAACGGTTTGCTGAACATTTCCGATGATATCACAATTTTATTTCAGGAAGTTACAAATTCAGATAAAAAATTAGCCGGAAAATTCGGGATTAAATTTTTGGGGTTAAAAGAAAATATCGGAATCGGTAAAGGAATCATCCAACTTTTTGAAAATGCAAAATACGAAAACGTGCTTTTTCTGGAACACGATTGGGAATTAATCGAAAATCAAGATGCTGTTTTTTCAAGATTAAATTCCGGTTTAGAAATGCTGCAAAAAGATTACGATGTAGTGAGATACCGAAGCAGAAAAAATCCGGGACATCCGTTGTATTCCTTAAAACACCAAGGAAACGAACTCAATTATTTTGATGATTGGCATCAAGTAACTTCGCCTCATCTTTTGGAATCGCTTCATTGGTTAAATCCTGCAAAAGAGTTCCCCGATAAAATACAAAAAGAAGGAGAATATTTTGTTACCACTTCAAGATGGGCAAACTGGACGAACAATCCTTTCCTGCTCAACAAAAATTTTTATCTCGAAAAACTCGCTCCTTTTGCGGGAACTTCGGTTCAGTTTGAAAAAAATATCGCTTCTTGGTGGGTAAAACAGGATTTCAAAATTGCACAAGGAGAAGGACTTTTCAAACACAACGATTTGAAAAAGCACGGAACAGATCCTGTAATCATTCATTTTTTGAAAAAAATAAAAAACAAACTTAAAAAAATTGTAAGATGAAAATCCTCTTCCACGAAAACGAACTCAATTACAGAGGAACTTCTATTGCATTATACGATTATGCAGATTTTAACGAGAAATATCTCGGGAATGAATCTGTAATTATTTATGACAAAAACTGCAAAACCAATCATCCTCTCGGAATCGAAAAATTCAAAAACAGATTTAATGTTTTTGCTTATGAAGATTTCAGCGAAGTGGATGAACTTATCAAAAAAAACAAAGTGGATATTTTGTATGCGATAAAAAATGGTAACAACGACGGTATTATTTCTAAAGAATGTAAAACCGTTGTACATTCCGTTTTCAAGCATTACGAACCGCACGGTAATGTTTATGCTTATGTTTCGCAATGGCTCGCTGAAGAAATGTCGCACGGAAAATCTCCCTTTGTTCCGCATATGGTAAATTTCTATGAGAATACAGATGAAGATTTACGCACAGAACTCCACATTCCGAAAAACGCCAAAGTCTTCGGTTATTACGGAGGTGCACAAAGTTTCAATATTGATTTCGTGCAGAAAACCGTAGAAAAAATTGCCGGAAAATACAAAGATTTTTTTTTTATTTTTATGGGTGTAGATTCTTTCATCGCTAAAAAATGGTGGAAATCTGATCTGAAGAATATTATTTTCTTACCACCATCTTCGGATTTGCTGTATAAAATTAAATTCATCAATACCTGTAACGCACTTTTACACGCAAGAGAACGTGGTGAAACTTTCGGAATTACCGTTGCCGAATTTGCTTTAAAGGGAAAACCGGTCATCACTTTTGCCGATTCGCCGGAGAAAAACCATATCCGCGAATTAAAAGAGAATGCTTATTATTACAAAAATAAAAATGAGCTGAAAGAAATTCTGTTGGATTCCGACCTGTCTAAAACCGCAGAAAAAGAATACTCCCAATTCCTGCCAAAACCGGTAATGGATAAATTTAAAAATGTATTTATTGATTAATTTATACTTTTAATTTTGCAAATAAATAAATAAAAATCCGATGCAGAAAATGGCACAAAGCAAACAGAATGATTAAATACAAAAACACTCGTTCTGCTCTCAATTCTGTTCCTATTTTACTAAAAAAAGACAAACCCCTCATTGGTCCATTAACGATAAATAGGATCATCGAAATCTCACCAATATAAATTAAAGTTCGCTTGAAATAATTATTCATTGCAGGAATCAATGAAGATATTATATACAAAAGAACGATAGTGATGGCAAGAAAACTAAACGGAAAAACAGTGCCATAGAACTGTGAAATGGCAAAAACACCTATGCTTCCAAAAAATAAAATCATATTAGGTTTGATAATTCCTTTTTGGGCAAAATAAATTCCCAAGAAAACTTCGGGTAAATGTCCGATTACATTTCCGAAAACACTGAAATCATTCTTTCGATCTATGAGATATAATGCCGAAATAAGAATGAGAACACTCCCCAAAATGATATAAATATTGATTTTTTTCACCAATCTGAAAAGCAGAGGAAAAATCAGATACAACTGTACCATCAAACCGAAATACCAAAACGGGCCCGAAAAACTTTTATATAAAGTAGAGTTTGTAAAATTGGCAAAAGAAGTAACAAGCATAAAAGTATCTTTCAGCGTTCTTCCAAATCCATAGAAACTTCCATTACTGATGTAGTTTAGAGCTAAGAAAACTAAAATTCCGAAAAGCAACAAAAAATAGAGTTTCTTTAAACGATGCCACAAATACTGCACATAATTTTCTCTGTTATCAGCTTTCTGCATTTGCATAGTCAATCCATAAGCACTGAAAAATATAAACAACTGCACTCCATAATGTCCTAAAAACGCTGCAATTCCACTAAATGATTCATACCATCGCAAAGGAATCATAAAGTTTATAAAATCTCTCACGTTTTTTGGATCAAAGACGGCTTCATTCTCTAAGAAAAAACCCGGTTCTAAATGCAGATAATTGTGAATGACAATCATTAAAATAGCTATTCCTTTGAATAAACTGGTATCTTCTTTGGAGAAATATTTCGGAGAATTAGATTTCATATTAATAAATTTTATTGAGGAATCGGATTGTCTTTCAGATTACGGTAATCCTTGTTATCATAAAGCCGAAAAGGATTGGGTGCTTTTTCTTCTGATATAAATTGATAAGCAGGGGTAAAATTATTGGTTTTTATATTTAGCAACTGGGTATAAAATGTCAGAAAATCTTTAAGATTGCGATTTTGGCTGATGTAAACATTTTCTTTTAGATTAGAATCTAAAATAATTAATGGAACATCATAATTCTGTTTATATTCACTTCTGTGATAAACCCTACTTTTGTCCTCCAAATATAACCCGTGATCAGAAAAATAAATGATATTAAACCGTCTCTTACCATCTTTTAACATTTGGTAAATAGATTTAATAAACGAATCCGTACGTTTAATAGACTCAACATAACAAGAGATATTCTCGGAAAAAACGAATTCTTTATATTCTCCATTTGTAATATCACACGGATCCGGATGAGAACCAATCATATGCAGAAAAAACACTTGTGGTTTATCCGTTTTTTGCTTTAATCTCTCCCTGAAAACATCTATCATTTTTTCATCGGAAACGTGTTCGTTCCATCTTCCTTTTGACACAAAATTCGAGTAATCAGCTTGTTTTCCCATTGCGGCAAGAAAATTATCTTCTACACCTATTGCTCCCTGATTTGAAATCCAGTTTACATCAAATCCTGCTTTCTTTGTCAATGTAATAATATTATTCGGAAAATAGGGTTTACCAAGCGAATCGTTTAACATAAAAGATCCGGAAAGAGACTCCACTGTTTGATATGCATACGAATAAGTTTGATTAAACTGTATTTTAGGAATTGAAGCAAGAAAAGGGGTGGTTTTCATCGATTGATTGTATATTCCCATAAAATCCTTTCTCACACTTTCGCCAATTATAAACACATAAATATCGGAATTTGGTAAAGAGCTACACTCTCCCCAATCAGCAGGATTAGAATACAGCTTTTTCTGCTCTATCAATTCCCTTCTCACTTCATTATACATTACTGCACTTCTGACAAGAACCCTAAGAGGAGAAATATAAAAAACTTTAAATGTATAAATTTTGTTCTTTTTCAAATCATCATAACTATGATAATATTTCCCGGCAGAATAAAAAACAATAATAGCTAAAGCAAAAAGGGCAATTTTATAATCTATTCGCAAAATTCTGGCATTAAAAAAATATAAAAGAGGCAGGATAAATAGAAATGCTTTTAAAAAAAGTATCTTCGGAATCACCTTTACATAAGAAGTAGATTCTGAAAAATCAGTTAGAAATATTGCCATAAAATGTGAATTATTTAATCCTCCTACAAACTCGTTTGCAATATAAGAAGGAATAAAAACCAAAATACACAATACCAAAAACAATTTATACAAAATCCCCGACAAATTATACAAAGCAATTGCGAACAAAAAAGTAAATCCGGCAATTAAAATCAGAGTTAAAAATGTGAAACCATCTTCCTTAAAAAAGAGCGACCAATTATAGAGTAATAGATAAACGAATAACAAAATTGTATTCAATAAATTTTTGTCGTATAGATTCTTAAGCCCCATATTCTTTCAGCTAAATTGTATTTAGTGCAAATATCATATTTTTTTTGTAAAAGAAATTTTACTTTATGAATAATTTGTAAACATTTATGATAAGATTGAGGATAGATAATGCACAAATATTTTTTTTAATAAATCGTTAGACATTTGCACGGTCTTTATGTAATCGTTATTTTTGTTTCCGGTAAGAAATAAGGAAATTATAAAAAGTTAAAATATTCGGTATATTGTGATTAATAATACCTAATATTCTTTTTCCGATGATTAAGACTCATCAAAACGTGGAGTTGATAACACCACCATTCGTTTAAACATTTAATTTTAATAAACTGTAAACTTTAATATATGTGGAATCGCAGGAATCATCTCGCTACAAATTCTTTCAGAAAAAATCCGGAAGTATCACAAAATAAATTACTACATTTGCATTATCGTAACCGAAATTACGGTAATACAAATTACGATAAATGAAATTCTATAACAGAGAAACAGAAATCAGCCAGCTCGAAGAAATTTGGGAAAAATCTTTGCATTCTGCTCAGATGACATTCGTTATAGGCAGAAGAAGGGTCGGAAAAACAATGCTCCTGAAAAAAGCATTTGAGAACCAAACCTTTCTCTATTTTTTTGTTGCAAAAAAAAGTGAAACACTACTCTGTGCAGAATTTATAGAAGAAATTAAACTAAAATTAAAAACCGAAATTTTCGGGAACATTTCTACTTTTAAAGACTTATTCGGATTACTGATGAATCTTTCCAAAGAACGAAACTTCACTTTGGTTATTGATGAATTTCAGGAATTTTATTCTGTGAACAGTTCCATCTACAGCGATATGCAGAATATTTGGGACCATAATAAAAACCAAAGCAAACTCAATTTAATTCTTTGCGGATCTGTATATTCATTAATGTCGAAAATTTTTGAAGATTCCAAAGAACCGCTTTTCGGAAGAGCCAATCACCGAATGACGATAAAAAAATTCGACCTCAAAACACTGAAAAAAATTTACGCAGATGAGTATGCAGATTATCTTCCGGAAGATTTACTCACATTTTATTCCATTACAGGTGGCGTAGCAAAATACGTGGAAATACTGGTGGAAGCAAAAGCATTTACCTACCGGAAAATCATCAATGAAGTTTTTAAAGAAAATTCATTGTTTTTAGAAGAAGGCAAAAATGTACTGATCGATGAGTTTGGGAAAGAATATGGCAACTATTTTTCTATACTCTCGCTCATCGCTTCATCTAAAACATCTCGCCCGGAAATAGAATCCATTTTGGAAATCAATGTTGGCGGATTTTTAGAACGACTGGAAAATGCTTTCGGATTAATTACCAAAGTTACTCCGGTTTTTTCCAAAACCGGAAGCAGAAACATAAAATACAGAATTAATGACAATTTTCTGAATTTCTGGTTCAGATTCATTTATAAATATCAAAGTGCCATAGAAATTGAAAATCTACAATTTGTGAAGCAAATCGTAGAAAGAGATTACAAAACATTTTCGGGAAAAATGCTGGAAAACTACTTCGTACAAAAACTCGCCGAAGAAAAAAAATACTCTAAAATAGGCACTTACTGGGAAAAAGGAAACCTGAACGAGATTGATATTGTAGCAGAAAACGAATGGGAAAAGAAAATCCTTTTTGCAGAAGTAAAACGAAAACGGGAAAAAATAAACCTGAACGAACTTCAAAAAAAAACCGAAAAATTAATGTTGAAATTCCCAAAATATACATTTGAATATCAAGGGTTTTCTTTAGAAAATATGTAAAAACACAAAACCTATGTGCGGAATCGCAGGAATTATAACACCCAACTCAAAAAACTATTCGGAAGAAATCCGGAAAATGACCGATGCCATTGCACATCGAGGTCCCGATTCTTCCCATCACGAATTTTACGAAAATGCAGTTCTCGGTCATCGAAGACTTTCAATCATTGATTTATCCGAAACAGGAAAACAACCGATGTTTTCTGATACCAAAAACGAATGCATCGTTCTGAATGGTGAGATTTACGGATTTTTGGACATCAAAAAAAACTATCTCGATTATCCGTATCGAGGAACTTCGGACACAGAATTGATGCTTGCAATGTATCAACGGAGAGGTAATAATTTCATCCACGATCTTCCCGGAATGTTCGCTTTTGCGATTTGGGACGAAGAAAAACAAGAATTGTTTTGTGCAAGAGATCGTTTCGGCGAAAAACCTTTTTATTATACAACCGGAAAAAACGGGGAATTTATTTTCGCCTCCGAAATCAAAGCCATTTTAGCGACCGGTTTGGTTTCTCCGAAAGTGAATGAAGAAGCACTTTATCATTTTCTGCAATACGGTTATGTAAGTTCGCAACAAAGCATTTATTCCAATATTTATTCGCTTCCTCCTGCTCATTTTTTGATTTTTAAAAATGGAAAAATTAGTACAGAAAGATATTACAGCATTCCGAAAAACGATTTATCCATCAATCTTTCCGATGCGAAAGATGAATTTACACATTTATTAAAAAATGCCGTTCAGAAACAACTTATCGCCGATGTAGAAGTGGGGAGTTTTTTAAGCGGCGGTTTAGATTCTTCCACTATTGTAGCAATGGTGAATGAATTTACCACGAAACAAACCACGATAAGTTTTGGATATTCCGGCGAAAACAGCGAACTGAAATTTGCCGAAGAAATCGCCAGTAAATACAAAACCAACCACATTGAAATCCACGAAAACAGAGGAGATATTGCCGCAGAATTGCTGAAAGTTTCTCCCTATTTTGATGAACCTTTTTCGGATATGAGTTATGTTCCGCAATATAAAATCTGCGAAGCTGCAGCAAGACATCTGAAAGTGGTTCTTGCAGGTGATGTCGGTGATGAACTTTTCGGAGGCTATCATTTCTACACCGTTGAAAATCAACTGAAAAACCATTTCAGCTATAATAATATTCTGGTGAAATTCGGGTTGAAACAATTCGGCAAATTCCGGGAAACGTCTTTTATTACCAAAGAAAATATTGCCCACAAAAATATCCTCGATTTTCATCAAAATAAAATTCGGAATTTTTTCAGTTCCAACGAAATGTCTTCTTTGGGAATCACTTCAAAATACCATCAAGATTATAGTTTCACACCAAATCCAAATTCGCTGAATGATATTATGAGAACTGATTTGGAAAAATACGTTCCCGGAAATATGCTCGTAAAATCCGACAGAATGGCAATGGCAAATTCGCTGGAAGTAAGAACGCCGTTTTTGGATAAAGATTTTGCCGAGTTCTGCATTCAGCTCCCGGAAAATCTGAAACTTGATCATCAAAATGATAAAATAATTCTTCGTGAAGCAATGCAAAATTACTGGACAGAAACCATCAAAAAACGCCACAAGCAAGGTTTCGGCTCTTCCGTAGAAAAATGGTTTGAAGAAGAAAGTTTAACGGATTTATCTGATGATTTACTGAAAAATAAAGAAGCGAAAGTTTTTGATTTTATTAATTTTAACGAAACTCAAACGTTTTTAAATAAAGATAAAAAACACTGGAACTTATTGCAGTTGGCGATTTGGGCGGAAAATAAAACTTAATTTTTTAAACTAATTTAATCCTTGAAGGATTGGATTGAGATAAAAGAAACTGCTATGGAAAAAATTTCATTAGAATACGGAAAATATTACCACGTTTATAATCGTGGCAATAATGGTCAGGATATTTTCTTTGAAAATGAAAACTATGTTTTCTTCCTGAACAGATTGGATCAGTATATCACTCCTTTTTGTGATATTATTTCTTGGGTTTTATTGAAAAATCATTTTCATTTGCTAGTTTATGTAAAGACACCGGAAGAAATCAAACTCGCTCAATTAAAATACAACACGGTAGAAATTCCCAAGAAAATTGATGTCCATCTGCAATTCGGACACTTTTTCAATTCTTACGCAAAAGCAATAAACAAACGGTTTAAAAGAACAGGAAGTCTTTTCGAGAAAAACTTTGAGAGATTAGAAATTACCGATAAGAAATATTTTAAGAATCTGATTCATTACATTCACAACAATCCTGTAAAACACAATTTTACGGAACATATTTGGGATTATGCGTGGAGTTCGTACGGAAGTATTATTTCTCACAAATCCACGAAACTGAACAGGGAATTTGTTTTGGAACTCTTTAAAAATGAAAATGAATTCAAACTATACCACGCTGAAAAACAAGATTATGATGACATTAAAGACTTTACAATTGAGCGGTAACAAATCCTTCAAGGATTTAGAATCCTTGAAGGATTGATGAACGTTTCAGTTATCATACCGGTTTACAATGCCTCTGCTTTTTTAGAAAAAGCAGTGAAATCTGCTTTACAGTTTGATGAAGTAAAAGAAATTCTTTTAATCGAAGACAAATCCACCGATAATTCTTTGGAAGTTTGTAAAAATTTAGAAAAAGAATTTGAAAAAGTAAAACTGTTTCAACATCCCGATAAAGGAAATCACGGAGCGGGAGCAACAAGAAATCTCGGGTTGGAAAAATCCTCTCAAGATTTCATTGCTTTTCTCGATGCCGATGATTATTATCTTCCGAACCGTTTTAATGAAGAAAAAGAATTATTTAAAGATGAAAAAATTGATGGCGTTTTCAATGCAATCGGAACCGATTTTCTTACCGAAAAAGGCAAAGAAGAATTTCGGGAAAAATTTAAAAATAATACTTTGACCACCGTAAAACATCACGCAGAAGGAAAAGAAGTTTTCTACGGATTATTGGGGCTTCACAAAAATTTCGGAACTTTTTTTCATCTCAATGGTTTAACAATCAGAACGGAAAGCATCAGAAAAAACAATTTAAAATTTAATGAAAATTTGCGGGTTCATCAGGATTCGGATTTCATCATTAAATCATCTTATTTCTGTAATCTGAAATCGGGGGAAATTGACGAAGCAGTTGCAATGAGGGGAGTTCACGATGATAATAGAATCACGAAAATAACACGGTATTCCGAAAAATATAACGAAAGACAGTTTCTGCTTTGGAATTCCGTTTATCTTTGGTCACAAGATAAAGACCTGAAAAAAGAATATAAAAAGCATATTTTCTTTAACAAAAAATCTTTTGAATTAGCTACGAAAAAAGGTCTTTCAAAATATTATCATCTTGCTTTAAACATCATCAGAAATCCCGAAATCCTAAAAACAAGATATCGGTTTACTTATCTGAAACGTTAAATTTTTTAGATTAACAATGAAAATCTCCGTCATCACACCGGTTTACAATGCCGAAAAATATGTTACTCAAGCGGTGGAATCTGCTCTTCAGTTTGATGAAGTTTTTGAAATTATTTTGGTGGAAGACAAATCTCCCGATAATGCTTTGGAAGTTTGTAAAAATCTCGCAGAAAAATACGACAGGGTAAAACTTTTTCAGCATCCCGACAAAAAAAATCACGGAGCAGGAGCAAGCCGAAATTTAGGAATTGAAAAAGCAACAGGAGATTTCATCGCATTTTTGGATGCCGATGATTATTTCCTTCCGAACCGTTTCGATGCAGAAAAAGAACTGTTCAAAAACCCCGAAGTTGAAGGACTTTACGGAGCAATCCGCGTTCATTATTATTCCGAAAAAGCGAAGGAACAATATTTTCCGGTTTTCGGAAACCGGTTAACAACGGTTTATAAAAATCATCCACCGGAAGATGTTTTCCGTGGATTATTGGGAATGAACGGAAGTTTCGGATTGTTCAGCATTGATGGTTTAACCGTGAGAAAATCTGCGTTGGATGCGAAACTTTTTCCATTAATGAAAACGCATTTAAGATTACATCAGGATTCGGAATTTCTGTTCCGACTTTCGTATTATTTGAATTTGTATCCCGGGATTTTGGATGAAGCGGTAGCGAATCGCGGTGTCCACGAAAACAACAGAATTACGGAAGTAGATTCCAAGAAAATAAAACCTGCTTCTACAAGAGTTTTACTTTGGAAAGAGTTGGAAAAATGGTCGGAAAACGAACCTGAAATTCCCGAAAACATCAAACTCCATATCAAAAGAATGCACCGGAGTTTTGAAATCGCCAATTCTTCTTTTCTGAAAAAATGGGGAATGATTTTGAAATATTTGATTTTGGATTTTAAAAGTATTCGCAGCGGATTGTATAATGTGAATTTCAGAAATGATTTAGTCTAAATTTTTTCCGTAACAGAATTTTTCAAAATACCCTTTCATAATTTTTAAAATTTTTGTCAAAGCACAATTCAAATTCTTCTTTACGGGCTTTATCCTGAAAAAAAGTAATAAATCTGGAATCCAAACTTTTTAAATATTCCTCATCATCAATTCCCGAAATACTTGGATGAAGCATAATTTCCACAGTATCATAGCTTTTGCTTTTTTCAAGAAAACCGAACAAATTATTCCCGTTAATCTCACAAGTATTGAGCATACAATAAAATCCTGTTTCTCTGTTTTTTTCGTTGAACAGCGATAAAGTTTTCAGTAAAACGAGTTTGATGATATTGCTTATCGTGGTGGTTTTTCCGTTGAACCAGAAACTTTCAAAAATATTTTCATTGATTTCCCTTACTCTTTTGATGTGGTATTTCCGGGCAAGTTTCCTCACGATTTTATTGATGGACGGAATGATGTGAATGTGTTCGTGTCCGTCGATATGTGAGATTTCGATGTTGTTTTCTTTCAGCTTCAGGAGCTGCAATTCGATTTCGCTTTCGATGGATTTCAGAACTTTTTTTGATTTTCTGATGAAAAGTAATTGCAGGAAATTAGAGTTCAACGCTCCTTTTTTCGCCAGAATGTTTTCGGGAAACAAAGCGTTTCCGCAGGTTAAATTCACGTGTAATCCTACTTTCAGGTTTCTGCATTTCGGAATGATTTGTTGTACAGCTTGGTCGAAATATTCCGTATTTGCCATTAAACTTGCGTGGGTGAGGAAACCCTCGTTGTGAGCTTTGAGAATTGCCTGATTTACTCCCTGCGAAAATCCTAAATCATCTGCATTGATGATGAGTTTTTTTACCATTTTCCGTAAAAAATTACTTCACAAAAATTCCTACAAATTTTCCTTCAAATTCCACAATTGTTGGTTTTATTCCGAACTTATCACAAAAATCCTGAAATGCGGAATTATCCGTAATGTCATCCGAAATGAAAACACCTCCTCTTTTCAAATGGCTGTATAATTCCTGATATGCCCAAAACATTCCGTTATATGCTTTATCCGAATCATAGTGTACCACATCGAATTCCTTGTTTTCGGAAAAGATTTTCGGCAGAGATTCTTTGTCTGCGTGTCGGAAAAGTTTCCATCCTTTTTTTAAATTTTCAGGAACAATACATCCTACGAATTTATCTCCGTCTTGTCCGAGATACGGCATATCCGAACTGTACAAAGTTCCGTTTCTTTTTTCTAAAGAAAGCAAAGCCGCAAAAGAAGACCATCCGTAAGCAACTCCCGTTTCTATCACATTCTGTGCTTTTGTAAATTCACAGGCGTAATAAATAAGTTCCAAAGCTCCTGCTCCTCCCATTTTTATCGGGCATTCCTGTTCTTTTCTTTTTGCTTCGTTTAATTCTTCGGGAAATAATTCTACGAAAGATTTCATCTCTATTCCGAAAAGCCGGAAAATTGCCGATTCCTGTGAAACCGCATTCGATGAAGCCCAGTTCAAAGTTTTTTCTTTTCCTTTGAATGCACTTTTCCGGTAAAAAATATTTTTGATGATTTTTCTGCCCAGTTCCGGATACAAATCCGGTCTTTTCAGATAACCTGCGAAAGTCTTGATAACTCTTACTAATTCGTTCACTGCGTTTTCTATTTATTCTGCAAAAGTAGTAAAATTAAATGTTTTTTAGTGAAAAGGATTATCTTTGTATGAATTTTTTCACTTAGATTAGAATTAAAGGAAACCAATAATCAGCAAATTAAAGATTGTTTTAAAGTAAAAAAAATGCTTATCCAGATACTTCAAAAATTACAAAGAAAAAAACAGATTTCTTTGCTTAGAAAACATCCGAAAGTTCAGATGGGAAATATGAAGTTGGGAATTAATAATCATTTTGTGCTTTATCCTGAAATAAAAAAAGTTCATTTGGGAAATGATTTGGATTTCAGAAATTACATTCATATCATCGTGCAAAACGGAGCTGTTCTGGAAATAGGCGATAATGTTTTTATGAATAATTTCTGTTCCGTAAATTGTCTTGATAAGATTTCCATCGGAGAAAATACGCTTTTCGGAGAAAATGTGAAACTCTACGATCACAATCACGCCATTGAAAAAAATCCAACTTTCAAAATTTCTCATACGGAATTTACAAAAGCTCCGATAAGAATAGGGAAAAATTGTTGGTTGGGAAGCAACGTTACCGTTCTGAAAGGAGTAAAAATCGGCGACAATTGTATTATCGGAGCAGGTTGTACGATTTACAAAGACGTTCCCGAAAATACAACGGTCATCAATCAGCAGGATTTAATTTTCAAAAAACATTAAATGAAATTTTCTGTTCTCATCGCACATTACAATAACGCCGAATATTTCAAAGATTGCTTTGCTTCTTTGAAAGCTCAGTCTTTTTCGGATTTTGAAGTTATCATTGTTGATGACTGTTCCGAAGAATCTGAAATTCAAAGTATTAAAAAAATAATTAATTCGGATTCCCGTTTCAAACTTTTCATTAATGAAGAAAATAAAGGAGTAGGATTTACGAAAAGAAAATGTGTGGAATTATCTTGCGGAGAAATCTGCGGATTTCTGGATCCCGATGATGCCTTAACTCCCGATGCAATTGAAGAAAGCATCAAAGCATATCAAGATTCCGAAATTGTTGCAACGTATTCTCAATTTTACGTTTGTGACGGAAATCTGAAACCCCAAAAATATTTTGACTTTACCCGAAAAATAAAAAACGGCAATTCAAAATTTTTCAACATCAGATTCGAGGTGGCTCATTTTTTTACTTTTAAGAGAGCAATCTATTTGAAAACAAATGGCATTAATGAAAACATTACTTCATCGGTTGATCAGGATTTATATTTGAAAATGTATGATCTGGGAAATTTCTTTTTCATAAAAAAACCGCTCTATCTGTACCGAATTCACGAAAAAGGAGTGTCGCAGGAAAAAAACAAAAAACAGAAACTTTA
>CAYSQR010000008.1:19218-29021 GCA_964433195.1 uncultured Kaistella sp. | reverse complement strand
CCAACGTGCAGATTCTGCACAACAATGTATCGCACTTTTAACAGGAATTGAGAACGCAAAAGTAAGAAGCGGAAAGCTGATTGAACTTTCAGGAGTTTCCGAAAACGATTTACAACTGATTAAAAACCATTTGATTAATAAAGTCGAAAGTCAAGAAAAAGACTTGTCAAAACTCGAAATTCCTGCCGAAGAAAAACCGTCAAAAGTTTTAATTCACGAAAACTTTATTAACTATACAACTGACGAACTCAACAACTTTTACAAAAATCAGGGTTTTTCTTTCGGTTTCGATGATTTGCAGTTTATCCAAAAATATTTCAAAACCGAACAAAGAAACCCCACCGAAACCGAACTCAAAGTTTTGGATACTTATTGGAGCGACCATTGCCGACATACGACTTTTGAAACCGAACTCACTGATATTCAATTTAATGGAATTTTTAAAACAACTTTGGAAAACATTTTCAATGATTATTTGGAAAAAAGAAAATTTCTTGGTCGTGAAGAGAAACCCATTTCTCTGATGGATTTGGCAACGGTTTGTGCAAGATATTTTCATAAAACAGGAAAATTCGAAAATCTCGTTGTTTCTGATGAAATCAACGCTTGTACCATAGAAATCGAAGCCGAATTTGACGGAAAAAAAGAACCTTGGTATCTTTTATTTAAAAACGAAACCCACAATCACCCAACTGAAATCGAGCCTTTTGGAGGAGCTTCCACTTGTTTAGGCGGTGCGATTCGCGATCCTTTGTCGGGACGAGCATTTGTTTATCAGGCGATGCGATTGACAGGAGCAGCCAATGTTCTGGAACCTATTTCCGAAACTTTGCCGGGAAAACTTCCGCAAAGAACGATTACGAAACTAGCCGCAAACGGCTATTCTTCTTACGGAAACCAGATTGGTTTAGCCACAACTTTAGTCAATGAAATTTATCACGAAGGTTACAAAGCAAAAAGAATGGAAGTCGGTTTTGTGGTTGGTGCAGTTCCGAAATCTTGGATAAAACGCGAAAAACCGCAGAACGGCGACATCGTGATATTGTTGGGAGGAGCAACCGGAAGAGATGGAGTCGGCGGAGCAACCGGAAGTTCAAAAGAGCAGGACGAAACTTCGATTCATACGCTTTCTACGGAAGTTCAGAAAGGAAATGCGGTAGAAGAACGGAAAATCCAACGACTTTTCAGAAATCCTGAAGTAACGACTTTAATTAAAAAATCCAACGATTTCGGAGCGGGCGGAGTTTCTGTTGCAATCGGAGAAATTGCTGATTCACTGGAAATTAACCTCGATATTTTGCCTTTAAAATACGACGGTTTGAACGGAACGGAACTCGCTATTTCTGAGAGTCAGGAAAGAATGGCGGTTGTGATTGATAAAAACGATAAGGAAAAATTCATCAGTTTCTGCGAAAAAGAAAACATCAAAGCCGTAGAAGTAGCGAAAGTAACCGATTCCGGAAGAATGCAGATGTTTTGGAAAGGACAGAAAATTGTGGATTTAAGCAGAGAATTTCTGAATTCCAACGGATGTTCAAAAAGTCAGCTTGTTGAAGTTTCACACTTGCAAAATATTGATAATCAGAAAATAAACTTCAATAAAGAAAATTTCTTAAAAATTCTTTCCGATAAAAATGTTGCTTCACAAAAAGGATTATCCGAAATGTTTGATTCCACAGTGGGTGCAACAACGGTTACGCTTCCTTTTGGCGGAAAATATCAAATGACGGAAATGGAAGGAAGCGTGCAGACTTTACCGATTCTGAACGCCGAAAATGTGGAAACCGTTTCACTCGCAAGTTGGGGATTTGATGCCGAAATTTCTTCGCAAAACTCAATGATTGGTGCTGCAAATGCCGTTGTGGAAAGCGTTGCAAAAATTGTTGCAATGGGCGGAAATTATAAAAATATCCGTTTGAGCTTTCAGGAATATTTTGAAAAACTCGGGCAAAATCCCGAAAAATGGGGAAAACCTTTGGCTTCGCTTCTCGGAGCGTATGATACACAAATAAATTTTGGATTGGCTGCAATCGGAGGAAAAGATTCGATGAGCGGGACTTTTCAGGACATTAATGTTCCGCCGACTTTGATTTCTTTTGCGTGTGCGAACGGAGAAAAGTCAACGATTATTTCTCCCGAATTGAAAAAAGCAGGAAATAAATTATATCTGTTCAATCATATTCCGCAGGAAAACGGATTGCCGAATTATGAAAATCTGAAATTGGTTTTTGAATGTATTTTTGAAAATATCAAAGCCAAAAAAATCGTTTCCGTGAAAACCATTAAAGATGGCGGAATTGCGGTTGCGTTGGCAAAAATGAGTTTCGGAAATCAATTAGGTGCAGAAATTTCCGTTGAGGAAAACTTACTTTTAAATAAAAATATAGGAAGTTTGATTATAGAAAGTTCCGAAAATTTAGATAATAATTTACTTCAACTAATTGGTAAAATAAAAAACGATAATATATTAAAAATAAATGATTTAGAATTTAATATCAAAAATTTACTCGAAGTACATCAAGAAACTTTCAAAGAATTATTTCCAACGAAAGAAAAAGAAAAAATCACGGTGGAAGTCGATGAAAAATTAAATTCAATCAATCCAAGAAATATCATCATCAAAAATCACAGAATTGCAAAACCGAAAGTTTTTGCCCCGATTTTTCCCGGAACAAACTGCGAATACGAAACGCAAAATGCTTTCCGAAAAGAAGGTGTGGAAGTTTCGGGTTTACCGTTATTAAATCTGAACCATAAATTACTGGAAGAAAGTCTGGAAGCGTGGATTTCTGAAATCAACCAATCCCAAATTCTCGTTTTTTCTGGCGGATTTTCTGCGGGTGATGAACCCGATGGTTCTGCAAAATTCATCGTAAATGTTCTGAAAAACGAAAAAATGAAAAACGCTGTTCACAAACTTCTGGAACGTGACGGAATGATTCTCGGAATCTGCAACGGTTTCCAAGCTTTAGTGAAATCCGGACTTTTACCTTTCGGAGAAATCCGTGATTTGGACGAAAATTCGCCGACTTTAGCACACAATGCAATCGGTCGTCATATTTCGCAAATGGTTGATGTAAAAGTAATTAATGATGATTCTCCTTGGCTGAAAGGAATGAAAAACGAAATTTACACGATTCCGATTTCGCACGGTGAAGGCAGATTTATGGCATCGGAAAATGTGATTAAAGAATTATACGAAAATGGACAAATTGCAACGCAATACATTGATTTTGAAGGAAATATTGCACACGGAATGCCATTCAACCCAAACAACTCACTTTTCGGAATTGAAGGAATTACTTCAAAATCCGGAAAAATTTTCGGAAGAATGGGGCATCCTGAACGCTTCGCAGAAGGCTTGCTTAAAAACATTCCCACTGCGAATTACCACAATATTTTCAAAAACGGAGTGGAATATTTTAAGTAAAAAATCTAGAATTAAGATAAAAGTAGAAAGAAGTCTGTAAAATAATTATAATCAGAAATAAATCAAATAAAATGGAAAAAGGAAAAATGCTTTATGAAGGAAAAGCAAAACAGGTTTTCGAAACAGAAAATCCCGATGAAGTGATTGTACGTTTCAAAGACGATGCAACCGCTTTTAACGCTCAAAAAAAAGGAAGCGTAGATTTGAAAGGAGAGATGAATAATGCCATCACAACTTTGATTTTTGAATATCTAAATCAAAAAGGAATTCCTACCCATTTCATTAAAAAGTTGGACGAAAGAGAACAACTCGTAAAAAAAGTAAAAATAATTCCTTTGGAAATGGTGGTTCGAAATTATTCCGCAGGAAGTATGGCTCAAAGATTGGGAATAGAAGAAGGCATAAAATCTCCCAATACGATTTTCGATCTCTGTTACAAAAAAGATGAGTTGGGAGATCCTTTAATCAATGATCATCACGCAGTTTTTCTGGGTGCTGCAACGTATGAAGAACTCGACGAAATGTATGAACTCTCTTCGGACATCAATGATATTCTGATTGATTTATTCGAAAAGATGAATATTATTCTCGTGGATTTCAAAATAGAATTGGGGAAAACTCCCGACGGAAAAATTATTCTTGCCGATGAAATTTCTCCCGATACTTGCAGATTGTGGGATAAAGATACAATGAAAAAACTCGATAAAGACCGTTTCCGACGAGATTTGGGAGAAGTTACCGAAGCTTATGTGGAAATCTACGAACGTCTGAAAAAAGTATTAAATTCATAATCTGTGTCCGTAAGAATTCGCCATAAAGGCAAATTCAAATAAAAAAAATCTAAAAATGAAAGATTTAAAAATTCAAAAGGAAAAGTATCTGAAACAGTTTCAGGAAAGAAGTTACGGCAGAAATCTTTTCCGGAACAATGAAGAAGAAAAATTGGATTCTCCACAGGAAGAATGCGGTATTTTCGGGTTGTATTCCGAGAATGATGTAGATACATTTTCGTTGTCGCAATTCGGGCTTTTTGCGTTGCAGCATCGCGGACAAGAAGCGTGTGGAATTTCGGTAATGAACCACGGGAAAATCTTCAATATCAAAGATGAAGGTTTGGTTTTGGATGTTTATAAAAACATTCGCGAACCGGAAACTTTTATGGGAAATTCGGCAATCGGACATACAAGATATACAACAGCAGGAGATAAGAAAAAATATAATTTCCAGCCGTTTTTCGCAAAGAACGAATATGACCAAATTATACTATCCATCGCTCATAACGGGAATTTAACCAACGCATCGGAACTTAAAAAAGAGCTGGAAGAAGAAGGTGTTGTTTTCAAAGCAACTTCAGATTCGGAAGTTATTTTGAGATTAATCCAGAAAAATCTTGATTTAGGATTAAGAGGTGCGATAAAAGCAACAATGGAAAAAATTGAAGGTGCATATTCTGTTGTGGGAATGACGAGAAATAAATTCTTCGCTTTTCGGGATTTTCACGGGATTCGTCCGTTGGTTTTAGGTGCGATTGATGAGAAAACTTTTGTCGCCGCTTCGGAATCGGTTGCTTTAGATGCAGTCGGAGCACAATATATAAGAGATATTTTGCCGGGAGAATTTGTTTTTACCAACGAAAATGAAACCGGTTTGCAAAGTTTTCTGGTAAGAGAAAATTGCGAAAAGAGAATCTGTGCTTTTGAATATATTTATTTCGCAAGACCCGATTCTACTTTAGAAAACATCAATGTACACGAAATCCGTGAAAAATCCGGCGAGAAAATTTGGGAGCAAAATCCTGTGGAAGCAGACATCGTCATCGGAGTTCCGGATTCGGGAGTTCCTGCTGCAATCGGTTTTTCCAAAGCATCGGGAATTCCGTTTCGCCCGGTTTTGATTAAAAACAGATATATCGGAAGAAGTTTCATCGTTCCGACTCAGGAAATGCGGGAAAGAATTGTTAATTTAAAATTGAACCCGATTGTTTCGGCAATCAAAGGAAAAAGAGTGGTCATTATTGATGATTCCATTGTTCGAGGAACCACTTCGAAACGTTTGGTAAAAATCCTGAAAGATGCAGGTGTAAAGGAAATCCACTTCCGAAGCGTTTCTCCACCGATTATTGCTCCGTGTTTTCTGGGAATTGATACGCCATCGAAAGACGATTTGATTTCCGCAAATATGACTACGGAAGAATTAAGAAAATATCTCGGTGTAGATTCTTTGGAATTTTTAAGTATGGAAAACTTACAGGAAATTCTCGGAAGTTCCAACCATTGCTTTGGATGTTTTACCGAAAAATATCCTGTGGAAAAAGGCGAAGAAATAGATTTATTTAATTGATTTCTAAGCAATTGAAACTACTTCTCACTTATAATTAATCGGTAATACTCAATGCTTTTCAGGATATTTTCTTGGGTGCATTTGAAGTCATAAACACAGTTTCCGATTTCGGTAATTAATGAAAAATTAATTTTTCCGGCAGTATTTTTTTTGTCGTTCATCATTAATGAAAGAATTTCTTCATCGGAAAAATTTTCAATGGAAATATCTGGGAAAAATTTCCGTATGTTTTTGATGACCAAATCCGCATCTTTTTCAGAAATCAACTTTTCCAAAAAAGCGAGATGAGTTTCACAAATCATTCCCATTGCAACAGCTTCTCCGTGCAGAATAGGATTTTCTTTTTGCAGAAACAGGCTTTCCAAAGCGTGTCCTATAGTATGTCCGAAATTCAGATTCTTGCGAATATTTTCTTCTTTAAAATCTTTTTCTACCACTTGTTGTTTAATCTTCATCGAAGTTTCGATGAACGGAAAAATATTTTCGGGCGATAGATTTTCAATTGAAATCAAATCTTTCCAATGGTTTTCATCGGCAATCAAACCGTGTTTCAGCATTTCCGAAAAACCGCTTCTCAGTTCCGAAAAAGGCAGTGTTTCCAAAAACTCAGGATAAACAAAGATTTTTTCGGGCATTGCAAAAGTTCCGATAATATTTTTCAGAAACTGATGATCGATTCCCGTTTTTCCGCCAATCGAAGCATCGCACATTCCCAAAAGTGTGGTCGGAATATTGATAAATTTTATTCCCCGTTTATACGTTGAAGCAACAAATCCTCCCAAATCCGTAATCACACCTCCTCCGAGATTCAGTATTAAAGATTTTCGGTCGGCTTCAAATTCAGATAAGATTTCCCAAAGCTGCGTTGCAGTTTCGATGGTTTTCAATTCTTCGCCGGATTCTATTTCAATGATTTCAAAAGGAATATCGGTTTCCAGATTTCCCAAAAGTACAGGAAGGCAATATTTATGTGTGTTCTCATCAACCAAAATGAAAATTTTTGATGAATTTAATTCCTCCAAAAAATGATTGAGCTGCGAAAAATCTTTATCTAAAACTGAAATCATATCCTACGGAAATTTATACAAAAATAAACTTAAAATTTCTTTTTTCCTTTTAAATGTTTAATTTTATCCGAATTATGAATATAGATATTTATTTCATTATAGGGATTTTTGTTTCCGTTATTTTATTGATTGGGGTGTTGATTTATTTTTTTCAGCACAAATTTTTCTTCCATCCCGAAAAACTTCCTCCCGATTTCAAATTTGCCTATGAACATTTGAGAGCCGAAGAAACAACAGTAGAACCGGAACCGGGAGCGAAAATCAATTTTCTCCGCTTTTATGTGGACCATCCGAAAGGTGCGGTGATTTATCTGAAAGGAAACACGAAAAGCATTAAAGGGTGGGGAAAATTTGCGATAGACTTTACCCGATTAGGATATGAAGTGATAATGATGGATTATCGAGGTTTCGGAAAAAGCACCGGAAAACGTACTGTTGAAGCGATGAAACGCGATTCTCAATTTATCTATGACCTCGTGAAAAAAGAATTTACCGAAGACAAAATCATTGTTTACGGTCGTTCTCTCGGTTCGGGATTTGCAGCGAGATTGGCTGCGAAAAACAATCCCCGACTTTTGATTCTCACTTCCCCACTCTATTCGCTTTTACGGGCAATTCACCGTTATCTTCCGTTTATGCCTGCAAAACCTTTCCTGCGTTACAACATCCCGACTTTTCATTATCTGAAAAATGTGAGATGCCCGATAAAAATCATTCACGGAAGCGAAGACCGTCTTGTTCCTTTGACAACTGCGGTAGATTTATCGGAAATCAATCCGAAACTCACCCGTCTTTATGTAATTCTGAAAGCGGGACACATCAATGTTCATCAGTTTGAAGAATATCATCGGGTAATGGAAGAAATTTTCGAGGAAAGGAAAATTTTCATCGATGCGGAGAAAACAAGTCTGAGTTATTCTCATCGGAAAAATTAAACACATAAGCTACATAAGATTTAGTTTAAAACCGTGAAAACAAAAGTGTCGAAAATATTTGATTTTCAATATAATGTGTTCTTAGCCTTACTTTTATAATGCTAATTATTAATTTCTAATGTGTCAAAAAATAAAAATTTGAATAAAATCTAAACAGATTCTAAAATTAATTTAAACAAATTTACCAAATCTTTATCTTTGCAAAATGTCCGAACTCATCAAATATTTTCAGGAAAAAGTGGTTTTTTTGCCGACGGTACTTCCGAAAAATCATCTTTTCGATTTTGAGGAAAATTTTGAGGAATATCTTTTAGAAACTCCTTTTGAAGGAAAAATAAACGTTCTTCATTTTAAAATAAAAAATCCGAAAGGAGTGATTCTCTATTTCCACGGAAATTCGGGAAACCTGAATCGATGGGGAAAAATTGCAAGTGATTTTACAAAATTCGGATATGATATTCTGGTAATGGATTATCGTGGGTATGGAAAAAGTTCGGGGAAAAAGAATGAAAAATTTCTCTATTCCGATGCACAATTTCTGTATGATTTTGCGAAAAAAAATTACAGTGAAGAAAACATCATCGTTTACGGAAGAAGTTTGGGAGGTGCTTTTGCCATAAAAACCGCCTCAGAAAACCACCCGAAAATGGTCATTCTGGAAGCTACTTTTTATAATCTTCAGGATATGGCAAATCGCTGGATTCCGGAGAAAGTTACCGATAAAGTTTCTCCGAGAATGACGTATCATTTCCTGTCAAATGAAAATATCCTGAAAGTGAAAGTTCCGCTGTATCATTTTCACGGGACAAAAGATTTTGTAGTCCCGATAAAATCCGGGAAAAAACTATTTAAAACTTTTGAAAAAAATCATCCGGAAATTCCGAAAAAATTTATCGAGATAAAAGGCGGAAACCACGATGATTTGGCGAAGTATGAAATGTACAATTCCGAATTTAAAAAAATACTCGATTAATCTTTATTAAAAATCAATTACTTAAAACCTCTGCTAAAAGATTAAATTTCGGGATTTCAATTTCCAGAGTTTCCTTAGTGAAAAGATGGGTGCAGTAATAAATTCCACTCATATTTCCTACTCCGGAACGAAGAATGACATTGGAGAAATATTTGAAACTTTCTCCGGAATGGATTTCGGGAGTTAAACCAATCACTCCATCTCCCTCTACTTCGGTGAAACCAAAACCTACATCATAAATCAGCCATTTTCTTCTGAGAAGCTGAATGGGATTTTCGCCGAGATTTTCGATGGTAACATTGTAGCGGAAAACAAAACGGTTTTCGGAAGGAAAACTATTCTTGATGTCATACTCCGGAAGTACGGAAACTCTGATGTCGAAAGTGGTTGTAGAAAACATTTCAATGAATTTTAATTTAGGAAATACAAAAATCCCGCCTTTTTTGAGACGGGATTTGAATTATTTAAAAAAATTAGTTGCATTTTTCCGATTTTGAGTATCTTTAGATACGACACAACTTGAAGAAAATTAAGTTTAATGAAACCCAATATGTTGTGACTCGCTTTAAAAGAAGCAACAAAAAAATGGTCTATACCTATCCAAAATTGGGATCTTGTTTTAAACCAATTTATGCTTATTTTTGAACAAAGATTCAGATTATACTAACTTTTCAACTTACGCACTTTATAGGATAGTGTCATATCATTCGGGTTTTCAAACCAAAATCCTCAAACTTTTCGGGAGAACTTTTATTTTTATGGGAGATTTTATTTCATTAAATTCTCCGTCGAGATGCCAGTTTTTGGTATTGACTTCAAATTCGATTTCGGAAACGGGAAGATAAGTGACATAATCATCGTTTTTCAATCTTTTCGTAAACATTCTGAACGCAAAAAACGGCGAATAAGTCAATGGAAATTTCTTTACCAAAACCAAATCAACAAGTCCGTCACTTTTACTTGCTTTCGGAGCGATGTATGCATTGTTCCCGAATTGACGGGTGTTTGCAACATTCAGCATCAGATATTTTCCGTTGTATTTCCTGAACTTTTCCGTT
>CAYSQR010000008.1:0-19208 GCA_964433195.1 uncultured Kaistella sp. | reverse complement strand
ACTTTAATATAATTCTTGAAACCACGATTTGTTTTTTCAAATTCCTTTACCACTTTTCCGTCAAAACCTGTTCCCGAAACATTGATGGAAAGATTTCCGTTTACCATAAAAGTATCTATTTTTCTCGATTTTTTGGCTTTAATTTTATTTAAAAGCTCTTCGAAGTTTTTAGAAAAATTGGTTTCGTTGGAAAATCCGTTTCCTGAACCGGCAGGAAAAATAGCGAGAATTTTTTCGGTATTAATGATTTTTTTCGCCACGGAAGAAATCGTTCCATCTCCGCCGATTGCTACAAAAATATCCGTATTTTCAAAATTATCGGCAATAAATTTTTCCGTTCCTGCAACAGATTCGGAAATGTAATAATTGGGATTTTCAACTTTTCTTTTCAGGGATTCCAAAAAAGGTTTGTAATTTTTCTTCGCCGAAAAAGGATTGATGATAAAGGTAACTTTTTCCATTCTCCAAAAATAGAAAAATGCTCCGAGAATTTCGGAGCATTTTGTTTATTTTATATTGTAGCTTTTCAAAAATTCAGGTTTCAGCTTCTCTTTGATCGAAGAAAAAGGAATTGTAATATTCACAACTCCGGCTGCATAAGCGGTAATTTCGTATTGATTGTAAACAAAGGTAATTCCTTGATTATCAAAATAAAAATTGTCATTCAGTTCAATTTTATCGACAAGCAACATTTCTTTTTGGTCTTTGTCGGTAAAATTTTTCATCAGAATATCGTTCCAAAATTTATCATTCGGATTTTGGAAAATTTCATTTTGAGAAATTGCTTTTTTATTTTTTAAATCAAAAACTTTATAAATTTCATTATAATATCCGTGAGCTCCTCCGGAATATCCGCTTCCGGAATATTGCAAAATCAAAATATCATTTTGATGAGAAACCAGTTTCATTGCAGAAATTTCTTCCCAAGTTTGTTTAAAATCAGGAGTAAAATCTTCGGAATTTTCTTTGGTTTCGGAAAAATAATTTTGCATCGACTGATTGAGAGCGGATTTCAAACTTTCTTTATCGTAAGATTTTGAATCTAATAAAGCCGGACTGTAAATACTGTCGAGCAAAGCTTTGTCTTCGATTGACGGGAAAAACAAAACCTGCTGTTTGAAAGCTGCCGTAAGATTTTTATTAACGGAAACCGAGTCTTCAACCTGCAAAGAATCTATAACAAATTCATTTTTATCCGGTTTTTCCGTAACAGAAATTTCTTTATTTCCGTTTTTGGAACAGGACAATAATAAAACTCCGAGAGAAAAAACTGCAATTAAATTTTTCATAAAAAATATTTTTGAGATTAATAAAATAAAAAACTTTCCAAAAATTTTTGGAAAGTTTAAAGTTATGATTTTTTTTCAAATCTGTTAAACATCAATTTTGGCGTAAACAGCATTTTTCTCGATAAACTCTCTTCTCGGCGGGACTTCATCTCCCATTAACATTGAGAAAACGTTATCTGCATCTACCGCATTATCGATATTGATTTGTTTTAAAATTCTTCCATCCGGATTTAGTGTGGTTTCCCAAAGTTGTTCAGGATTCATTTCTCCCAAACCTTTGTAACGCTGTACTTCTACCCCTTTTCCGTCGGGAGACATTTCGAGGGTAAACTCTTCACGCTCTTTTTCGTTGTAGGCATATACTTTTTTGTTTCCTTTTTTCAACAGATATAAAGGAGGTTGTGCAATATAAATATATCCGTTCTCGATGAGTTCTTTCATATATCGGAAGAAGAATGTAAGAATTAAAGTAGAAATGTGTGAACCGTCAATATCCGCATCGGTCATAATCACGATTTTGTGATAACGAAGTTTGGACATATTCAATGCTTTAGAATCTTCTTCCGTTCCTACGGAAACACCGAGTGCGGTATAAATATTCTTGATTTCCTCGTTATCATAAACTTTGTGAAGCATTGATTTTTCAACGTTCAGAATTTTTCCTCTTAAAGGTAAAATCGCTTGGAAATGTCTGTCTCTACCTTGTTTTGCAGTTCCTCCTGCGGAATCTCCCTCTACCAAAAACAATTCGGATTCCGCCGGATCTTTTGATGAGCAATCGGAAAGTTTTCCGGGTAATCCGCTTCCTCCCATCGGAGATTTTCTCTGCACGAGTTCCCTTGCTTTTTTTGCGGCTTGTCTTGCTTTTGCAGCCAGAACCACTTTCTGCACAATCATTTTCGCTTCGTTCGGATTTTCTTCCAAAAAGTTGGTAAGCATTTCTCCCACGATTTTATCCACCGCTCCGGAAACTTCGGAGTTTCCTAATTTGGTTTTGGTTTGTCCTTCAAATTGCGGTTCCATTACTTTTACCGAAATTACGGCAGTTAATCCTTCACGGAAATCATCTCCGGTAACTTCTACTTTTTCTTTTTGAGGAAGACCGAGTTCATCGGCGAACTTCTTCAAAGTTCTTGTTAAAGCCCGTCTGAAACCTGCAAGATGAGTTCCTCCTTCGTGTGTATTGATGTTGTTTACGTAGGAATGCAGATTTTCATTGTAGGAAGTATTGTAACGCATCGCAACTTCTACGGGAATATCATCTTTGTCGCCTTCCATAAAAATCACACTGTTCATAATACTTTCACGGTTTCCGTCGATGTATTCTACAAATTCTTTCAGTCCGCCTTCGGAATGGAAAATTTCGGTTTTTGAAGTTCCGTCTTCTTCTTTGATTCTTTCGTCGGTAAGGGTAATCGTAATTCCTTTGTTCAGGTAAGAAAGTTCGCGAAGTCTTGTCGCCAAAGTGTCGTAGTTGTAAACCGTTTCCTGAAAAATAGAATCATCGGGTTGAAAGAAAACTTCGGTTCCTCTTTCAGCAGTTGTTCCGATTTCTTTTACGTTTTCCAGAGCTTGACCTTTGGAATATTTTTGCTGATAGATTTTTCCGTCTCTGTTTACCGTTGCAATCAAAGAAATGGAAAGTGCATTCACACAGGAAACTCCGACTCCGTGAAGACCACCGGAAACTTTGTAGGAATCTTTATCGAATTTTCCACCGGCTCCGATTTTGGTCATCACGACTTCCAAAGCAGATTTTTGCTCTTTTTCGTGTAAATCCACCGGAATACCACGACCATTATCTTTCACGGAAATAGATTCTCCTTCGTGAATGACAACGGAAATCGTATCGCAATGTCCCGCCAAAGCTTCGTCGATAGAATTATCCACCACTTCATACACCAAATGATGAAGACCTCTTACTCCTACATCGCCGATGTACATAGATGGTCTTAATCTCACGTGTTCTATTCCTTCTAATGCTTGTATGCTACTCGCTGTATAATCTTTGTTGCTCATAATTTTGTTAATGGCTATATGCTTTCGGCAAATAGCTTTTCAAATAAATTTTAATTAAATTTCGATTGAATTCCGTCTCTGTTTTTTCTTTTTCAAAAGACCAACAAATATAGTGGTTTTCATTGGAATATGAAAGTTAAAAAGAGGTTAAAATTTGAGAAGTTTTCCACAAAAATTATTGATGCTCTCCATAATAAAATAGCCTATAAAAAGGAAGTTTACTATTAGTTAAATAATTTACTGATCGTAAATTTTTGTATATTTGTTTTTTACAAATTCAATTATTCGTATGAAAATTTTAGTAGAAATTCCTGATAACAAAATGGCATTTGCATTGGAGGTGTTAAGAAACTTAGCGTTTGTAAAAAAAGCCGATCCTATTTCTGCGGAAAAATCTTTGCTGATGGAAGAGTTGAAAGAAGCGGTGCAGAATCTCAACCTTGTAAAACAAGGAAAACTAAATGCAAAACCAGCAAGAGAACTGCTCAATGAATTATGAAATTCTCACTATTCCGCCTTTTGAAAGACAGTTGAAACGGCTTTTGAAAAAATATCCGTCTTTGAAAGCAGATTTAGCGTTTTTTTTGGATGACTTGGAAACAAACCCGATTCAGGGAACGAAGATTGGCAAGAATTGTTTCAAAATACGGATAAAAATTTCTGACAAAAACAAAGGAAAATCCGGTGGAGGAAGAATAATTACCAATGTTTTGGTAAATAAAGGAATAGTTTATCTTCTTGCCATTTACGACAAATCCGACAGAGATACCCTCTCTGATAAAGAACTGAAAGAACTGTTACAATATATTACTGAAAATTAAAAAAAGCGAACCGTAAAAAGTTCGCTTTTTATTCAATCCTTCAAGGATTCCAAATCCTTGAAGGATTCATATTTAAACCAATTTCATCAGCAAAACCATACTCGATTAGTTATTCCTTAATCATTCTGTAAACTAAGCCATTGTTGTCATACAACTCTAATTCATCTGAATTATTAATCCTATAATATTCTCCTCCTGTAGAACCTTTTACTTCATAAATTGTTTCGTTGCCTTCAATGTGTAAGCTCAATTTCTTTTTATCCGATTCTAATGTTCTATAATATCTATACAAATAATATTGATTTTCTTCTTTCTTAATAGTTATGATTACTCCCAAACCATCATCAATCCAATATTTATTTCCCAAAGTTTCATTGAATTTTATATTATTGATGTCATCATTTGATAAACCATATAAAACAACTTTCAACTCAGGGTTAAAATGAGTCGTTGCATACGAACCGTTATCATCCATCATTCCTATTATCAGATAATTTATAAATACTTTTTCATATTTTCTACCATTGTATTTTTTATATATCTGATTGCCCAATTTTTTTAATTCCGTTTTATTAATTCTTTCGTTGAGTTTCACATCAAGACTTAAATTGATTGAAGCCACATCTTTGTATTTACTAATTGATTCAACATAAGATGGAATATAAACTGTTTCTGAATTGTTACTCTTTTTAACATCAAATGTGTAGATGCAGAACAAAATCACAGCTACTGTGATCAGAACAATCTTTTCTATCGGATTGAGTAACGGTTTTTTCTGATTCTCTGAAATTTTTGTTTTTTGTACCATAATATTTATCCTTTTGATTATGAATTTAACAATAATAAATAAAAAAGAGACACGGAACTTATATCCACTCTCTGATAAGGTACTGGTACACCTGTAAGTAAAGGGAACTAAGTCCGTGTCCTTATGGAACACGGACATTAGTCCATCATCTTTCTACTTACTTTTTAAAATTACCAGTTTTAATCAAAGTCATCTGATGGCTAATGCCGTAACGAAAATCTCGTTATATTATAAATGTCAATCTTTCTTTTCTATAAATCTTTTTTTTTATAAATAATGTCCGAAAGCAGAGAGAATAAAAACAGTATTTTCATCTACCCTATATATCAAGCGGTGTTCTTTGTTGATTTTGTTTCCGGTTTTTTTGTCTTTCTATATCCGAATCCGCACGTTCGGAAAATTCTAATTCATAACCCTAAATATTGTTTTAAGTCCATTCTGTTTATTCTTTTGCTTTTACCTTGTGCAATTTGCTTTTCACTGTCCAGAATTTTTTCCACAAATTCGGGGTTGTATGGTTTTTCCCGTATTTCAAATTTTAGTTTTAATGCTTTGGCAAATACTTTCAGAGCATTAGATTCCTCTGCATTGGCAGGTTCAAAAACAATAACATTTTATATTTTGATTTTAAAACAAATATACTTTTTTTATTTTCTAAACCAGCCTCATCAGCAAAACCTCATCAATTTTCTCCACTTTTACCAAATTATTTTTGGTTAAAGTTTTGCTGGCTTTGTCCCATTTTTTTCCTGATAATTGGGATTTTTCTTTGATTTCATTTAAAGGAGATTCTTCGCCGGATTTTAATAATTCTAAAATCACTTTTTCATCTTCTCCCAATTCAATTTGCGGAACGGCTTTTTCCGGACGCATTTGCGGAAAGAAAAGAACTTCCTGAATTGATGGATTATTCGTCAAGAACATAATCAACCGATCCATTCCGATTCCTAAACCGGAAGTTGGAGGCATTCCGTATTCCAACGCACGGAGAAAATCGTTGTCGATGAACATTGCTTCGTCATCTCCTTTTTCGGATAATTTCAATTGTTCTTCAAAACGTTCTCTCTGATCAATCGGATCGTTCAATTCGGAATAGGCGTTTGCGATTTCTTTTCCGCAAACCATTAATTCAAACCTTTCCGTTAAACCTTCTTTGCTTCTGTGCTTTTTGGTTAAAGGCGACATTTCCACCGGATAATCGGTAATGAAAGTCGGCTGAATGAAATTTCCTTCACATTTTTCGCCGAAAATCTCGTCAATTAATTTTCCTTTACCCATTGTTTCGTTTACTTCAATTCCGATGGATTTTGCAAAATCGGAAAGTTCTTTTTCGGATTTTCCTGTGATGTCGAAACCTGTAAATTTCAGGATTGCATCGGTCATCGAAATTCTCGGATACGGTGCTTTCCAATTGATTTTATGTTCTCCGAATTGGGATTCCGCAGTTCCGTTTACTTGTGTTGCACAGAATTCCAGCAATTTCTCGGTAAAATCCATCATCCAGTTGTAATCTTTGTAGGCAACGTAGATTTCCATTGCCGTAAATTCCGGATTGTGGGTTCTGTCCATTCCTTCATTTCTGAAGTTTTTTGAAAATTCGTAAACCCCGTCAAAACCACCGACAATTAATCTTTTCAAATATAATTCATTAGCAATTCTCAGATATAAAGGAATATCCAAAGCGTTGTGATGCGTGATAAAAGGTTTTGCTGCAGCTCCTCCCGGAATGGATTGTAGAATGGGAGTTTCCACTTCAAAATAGCCGGAATCGTTGAAAAACGTTCTCATCGCAGTGAAGAGTTTTGTTCTTTTCACGAAAACTTCTTTCACTTGCGGATTTACGACTAAATCTACATAACGCTGTCTGTACCGAAGTTCAGGATCATTGAACGCATCGTGAATTATACCATTTTCATCAGTTCTCGGTTGCGGAAGTGGTCTTAAAGATTTGGTTAAAATTTTAAAATTCTCCACTTTTACCGTCATTTCTCCAACCTGTGTTTTGAAGAGTTCCCCTTCAATCCCGATAATATCTCCGATGTCGAGAAGATGTTTGTAAACTTCATTATATAAGGTTTTATCTTCACCGGTACATATTTCATCACGGTTAAAATACACCTGAATTTTACCTTCGGAATCCTGCAACTCTGCGAAACTTGCTTTTCCCTGAATTCTACGGCTCATCAATCTTCCGGCGATTTTTACCTTTTTCCCATCCTCAAAATTTTCCTTGATGGATTTTGTGGAATCGGTGATTTTATATTCTTCTGCCGGAAATGCGTTGATTCCCATTTCAGTAAGTTTATTTAATTTTTCGCGACGGATAATTTCCTGTTCAGATAACGACATTGTAATTCAAATTTATAGACTTGCAAAAGTAAGGAATTTTGGGGAAATTCTATTTTTACTTTTTAGAAATTCAGAACGTTTATAAATTTTAGAATCTGTTTAAAATTTGTTTAAAATTAAGAGCCTATTTAAATTTGTAATTTATTTTTACCATTAAGGAATTAAGCACCTTTAGCTTAAAAAACTTAATAAAAATCAATTTATTGATTCCTTAAATATAATCAGCTTAACTTGCTGAAATTCTTAATGTTAAATTTAAGAATAAACAAGGTTTATTTTAATTTAGAAAATTAAGAAAAAGCTATAAAAAATTTATTGAGTAAAATTTAGACAGGCTCTAAATCAAACACATAAGTCACATAAGATTTAGTTTAAACCCGTGAAAAATAAAAATTTGAAGAAACTTTAAAACAGACTCTTGACAATGAAAGATATTGCTTAAAGGATTTTTTGTAGAATAATAATGACATTATTCGGAAACAGTAATTTCAATTTCAATTCCGTAAATATTTCCTTATTTTTGCAAACCCTTATAAAACAAAAATTATGTTCAACAGTTTACAGGATAAATTAGACAAGGCATTGCACAATATTTCCGGTCGTGGAAAAATTACCGAAATCAATGTTGCGGAAACGGTAAAAGAAATTCGCCGCGCTTTGGTAGATGCGGATGTGAATTATAAAGTGGCGAAAGATTTAACAAAACGTGTTCAAGATAAAGCTTTAGGACAAAATGTTCTTACGAGCTTAACTCCGGGACAATTGATGACCAAAATCGTACACGATGAACTGGTGGATTTAATGGGCGGAACTCACGAAGGAATTAATCTTTCGGGGAAACCGAGCGTTATTTTGATTGCAGGATTGCAAGGTTCGGGAAAAACAACTTTTTCAGGAAAACTCGCAAATTTTTTGAAACAGAAAAGAAGCAAAAAGCCTTTATTGGTTGCGTGCGATGTTTACCGACCTGCAGCGATTGACCAGCTGAAAATTCTGGGAGAGCAAACCGGAATTCCTGTTTATACCGAAGAAGGAGCAACCAATCCGTCATCAATTGCCGAAAACGCAGTGAAGTTCGCGAAAGAAAACAATCACGATGTTGTGATTGTAGATACAGCGGGTCGTTTGGCGATTGATGAACAAATGATGAATGAAATAAAATCTGTTCATTATTTTATCAAGCCCGATGAAACCTTGTTCGTGGTAGATTCTATGACAGGACAAGATGCAGTGAATACGGCGAAAGCATTTAATGAAGCTTTAAACTTCGATGGAGTTGTTCTCACTAAATTAGATGGCGATACAAGAGGTGGAGCTGCTTTAACGATTCGTTCCGTAGTTGAAAAACCGATTAAATTTATTTCTACCGGAGAAAAAATGGAAGCACTGGATGTTTTCTACCCGGAAAGAATGGCGGACAGAATACTCGGAATGGGAGATGTGGTTTCCTTAGTAGAAAGAGCACAGGAACAGTTTGACGAAGAGGAAGCCAGAAAACTCAACAAGAAAATTGCCAAAAACGAATTTGGTTTTGATGATTTCTTAAAGCAAATCAACCAGATTAAAAAAATGGGAAATATGAAAGATTTGGTAGGAATGATTCCGGGAGTAGGAAAAGCCATAAAAGATGTAGATATTCAGGATGATGCTTTTAAACATATCGAAGCGATTATTCATTCTATGACTCCCGATGAAAGAAGAAGACCATCCATCATCAATACCCAAAGAAAAAACCGTATTGCAAGAGGAGCAGGAAGAAAAATTGAAGATGTAAATGCACTGATGAAACAGTTTGAACAAATGGGAAAAATGATGAAAATGATGCAGGGACCACAAGGAAAACAAATGATGGAAATGATGAGCAAAGGAATGCCGAAAGTTCCCGGAATGGGCGGAAATTTGTTTGGAAGATAAACCGGTTTCGGAGAGACACTATTTATCGTGTGTCAAGAGTTTCCCAATAAAAACAATCCCGATTCATAAGAATCGGGATTTTCTCTGTTTTGTGATGCTGTTTTGTCTTTCTATTTAAACCAAAAGAAAAACCCGACATTTGCCGGGTCTTTATAATAATTAGTTCTAAAGCTTCTTATTTCAAAGAATAAGAGAAACCTAAGTTAAATGAACCTGTAGAACCTACTGTATTAAGTCCTTGGTATCCTAACCATAAACTGCTTTTTCCGAAGCTATAATAAACTTTCGGTGCCCACAAGAAAGATGATTTAGCCTTAGTTGCCTCTTTTACAGCATCAACAAAAACAGAAGCGTAAGAAGAAGAACCTCCAAAATACTCTTCTATAGTTTCTCCATCAATAGTACTGAGTTCACCTCCGAATGCAATACCGTATCCCAAATCAAGACCTACTCCAAATTGTTCGGTAATTTTATACACTGCCGATGCGGTAACAGGAACTACACTTGTTGCTTTATATTTAAGCTTTGACCCTTGTTCCTCAATTTCTTTTCCTAAAAAAGCTTGGTATCCGGTTGCAGGACCTAAAAATAGTTTATCCATAAGCGGAAAACGGTAAGCAACATCCAATCCTAAAGCAAAACTTGATGTAGTTTTTGTAGTTATCGTTCCCATTCCTGTAAGAGCTCCTCCTACCGCACCTGCATTACTACCTAATGGTAAACCTACGTGAGCTCCAATGTTAAACCCAGATTGAGCATTCACGGCTGAAAAAAGTGCTAAAGCACCTACTAAAAATAATTTCTTCATGATTTTTAATTTAAAATTATATGGCAAAAATAAAACTTTTTTTGATATTAACAAATTTTTAACGTTTTTTTTTGAAAAATTTTTATAAAAAAAGGAAACTGTATGTGTACAGTTTCCTTTGTAATTAAAATTTACTTCTTAATAATCAGATTCTGGCTGTGTGTTTCACCACTATTAGAAACAACCAACCTATACACTCCTGAAGATAATTCCGAAACATTTAATTTTTCAGAAACAGGAATTTTACCTGTTCTTATCAATCTTCCTGAAGCATCATAAATGGTATAATCTGCATTTGTTCCCTTTTTGGCAAGAGATATGGTAACTTCTCCTTTTGCCGGATTCGGATATATTGCAAATATCTTTTTATTGATATCGGTTACTGCTAAAACTTTTTTCACTTTGAAAGGAGAAGTGTTCACTGCAAAGTAAATATTATCAACAGCCTTCACCATCAAACGAGCAGATGCAATATCTTCATTCGGAAACATTACAGATTCCGATCCTGTATTACGCACATCTCCCAATACTGTATCAAACGTAGCTCCACCATCCTTTGACAATAAAATCTGAACAAATTCTGTGTTAATAGGTGCTGCTGCTGTTCCTGCTACATCCCATATTACCGTAGTCGGGACTCCTGCATCATACTCTACGTTGGTATCATGGGAAGTTACCTTAAAGGGACCTGCATTCGCAACAGTTACTCTCATATCATCTCTTGCTGCCTGATTACCTGTCGCTTTATTATCATTTACCAATAATCTGAAATTCAAAGTTCTTGCTACGGTCGGCATCATTTCCCATTTATAAGCCATATTATTGGCTAAAATGTAATTCATACTCGGGAAATATCTTGTAGGAGAAGTGGTTGGTAGATAAGATCTAAAAATAGGACCAGAAGTTGCAGTTGCTAACGGAGGTTGTGTACTGCTCTGATTGTCCATTTGTTCCCAAAGATAGGACAAGTCGTCTCCATCCGGATCTGTACCAACTCCCGTCAAAGAGAAAGGTGTCCCGAAAGGAATGGTATAATCTGCACCTGCATCTGCTGTAGGAACTTGGTTGCCATTAGAAACTTTAGCCGAACAATCGGTAGTTCTACTGATAAAAGCGTACATCGCATTCACACTGATGGCGTGGAAATAAGGATCACTGTTATTCTGTACATTATTATTTGCTCCGCAAATTCCCGCATAAGCCATAATCGTACTTCCACTACCCGGTTCATAAGCTGTAGCAAGATTTCTGTTACCACCTCCACAAGCTGATGTAGTTGCATTAAAGGTATGGTTTGCTCCGAACTGATGCCCCATTTCGTGGGCTACATAATCAATATTGAATGCATCGTTGATTGGTGCAGATGAACCTGTAACTCCTTTTGCTTTACTATTCCCGCAAGGAGAATTCAATTGGGCAATACCTCCTCCTCCGGTACTGAAAACGTGTCCAATATCATAATTGGCAGAACCAATAATATTATTACAGATTGTTTGGTTTTGGTTCAGCATTGCCTCTCCGTCATTATTGGTATAACCACCGGCAGGAGTTGAAGGATAATCACTGGCATTGATAAATATAATCTGATCGTTATTCGGTACCATTACCATAGTAAGAGATACCGTTTTTTCGTAGATACCGTTTACTCTTGTCATTGAAGCCGCCATTGCTGCAAGCACGGCTCCTTTCTTTTGTTCCGTAGTTCCTCCGGAAAGTCCGGCTCTGTTTACGTGGTAAGTAGAATATTGTACTGTACATGCTAAAGCTAAACGATAGGTACGGAATTGTCCGTCTTTTACAAGAGGTTCTTTAAGACCGTAAGTAGTTACAACACCTTCGTTATCAAGATCATCAACCTCACTGAATCCACATTTGAATTGTTCTTGGTTTGGTTCCAAATCTTTTCTTTTGTAAACGATATAAGTTGACTTATCATTAGTATAAGTATCCATATAACTTACATTCCAACCATCAAAGTACATCACATTTACACCATCTGTAGGTGTTACGGAGAATCTTATCGTATTTGCCGTGTTTCCTTTTTGATAACCGACATAAGAACGGATATCCGGATATTTTGCCTGCAATTCCGAAGCCATTACAGGTGCTTCCTGTACAATATAATCAGTCATTTGTCCATTTGCAGTAGGGAATTTCAAAACAAGACTTTCATCATTTGAAAATCGTTGAGGTGCAGCGGAAAGTGCACTTTTAATCCCATCGAGATTAAGGTTGTAAAGCTTGTAGTCTGTCGGCATAGACTTCCTTTCTTTCAAATTTTTCGAGGCTACGCCGTTTGTTGCAGACCAATAGTTCTTTTGACTAAAAACAACTATTGACAAGAACAAACTCAATAAAGTAAAGAATTTCTTAAACATAAAATTGGTTTTTGGGTTAGTTAATATTAATTAGACAAATATAATACTTTAATTTTTATCTTTTTATATTTTCAATTTTTTTACAAAAAACACCGAGTAAAATAGATTATTTCTTCTGCTCTTCATTATTATAAGCCACAATTATTTTTCTTACCACAGGATGTCTTACCACATCTTCTTCCGTCAAATGAATGAATCCTATTTCTGCAATATCTTTCAGAATCCGCATTGATTCCCGTAATCCTGATTTTTGCTTCAATGGTAAATCTACCTGACTCGGATCCCCTGTAATGATAAATTTTGCATTTGCTCCCATTCTGGTAAGAAACATTTTCATTTGGGAATGTGTAGTATTTTGTGCTTCATCCAGAATCACAAATGCTTCATCCAAAGTCCGTCCTCTCATAAAAGCGAGCGGTGCAACTTCTATTACCTTTTTTTCGATGAAACCTTCTAATTTTTCGTGGGGAATCATATCCCGAAGTGCATCGTAAAGCGGTTGCAAATATGGATCGAGTTTTTCCTTCAAATCTCCGGGAAGAAAACCAAGACTCTCCCCTGCTTCCACGGCGGGTCTTGTTAAAATAATTCTTTTTACCTGCTTATCTTTCAAAGCTCGTACAGCTAAAGCAACACTGGTATAGGTTTTTCCTGTTCCGGCAGGTCCTATTGCGAAAACCATATCTTTTTTCTCGGATTCTTTCACGAGTTTTTTCAGATTACTGGTTTTGGCTTTGATGACTTTTCCGTGGACTCCTTTTACAATAATATCCTGATCGAAAACAAGTTGCTTATCGGTTTCATCTTTGATATTGAGAATATTTTCGATGTCTTTCAGCGTGATGGAATTATTTTTTGAAATGAAGCTTACAATATCCTCCAGTTTATTTTTCAGAATATCGAGCGTATCTTGGTTTCCCATTGCAAAAACAGAATAATCCCTTCCTGTAATTTTAAGCGTTGGGAAATTCGATTTTATTAAATTGAAATATTGGTTGTTTACTCCATAGAAAGTTTTGGCATCGATTCCTGTAATTTCGTAATTCAGTTCAAACATTTATAATCTGCTTTTTTTAAATATTTTTTCTAAAATTATAATTTTTATTTCAAATATCGGGTTTTACTTTTCCACAATGATGCAAAAAATATTTATATTTAACTAAATTTGCCACTCGCTTTTATTTTTTTAATGGCTATTATTACTTTTACTTCGGATTACGGATTGGTCGATCACAGAGTTGCATCTGTGAAAGGCAGGATTTTGAGTTTGAACGAAGATGCCAAAATCATTGATATTTCACACGAAATACAGGCGTATAATCTTTTGCAGACTGCATATATTGTAAGACACGCTTATTCTTCTTTCCCGAAAGGTACAATACACATTATTTCCGTAGATAGCTTTTACAACAGAGAGAGAAAATGTGTTTTGTATAAAGCCGACGGACATTATTTCATTGCTGCGGACAACGGAGTACTGAGTTTGATTTTCTATGACATCAAACCGGAAGCTGTTTACGAAATTACTTTTAACAACAGGTTTGATGATGAGGTAAAATTTGCTTCTACCGATATTTTTGCTCCAGCTGCAGTTCATCTACAAAACGGAGGTTTACCGGAAGTAATCGGGCGAAAATTCAAATCTCCGAAACAGCTTTCTTTTCCGAGAGCCGTTTTCAATGAGGGTGAGAAAATGATTATCGGCGAAATTATGTACATCGATAATTTTGGGAATGTGATTTCCAACATCAGTAAAAAATTCTTTGAAAAAAATGCAGTAGGATTTGATAATTTCATTGTAAAATTCCGGAATCTGGCTCTGTCAAAAATCTACAACCGCTATACGGAATGTGTAACCGACTGGAAAAACGAACACGAATTTCACGGAAAATCTGCTGCGATATTCAATGATTCTGGATTACTGGAACTTACGATTTACAAAGGAAATATCCATAACGGAGCTAAAACTCTTTTTGGTTTGAATGTAGGAGAAAATATTTACGTGGAGTTTTACTGAAATTCTACAATAAAAAAATAACCGACTCATTTGAACCGGTTATTTTTTTATTTAAACTTAAATTTAGTATTTCGTTACTTTTTTCGTTACGGTTTCTTTATCCGTAGTTACTGTTACCATATAGGTTCCCACAGGATTTGATGAAAGATCTACTCTCTCTGAACTTGAGTTCAGCTTAGCAGATTTTTTCAGTATTTTTCCTGTAGCATCATAGATATCATAAGAAAGGATTTTGTCTTTAGAAGTAATGGTAAACGCACCTTTTGTAGGATTCGGAGAAATATTTATGCTACTTCCGATACTGCTTTCTTTTGTTGCCAATGTTATACATTCAAAATTAGCTTTCCAACCCGCTGCATTTCCACTTGAATTGGAATTGAATCTTACTGTAATCGCACCTGTAGCGTGAGTAGATTCAAATGGACCCGGAATGGTAGTTCCTGTCAACTGAGCTCCTCCCGTAAATCTTGGTGATGAAATAGTAGGTCCGTTATAAACATTCACAAAATCACCTGAAACTACATCAAACTGTGTAAAAGTTAATTTCAGTTTATCTCCCGAATTTACAGGATAAAAAGTTTTAGCAAAATTCATATTATCTGCATAGTTTCCGTTTTCTCCTCCGAAATCTGTAAATAAAGTTCCTGTACACCAGTTTGCGTCGGTCATTACAATTTGTCGTGCTTCAAAAGCATCCGGTCCGGAACAAGAATTTCCTACAGCCAATGTATAATAAGTCCCATCTTGCAGACTATTGAAACTTAATACTTTATTTTCAGTAGTTCCCGAACTTATTATTGAACCGTCCGCTTTAGCCAGTCTGTATTTCCAACTTGTTCCGGTATTATCTGCAATAGTTGCCGTTAAGGTATTATTGGTAACGCTGTTTATAGTTAATCCGGAAACCGATGTGGTACAAGCAGTAATACAATTAGTTCCCAAGCAACCTTTAGACTCTACTGTATATCTTATTAATTCGCTTGGTTGCTCACCAAAACCTTTAGTAAAATCGATTCCCACAGATCCCAATAGATGACAATAGCTCATTATCGTTCCTCCTCCTGCAGGAAGAGGACCTATAGGACAACTTCCTTCTGCTAAAGTAGGGTTGGAAGTTGGGGCACATCCATCAATTGCTGTATCATTTCCGTTCCATTTGCACGCATGAGTATGTGGAGAACCGAGAGCGTGTCCCATCTCGTGAGTCATCGCCATAATTGTCCAAGAATAAGTAGGGACATTACCATATGTCATATTAATACCAGAATACGCATATTTATAGGTTCCACATAATGAATCCAGATATGCCACACTTGTTGTAGAAGGATAATTCACAAGGTGTGCTAAATCACCATTAAAGGTAGGTCTGTTTACGCGGAAAGCAGCTAAGTTTTGACTGTAAGTACCTGTGTAAGGATCTGCTGTTGTCCATATATAAACTTCGTGCAATGATACCGTAATTCTGTCATTCTCATAAAGAGTACTGATATTATTTTGTATAGCTGTAATCCAGTTTGTGGTTGTGGTGGTATTACTGCTGTTTCTTACGTATGGTTGATAACATATCTCATAATAAATTCTTACACAATTCTCCGTCTTTTTAGCAGTCATTGTTTTGGGATCAAATGACGGAAGTTCAATTTCCCTATTTTCAGGTAAACTATCTGTTCCACAAACAAAAGGATTTGATGATTTAAGTTTATGGTCGTTATAAGAAACAAAATCTTCAGAATTTTTAGCTTTACCTATAATAATATTCCCAACGTCCGACACGGAAGTTACTCCTACAACATCATTTTCAAAGAAACTAATGGCAACAATTGATTCATTATCGCCCTTTACAATTCCGTGATAATAAACTCCGGGAGTGTAATTTACATAACCTTTGTCGGTATTTACTTTGAAGTCTTGAGTGAAAATATTATTTTTCACAAGCTCCACTGTGATGTTCTTCCCTTCAAAAGGAAAGCTCATTTCCAATGCTTCCGGTTTTTCGGAATTGATTCTCTGAATTTCAGATTTGTTCAACTTCATTACCGTAATACCTTCTGCGGCTGTTTCATACAATGCTTTTTTCTGTACAGAAGCATCTACAGTAAATAAATTATACTTCACAAACGTTTTGTTTGCTTTCTGTGAATTCTGGACTTTCTGTGCAATCGGCTTCAATTCTTGTGAAAAACCGAATGCGAAAAATCCCAAACTAAAACACAGTTGGAAAATTTTTTTCATAATGATACAATTATTTTTGTTCTATTGGGATACAAAAAAACTAAAAATTATTGACATAATCCCAATACTTTTTCAATTTTAACATAAAAAAATATTCCCAAAAAAATCTCCAATGAAAAATTATCGAAATATCCTATCTTTGCGGGTAAATTTCAAAAAAACTGAAACAAAACAAATGATTGCGATACTAAAAAAAGAACTTTGGAGCTATTTCGGAAATTGGGGAGCTTGGCTGATTATCGCTGCTTTCAGTTTAATCGGGGCACTTTTTTTATTTTTCTTCGAGAACGATTCCAATATTTTCGACATCGGAACGGCGAGTTTACAAAGCTATTTTGTACTTGTTCCGTGGCTTTTGATGTTTATTATTCCTGCTGTTTCAATGAAAACTTTGGCAGAAGAACAGCAATCGGGAACACTGAACTGGCTTTTTTCGCAACCTGTGAAAATTTCCGAAATTATTTTAGGTAAATTTTTCTCCGTATGGTTCATCGGGATTTTGTGTTTGCTGCCTTCACTGGTTTATCTTTACACGGTTTATGTTTTGGGAGTTCCCGAAGGAAATATAGATTTGGGAGCAACTTTCGGGAGTTATTTCGGATTAATCATTTTAACCGCTGCATTTTCTGCGGTGGGAATTTTGGCTTCTTCCCTATCACAAAACCAGATTATGGCTTATTTGCTCGGTGTTTTTTTATGCTTCATTTTCTATTTCGGGATTGAACAATTGGCGAGCTATAAACTTTTGGGAGGTGCAGATTATTTACTTTCAAACCTCGGATTTTACCAGCATTTTCTCGCATTTACAAGAGGATTAATTGATACCAAAGATGTTTTCTATTTCGTTTTGGTCATCGGAGTTTGTCTGTTTTTGGCGAAAATTTTTGTGGAGAAGAAAAAATAATTTTAATTTTTAAATGTAAAAGGGAAACACATAAGTCACGTAAGATTTAGTTTAAAATCTTGAAAATAAAAAAATGAACAAAAAAAATATCATCTACATTATTCTCACAATCCTTTTGTTATCAGGAGTTTTCGGAATATTCTCGAAAAGATTTGATTTAACGAAGGAAAAAAGATACACGCTTTCCGAATCTACTGTGAAAATTTTGAAATCAGTAGATAAACCTTTAACCGTCGATGTTTATTTAGAGGGCGATTTCCCCGCAAGTTTCCGGCAATTGCAAAACGAAACGAAATTTATGCTTGAAGAATTCAGGAAGATAAATCCCAAAATCGACTATAAATTCATCGACCCCATCAAAACAAAAATGTCCAAAGACGAGCTGGTTGCAATGGGAATGCAACCTTCGATTCTTCCCGATATGAAAGACGGAAAAATCTCGGAAATCGTCCTCTTTCCTTATGCAGCGATAAAATACGATTCCTACGGAACCTCAATTCCTTTAATCATTAACCAAAGCGGAATCGACGCATCGGAACAGCTCAATAAATCCATCGAAAATCTGGAATACAATTTCGCTTCCAACATCAAAACCATTACCGAAGAACAGAAAAAAAATATCGGAATCCTTATCAATCAAGACGAATTAAGACCTGATGAATTTCAGGGATTTATGCAAATGGCTTTGGAAAATTACAACGCAGGTCCCGTAATTCCCGAAAACCAGACCGAACTCACTTTAGCCGATGTTCCGAAACTTAGAAAAATGGATGCTCTCGTTATCGCAAAACCAAGAAAAGGTTTTACCGACGGCGAAAAAGTAATTCTCGACCAATACATAATGAACGGCGGAAAAACACTTTGGATGATTGATGCCGTAAATGCCGAAATGGACACGCTTTTCCGGTCGAAAAAAATTATGGCATATCCTGTGGAAAACAATATGACCGATTTCTTTTTCAACTACGGAATTCGGATTAATGCGGGTTTGGTAAAGGATATGAAAAAATCTGCACTCATCAGAATTGTTTCGGGCGAAGTTGCCGGAAATCCGCAATACAGCAGTTTTCTTTGGCCTTATTTTCCGCTCGGAATTGCCGACACTTCGACTTCGCTCAGTGTAAATCCGATTACCAAAAACATCAATCCCGTAAAATTTGAATTTCCTACTTCCATCGATACTTTAGGAAGAAAAAATATCAAGACCAATGTTCTGTTTGAATCCAGCGAAAGAACGAACATTAAACAGGTTCCGAACTACGTCGCTTTAGCTGAAATCGTGAAAACCGATTCTTTGAGCGAGTTTGACAAACCCACTTCTCCTAAAATTTTCGCAGTGAGTTTGCAAGGGAAATTTACTTCTGCATACTCCACGAGAAGCGAGCGAAATTCTTATCCCGGTTTCAAATCCCAAAGTCCTGAAAATAAAATGATTGTCATTGCAGACGGCGATGTCGGAAGAAACCAGATATACAAAGGAAATCCTCTTCCTCTCGGTGAAGATTTATTGACGAAACAAAATTACGGTAACGAACAGTTTCTGAGAAACTGTCTCGATTTTCTTTTGGATGATTCTAATTTAATGGCTCTGAGAAACCGAAATATCGAAGCTCGACTTCTCGACCGGCAAAGAATTGATGAAGAAAAAACAAATTGGCAATGGTTTAAT
>CAYSQR010000007.1:12850-29860 GCA_964433195.1 uncultured Kaistella sp. | reverse complement strand
GCAAACCAAGCGGTAATCGAAATGCTCGAAATGATTGAAAAAGACGGAGGCGATGTTGGAAAATATATCGAAAAAGCAAAAAGCAAAGAAGACAGTTTCCGTTTGATGGGATTCGGACACCGAGTTTACAAGAGTTTCGATCCTCGTGCAACCATTATCAAAAAAGCTGCAGATGATCTTTTAAATGCTTTAGGAATCAATGATAAAGCATTAGATATCGCAATGCAATTAGAAAGAGTAGCGTTGGAAGACGATTATTTCGTGAGCAGAAAACTCTATCCGAACGTAGATTTCTATTCCGGAATTATTTACCGTGCTTTAGGAATCCCGACAGAAATGTTTACTGTAATGTTTGCTTTAGGAAGACTTCCGGGATGGATTTCCCAATGGAAAGAAATGCGTTTGCACAACGATCCTATAGGAAGACCAAGACAAGTTTACCAAGGTGCTGCAAAAAGAGATTATGTTCCGATGAATGCAAGATAATTTTTGCTTCATAGAAATTTTTAAAAACAAACTTCCTTTCAAAATTCAAAAATTCTGAAAGGAGTTTTTGTTTTATGCTTATCAATAAGTCGTTGAAAAAAACGTAATTTTGTAAAATTCTTTAATTATCAATAAATGAGTACGAAAAATCATAAAATAAAAGTGGGAATTTCTATCGGCGATTACAACGGCATTGGTCCCGAAATCATTATGAAATCCTTGAAAGATAAGAACATTACCGATTTTTTCACTCCGATTATTTTTGGTTCCGGAAAATTATTTACTTATCAAAAAAACATTTTCAAGCTGCAGTACAATTTCAATTATATCACAGAAGTATCTTTTTCCCAACACGATAAAATAAATATGGTAAATCTGTGGAAAGACAATGTAAATGTAGATTTAGGAAAACCCACCGAAGAATCTACAAGAATGGCGATAGATTCCTTAGAAGCGGCAACAAATGCTTTAATGAAAGGAGAAATAGATGTTTTGGTTACTGCTCCCATCAACAAAGATGAAATGATGAAACACGGTTTCAAACACGCAGGACACACCGGATTTCTCGAAGAAAAATTTGGCAAAAAAGGATTGATGTTTTTGGTAACCGATGATTTGAAAGTTGCAGTTTCCACCCATCACATCCCGATTGCAAAGGTTGCCGAAAATATTTCAAAAGAAAAAATAAAAAAGCAAATCAAACTTCTGAACCAATGCTTAATTGAAGACTTTCAGATTGAAAAACCGAAAATTGCAGTTTTGGGATTAAATCCGCATTCCGGCGATGGCGGAGTTATCGGCAACGAAGAAATTGAAATCATTCAACCTACAATAAAAGAACTTTTTGATAACGGCATTTTGGCTTTCGGACCATTTCCTGCAGACAGTTTCTTTCAGCCAAGTAAATACAGAAATTATGATGCGGTTTTGGCGATGTACCACGATCAAGGTTTAGCACCATTCAAAACTTTAGCTTATGAAGAAGGTGTAAATTATACTGCAGGATTACCTTTTATCCGCACTTCTCCCGATCACGGAGTTGCGTATGACATTGCAGGACAGAATATTGCAGATGAGCATAGTTTTTCCCAGGCAATTTTTAGAGCCATCAAAATTTTCAGGAACAGAACGGAATACATAAACTTGACAACGAATCGTTTGCAACCGAGAAAAACTACATTCAGGAACGATGTTGATGAAGATTTACCGGAAGAAAACCGACATTAGCAAATTCATTATATCATTAAACGAAAGCATTATAAAAAAATTCAAAATCAGAAATCAAAGTTGCTCTGGTTGGGAAAAGCAAAGGGGAATTTTCTTCAAAAGAAGACCAATGATACGATTAAAATCATTTTTTGGGCAAATAAAAAAGAGGAAGGGCTAAACGAATTGTTGAAATAGAAAAAAGTGAAGTTCTACTTCACTTTTTTTGTACCATTACTGTATAATTATCTGAAACAGGAATCGCTGCATCTCCGATTATTATGCTTTTGTTGTTGAATTTTTCGATTTTGTCTTTATTTACCACATAAGCTCGGTGTGTTTGCACAAAAGAAGATTCGGGCAGGATTTCCAAGATTTGCTTGATGGTGTTTCGGGTTTTATACACTTTTTCGTCGGTATAGAACATCAGATAATTTCCTTCGGATTCGATGTAATTGATTTCATCAACGGGAAGTTCTACATTGTATTCTCCCTCTTTAACCAAAACCGAAGGTAAGTTGTCATTTTTGGATGATTGACGGATTGCGATTTCTACCGCCGTTATCAAATCTACATTTTTAAAAGGTTTGGTAAGGTAAGAATACGGCTGGGTTGCAACAGCTTTGCTGATGATTTCCGGATTTTCATAAGCGGTAAGATAAATGAAAGGAATCGTGTATCTATTCTGAATCTGTCTTCCGATGCTTATTCCGTCCTGCTCTTCTTCGCCAAGATTGATGTCGAGAATAGCCAAATCAACGGTTTGTGTTTTCAGGATTTCCAGCGTTTCTTTTGCATTTTTGGCTTCAAGAACCTGATAGCCGTTTTCCAGAATGATTTTTTTTGATAATCTTCTGTTCAGGAAATCGTCTTCTACGAGTAAAATTGTTTTTTGTTCCATAGTTTTTTTGTCATTGCGAGCAAAGCGAAGCAATCTGTTAATAAGAACTACGGGATTGCTTCACTCCACTGCGTTTCATTCGCAATGACTGTTTTAATTAAAATACACGCTCAGTTCAAATCCGTTGTTATTCTCATATTTTGCTGTTCCGTCCAACTGGTCAATCAGTCCTTTTATGATTTCCATTCCCAAACCTTTTTCGCTGGTTATGTTGAAGTCGAAACCTTCTCCGTTGTCGGAATAATATAATTTGTTTGTGTTTTCATTTTTGGAAATTTCAATATTGATGATTCCTATACTTCGTCTTTTGAAAGCGTGCTTCATACTGTTGCTCACCAGTTCTACGATAATAAGACCAATCGGAAGTGCTTTTTCTATCGAAATTTTTTCAACTTCACATTTGATGTTGAGCGTTATTTTCTTTTTGTGATTATCGTAAGAATCTTTTACCAGTTCTGCAAGTTCGGTAATGTATCTTTTCAAATCCACATCGTTTACATTTTCCGAAACATTGAGCTTTTTGTGGAGCAAAGCCATCGAATGGATTCGGTTTTGGTTTCCTCGGATAAGCTCATCGATATTATTAAAATCAACCGATTCTTTCTGGATTTCCAAAATACTGATAACGTGTTGCAGATTATTTTTTACCCGATGTTGAAGCTCGGAAAGAAGCACCTGTTTTTGTTCCAAAGTTTTGGACAAATCTACTAATTGCCGGTTGATGGTTTTGTTTTGCCTGTTGATTTGGCGGTTTTTCCTGTAAAGCAGCACCGAACCGAAAACAATCATAGCAAGCAAACCGGCTATTAATACCATTTGCCGGTTTTTGTTTTTTATGGTGGTTTCTTTTTTGTCGTTTTGATACTGTTCTTCTATCTTTTTTGTTTTTTGCTTTTCTTCTTTTTTTTGCAAAAGCTGTAAATCGTTATGATATTGTTTGAAATAATAATAAGCCGAGTCCGTATTGCCCAAACTTTCATACGCCTTATATCTTACTTCTCCCAAAGAGTACTTATTGGGTATTGGTAATTCTTTATAAAAAGCATAAGCGGAATCACTGTATGCTAATGTTTTTTGGAAATTCTTCAATTTTAAATAGATAAAGGCAATATTGTTATAGCTGACAGCAATGTCAATAGTAGCATTGATTTTTTTACGATAATTTAAAACAAGAAAATCATATTTAAGTAAATCTGCATAATTATTTTTTTTGTCCGATAGTATACTACGTAACAGATAAGAATCTATAAGGTCGGTTTCATTATGATACTTTTCCGAATATTCCTGGGCTCTTTTTACATAATAAGACATCGAATCAATATTTTTTGTTTGTCTGTAATAAGAACCTACTCTAATGTAATAGGTGCTGTAAACTTCTTCCAGCTTATTATCTTTAATTTTTCTATATGCCAGATCAAGATACTTTTTTGTTAATTCCAAATTCTGTGCTTTCTCATAACATAAAGCTATCAGCAGATAAATACGACTGGACAACGAATGTAAACCCTCCGCTTCGGCTTTATCTGTAATTCCCAATAATATCCGGAGCGGTTCAGCAGATGAAATATCTTGTCTGTCGAGTATAAGTGCTTGCCTGTATTTCAGCTCTAAAATTTGTGCTTTATATTTTCTTTGTTCTTTGGAATTGTTTAATTGTTTGTATAAGCTGTTTGTTTTTCTTTGTGCAGTCTCAAAATGATGATACTGAATCAGTCTGTCGATTTTCTTAATTTCCTTATCCACAGCAAAATTCTGAGCCATTGCAAAATGACCCGAAATCAGCAGAAGTAAAAGAAATACACGTTTCATAAACATTTATAACAAAAATCAAATTTATAAAATAAACCCCTTTCAAATTTAAAACCGGAAAGGGATTATCGTAATGATGAAAAGAATAAGGATTATTCTTTAACGATTTTCTTGCTCACGGTTTCCCCCGATTTTGTAACGGCAGAGATAATATAAGTTCCTTTTGCAAGATCGGCAACATTTACCGACTTTCCTGTTGCAGAAATATGTTTTACCGTTCTCCCCGAAACATCCGTAATTTTCACATTGGAAACTTCTTCTGAAAAATTCAGCAGACCTTTTACAGGATTTGGATAAACGCTGATATTAGATTTATCAATATCCATTACGGACATTAAACCGCACGCAGTTCTTACCGCCGTTTCGTTCAGGCAATTTGCTAAGTTTCCGGAAATATTTCTCGGATGTGTGCTTGCAGGATTGGCAAGATAAGAACAGAAATTAGGTAGGTTACAAACTGAAAGAGCAGGGTTGTTGGTAATAATCAATCCATTTTCGGATATCGTTGACGGGGCTATGTTTTGCAAACCTGAAATATTGTTTAATATCGCATTGTTTACAATCTGTACTCTACCTCCTACCGTGGATACATTACTAAACCCGTTCAGATTTTGTAACTGGGCATTGTTTCTTACTGCAATACTTCCTCCTACGCTTGTAAGGTTGCTCAAAAAACCAACGTTTGTAAGGTTTGTGTTCCCATCTACTATCATAAATGATCCAACGCTTGAAAGGTTATTGAGTCCTGTAACGTTAACAACTTTTGTATCATTAAAATACATATATCCTCCCACGCTCGTCAGATTGCTAAAACCTCCGACATTTTCCAAGTTAGGGTTTTGACGTATATCAAGTGCATTTCCAATATGGGCAAGTGCATTAAGTCCGTTTATACTGGTTAATGAAGCGTTATTCATAATGATAAAAGCAGTTCCTATACTTGTCAGATTGTTTAGCCCGCCTAAGTTAGTTAATGAAGTATTGGAAACCTGTATAAAACTTCCAATACTTATCAGATTATTGAGTGGAGATAAGTCTGTAATATTTGATGTTCCTGATGTAACACCGATGGCTAAATAGCCTGTAATCTGCGTACAATTTGGATAATCGATAATAAACTGATCAACCTGTGCCTGTGTGGTTAAAGTAACATTTCCCGTAGGACATTGTGCGTTTGCCTTAAAGGCAAAAAGCAGCATCGCAATCGTAAAAAGCTGTAATGCAGCTTTTGTTTTTCTGAAATAAATTTTCCGTGTCATAATTAAAAGGTTTAAAAATTAATATGACGCAAATGTATTTTCAGCTGTTTTACCTTCCAAATATCTGGGACAGAATGGCGATTTTAGGGATAGAAATTTAGAAACAAAAAAACCTTCAAAATTTAATTTGAAGGTTTAAGATATCTAAATTCTATCAAAGGAATTTATCTTCCACTAGTATTTGTTGCCCAAATTGCGTGATTATTCATCGTATAAATTACCAAATTCCCATCATCTTGCATTACGATATATTTCCCGCCTTTATTCTCTGAATTACTTGCCCAAATAGGTTTTTGATTCTTGTCGTAGATTACGAGGTTTCCATCTTCCTGGAACATCAGTCTTCGTGCCGCATTTCTTCCGGTGGTGTTGGATGCCCAAATCGGCTGATTTCCATTTTTGTAAATTACCAGATTTCCATCATCTTGATAAGTTAATGTAAATCTGCCATTTGGTGATCTTAGAGTTGTACCTTCCATCCATACTCCGTTATAAGATGAAGGAGCTTGAGCCATTGCGAAACCGCCACAAATCATAAATACTAATAATAAAACTGCTTTTTTCATAATAAAAATTTTTGAATGATTGTTTAATATTGATTTTAATTAAAATTTTTACCAAAAATAATGAATAATATTTAATTCTAAAAATTTCTGGGACAGAATGGCGATTTTAGGGATAGAAAGTTTTTGCTTATTTCTTCAAAACTAAAAATTTCTGTATCTTAACACTCGAAATTTTTTCACAATTTCAAAAGTGATAAAATTCAATTGGTTTTAATCACAATTTAAAATGAGAGTTTCTAATAAGGTAATATTTTCAAGCATGGGATTATTGATAATTCTAAATATTCTTTTGCTTTACTTGTTGGAAGTAAGTATTGGAATTTCTGATACTCTTGAACATGCTGATAATGACCAAATTATAAAACAGTTAGAAAACAAAGAAGTATTTATTGAGATTATCGCAGATTTAATTTTTATAATAGATCTTACAGTTATTTTGCTTGTAATTTTTCTTTTTTTCAAAGGATTAATGAAAATAACGAACAGAATTTTTTTTAAACTCAGCAATAAAAAAACATCCATCTCCCAGCATCAAACACCCAGCAATTTATGAAACTCAAAAACTACATATACAACCAATGGATCGAAGGTTCCGGAAACGGAACGCAACTCTACAATTCCGTAACAGGCGAAAAAGTCACAATTGCCGATACACAGGGAATTAATTTTGAACAGGTGCTCGATTTCGGGAGAACCGTAGGTTACAAAAATCTGTCTTCGATGACCTTTTACGACCGAGGAGAAATGCTGAAAAAAATAGCTCTTTATCTCCTCGAAAGAAAGAAAAAATATTACGAAATTTCTTACAAAACCGGGGCAACTCACGCCGATTCGTGGGTAGATATTGAAGGTGGTTTCGGAACATTTTTCGCCTATTCCGGTTTGGCAAAAAGAATGTTGCCGAATACTCCGTTTTGGGTCGATGGAGATACACAGAAAATTTCTGCAAACGGAACTTTCCTCGGAACACACATTCTCACACCAAGCGAAGGAGTTTCCGTTCAAATTAATGCTTACAATTTTCCGGTTTGGGGAATGTTGGAGAAATTATCCACCTCACTTTTAGCCGGAGTTCCAAGCATCGTGAAACCTGCAACACCAACGAGTTATTTAACTCACGCAGTTTTTGAAGATATGATTGAAAGCGGAATTCTTCCCGAAGGTGCAATCCAATTGATTTGCGGAAGTGCAGGAAATATGCTCGAATTTATGAAAGACGGTGATTCTGTTCTCTTTACAGGTTCTGCTTCTACAGGAAAAAAATTAAAATCAATGCCGTCGATTGCACAAAATTCAGTGCGTTTTAATATGGAAGCGGATTCCTTAAACTGTTCGATTCTCGGTTTGGATGCAAAACCCGGAACTCCCGAATTTGATTTGTTCATCAAAGAAGTACGAAACGAAATGACCACGAAATCCGGACAAAAATGTACCGCAATCCGAAGAATTATCGTTCCCGAAAATTTAATTAATGATGTTCAGAATGCTTTAACTAAATCTTTAGACCAAATAAAAATCGGAAATCCGCTGAACCGGGAAACCAGAATGGGTGCTTTAGCCGGAAAAGACCAGTACAACGAAGTTGCCGAAAAAATCAATTTATTGAAAACCGAAACCGAGCTCATTTACGATGGAAAACAAATTTTAATCGATGCCGATTACGAAAACGGCTCGTTTATGAGTCCGAAACTATTTTACAACGATAAACCTTTCGAGAAAAATATTTCCCACGATGTGGAAGCATTCGGTCCGGTTTCCACGATAATGCCTTACAAAGACGCAGAAGAAGCTGCAGCTTTGGCGAAACGCGGAAAAGGAAGTTTGGTAGGCTCCATTATTTCTCACGACGAAAAATTTGTCGCAGAAACTTCCTGGAGAATGGCAACTTCGCACGGAAGAATTTTTGTTCTTAATCGTGATAATGCAAAAGAAAGCACCGGTCACGGTTCGCCACTTCCGACATTGATGCACGGTGGTCCCGGAAGAGCAGGAGGTGGTGAAGAAATGGGTGGACTGAATGGACTGCATTTCTTTTTGCAGAAAACCGCAATTCAAGGTTCACCGGATATTTTGACGGCGATTACCAAAATTTATCAGCAAGGAGCAACGCAGCATTTTTCCGACAAACATCCTTTCAGAAAATATTTTGAGGAAGTGGAAATAGGCGATTCTTTGGAAACCGCCGGAAGAACCGTAACCGAAGCCGACATCGTGAATTTCTCTAATGTTTCGTGGGATCATTTTTACGCACATACCGATTCCACTTCTTTGAACGGAACGATTTTCGATAAAACAGTTGCACACGGATATTTTATTCTTTCTGCTGCTGCAGGTTTGTTTGTTTCCGGGAAAAAAGGTCCGGTTATCGCCAATTACGGTTTGGAAAATGCGAGTTTCTTCAAACCGGTTTACGCAGGAGATACGATTACGGTTTATCTCACGGCAAAAGAAAAAATCAATAAAGGTGTAAAAGGCAGAAATATTCCGAGTGGAGTTGTGAAATGGCTGGTTGAAGTGGTAAATCAGCGTGATGAAATTGTTTGCGTTGCCACCATTCTTACTTTGGTTGCAAAACAATCGCCTTTCATTGAGATAAATATAAAAACCGTTCAGAAAGCATTAAATAATTTGACCGAAAATTCAGAAAGACAATTTGGTGAAATGTCGCCGCAACTGATGGTGGAACATTTGGAAGAAGTTTTGGGAAACGGTTTTGGAGATTTGAAAGCCGAAGATTTCCCGGAAATTCCGGCGGAAAAATTAGAACTTTTGCAAGATTGGTTATATTCAAATCAAAAAATAAAACCTGGTGCAAAATATCCGTTATTAAAAGACGGAGAAACATTGAAAACTCAATATAAAAATTTAGAAGAAGCGAAAGAAAAATTGCTGGAAACTTTAAAAGAATATTTAATTTATTTTAGAGAAAACCCTACAGCAGAACATTTTCATCCACGTTTTGGATTGATTAATAAAGAAATGTCGGAGCTTTTCCAAAGGAAACATTTCACTCATCATTTTGAGCAGTTTGGGTTGGTTTAAGAATTACAACAAACCTTCGGATTTCAGGATGTTTGTGATGTTGTTTCGGGAAATATTGTCTTGTTCACTTTTGTCGAAAATAGAAACCAAGTAAACTGTTTGGTTGATTACTCTTACCAAAGAAATAATTCTTGCACCGCCGCTTTTCCCTTTACCTTTGGAAGCAATGGAAAGGCGAATTTTATAAACATTGTTACCAAGAGATGTTCCTAATGCGGGATTTTTTTCCAATTCTGTAAAAAGTTCCGCAAATTCGGATTTTAAAGAAGCATATTTTTTGGAAAGTTTTTTTGCTTCTTTTTTAAAGTTTTCGGTAAGGACAACATTATAGTTCATTGAGAAAATCTTTGGCAAATGTTGCTTTTTGTTTTCCGTCTTCCATCATTTTTACTTCTCTCATTCCTTTTCTGATGCTATTCAAAGAGGTGTTTCCCTGCTGAATACGAAGTTTCAGCTTCAATGCTTTTGCAAAAGCTTTCAGTGCATTTGCTTCTTCGTGAGTAGAAGGTTCTATGATATAAATCTCCTGTGTAGTCATTGTTTTTTGCTTTTGAGATATAACAAAGATACAAAAATCCGAAGATAGACGATGATGTTGTAAAACGTTCAAATTCCTCAAAATGTTTTTTGTAAATTTGTGCAAATACTGTACAATTTATCACATAATTGTTACATTGATAAATTGTTACATTAACAGAATGAAAACCTTCGGAGAAAAAGTCATACAATTCAATAAAAATCTCAAATATTCCGGAACGCTTCCTGAAGGTTTCGAGGTGCTGAATCCGTTTTTTGATAATCCCGAAACTTTGGTCGTGATGGCGGAATTTTACCAAAAATTTTATAATGATAATAACCAAAGGAAATTCATCATCGGAATTAATCCAAGTCGTCACGGAGCGGGAATTACGGGAGTTCCGTTTACCGATACCAAACGTTTGGAAAGCGAATGCGGAATCGAAATGAAATCGGCAAGAACCCACGAAATCTCATCGGTTTTTATGTATGATATGATTGAGGAATTTGGTGGAGCTGAAAAATTCTACATCGAATTTTATATCAATTCTCCTTTTCCGTTGGCAATTGTGAAAAATACCAAAAACGGACAACTGAATGCAAATTATTACGATGACAAAACCCTTTTTGAAGATGTAAAACCCTTTATGATTGAATCTTTGAAAAAGCATATTGCATTGGGTTTAGACACTTCAGAGGTTTTTATTTTAGGAAAAAAGAACGCCGATTTTTTAGATAAAATCAATAAAACAGAACATTTCTTCGATAAAATGACCGTTTTGGAACATCCACGTTACATTCAGCAATACAAATCCAAAGAAAAAGAATTATATATTGACAAATATATTTTAGCTTTAAATAAAAAAATGTTTAGTACATGACAAAAAAATAAATTCAAAACCACAAAAGCCACAAAAGATTGACTTTTAAGGAATTAATATTTTTCTTAAAAAGAAAAAATAAGCGTTGCTGTAAAACTTATTTTATCTTTATTAATAGAAATTTAAAATAGAATTTAAACTTTTGTGACTTTGTGGTTTAAAAAAAGTCATGTACTAAAAAATGGCAAATTGTTAAATTGAAAAATATGACAGACTTCGTAACATCAGAACTCAAAAACCACATCGCCGAAATCACGTTCGGAACACCGAAAAGCAATTCTTTGCCAGGAGAAATTTTAGAAAAATTGGCTCAAACTATTTTAGACAACGGAAAAGATGAAAACGTAAAAGCCATTCTTTTAAAATCTGATGGTGAAAAAGCGTTTTGTGCAGGTGCAAGTTTCGATGAACTTTTAGAAATCGAAGAACTGGAAACTTCAAAAAAATTCTTCGGCGGTTTTGCAAAAGTGCTGAACGCAATGCGCAATTGTGGGAAAATTGTGGTTGTTCGTGTACAGGGAAAAACAACAGGAGGAGGTGTAGGAATTGCGTGTGCAGCGGATTATTGTTTCGCCACGAAAGATTCCGCAATGGCTTTAACCGAACTCAATCTCGGAATCGGACCTTTCGTAATCGGACCTTATGTAGAAAGAAAAATCGGGAAATCTGCATACGGAGCGATGTCGATTGATGCCGATTTCCGTAGTGCAGATTGGTGTGAAAATCACGATGTCTATCATTCGGTTTCCGAAAACATCGAAGAAATGGACGAGAAACTTTATACTTTTTTAGAAAAACTTTCTCACCGAAGTTCCGATGCTTTGGCTTTAATTAAAAAAGTGTCGTGGGAAGGAACGGAATATTTCGACCAATTAATGCCCGAAAGAATTTTGATGAGTGCGTCCTTAATTCTCGAAGATTCTGCCAAGAAAAATATTGGTAAAATCAAGGAAAGGTTGAGAGCGAAATAAAGGTCATAAATGAAGAATCGGGAAATTTCCCGATTTTTTTATTAGTGTAATTTTAGAAATCATTAGTAAGAAATGTCAAAAATCATTAAATTTTTTTCAAGACCAATTCAAAAACTTTTGTAACTTTAGATACCTAAAAATCAAATGCAGGTCATTTCCTTTTTAGCATTCCATTAAAATAATTAAACCTAAATATTATGAGTGCTAATACAAAAGATTTACGAAATGTAGTTTTGCTTGGTCATTCCGACAGTGGCAAAACTACACTTATAGAAGCAATGCTGTACGAAGGAGGGGCGATTAAACGCCGTGGAACTGTGGAAGGACAGAACACGGTGAGTGACAACACAGACATAGAACACGAAAAAGGAAAAACGATTTTCTCTCACCAAATGTTTGTGAACTGGCGAAACAACAAAATAAATATTATCGATACTCCAGGATTTGACGATTTCGTAGGCGAAGTCGTTTCTTCATTAAAAGTTGCCGATACCGCAATCATCGTTCTGAATGCCGCAAACGGAGTAGAAGTAGGAACAGAGTTGGTTTGGGAATATGTGGAAAAATACGCAACTCCCGCAATTTTCGTCATTAATCAGATGGATCACCCGAAAGCAGATTTCGAGAAAACACTGGAACAGGCAAAAGAAAGATTTGGCTCGAAGCTCGTTCCGGTTCAGTATCCGTATAATTCCGGAGCAAATTTTAATCAGATTATTGATACTCTTAGAATGGTAATGTACGAATTTTCGGCAAACGGAGGAAAACCAGAAAAGAAACCAATCCCTGAAAGTGAAAAGGAAAAAGCAAACGAAATGCACAATGCTTTGGTAGAAATCGCCGCCGAAAATGAAGAAGGTTTAATGGAAAAATATTTCGAGGAAGGCAATCTTTCCGAAGAAGAATTGGCGAAAGGAATTACGATTGCTTTAGCAAAACAGCAGTTTTTTCCGGTATTTGTTACAAGCGGACTGAAAGATATGGGAAGCGGAAGATTGATGGGATTCATTGATGATATTGCACCATCTCCTGCAGAAAGACCCGCAAGAAAATTAGAAAACGGCGAGGAAATAAATTATAATGAGAATGACAAAACCACGATTTTCATTTACAAAACCCTTTCAGAACCGCAAGTAGGAATGGTTTCTTATTTTAAAGTTTTGAGTGGGAAAATAAAACCCGGCGATGAACTCATTAATGCAAACAACGGAGAAACCGAAAGAATTTCCCAATTGTTCGTTGCCGAAGGAAAGGAGAGAATTCCTGTAAATGAATTGGTTGCAGGAGATTTGGGAGTTACCGTAAAATTAAAATATGGGCATTCCAACAATACTTTAAATTCAAAAGGTGTTGACCGGAAAGTCCGTCCGATGGAATTCCCTGAAAGCAGAATCCGAAAAGCCGTTTCTGCCGATTCTACCGCAGATATGGAAAAACTAATCGTTGCTCTACATAAAATTGAGGAAGAGGATCCTACCTTAAAAGTGGAACAATCCGCAGAACTGAAACAAACGATACTTCACGGACAAGGACAACTTCATTTGGATTTGGTAAAACAAAGACTGCAAAAAGAATTTGGCGTAAAAATGAATTTCAGCAATCCGAAAATTCCGTACAGGGAAACGATTACGGGAAAAGCCGATGCAGATTACCGTCACAAAAAGCAATCCGGTGGAGCAGGACAATTTGGGGAAATTCATATAAGGGTTGAAAATTTCTATGATGGAATGGATGAACCAACCGGAATGAACATCCGCCAAAAAGAAATCGAAGATTTACCGTGGGGAGGAAAATTTGCATTTTACTGGTGCATTGTAGGCGGAGCAATTGATAACCGATATATCGGTGCGATAAAAAAAGGAATTATGCAGCAGATGAAAGAAGGTCCTTTAACCGGTTCTCATTGCCAAAACATCAGAGTTTCGGTATATGACGGGAAAATGCACAGTGTGGATTCCAATGATATTTCTTTCCAATTGGCGGCTTCAGGAGCGTTCAGAGAAGCGTTTCAAAATTCAAAACCTCAGCTTCTGGAACCGATGTATTCTGTGGAAATTCTTTGTCCCGATGAAGATACGGGAGATGTAATGGGAGATTTGCAGACAAGAAGAGCGATTATTTCCGGAATGGATTCCGAAGGACATTACCAAAAAATCCTTGCCGAAATTCCTTTAGCCGAAATGCACGATTACGGTTCTACACTCCGTTCCATTACCGGAGGAAGAGCGAAATTCACGATGAAATTTTCTGATTATCAATTGGTTCCTCCAAATGTACAGCAGGAGTTGGTGAAAAATCACGCCAGTTTACAGGAAGTTTAATTGAAATAAAAAACAAAGACCTCAACAAAAGTTGAGGTTTTTCGATTTTGGTAATGTGGTCAAAAATAGTTGGTGTTTTTTGTTATCATATTCTTTTGTCTAATTCTTTCCTTTCCCACATAGTCTGATTTCAATAATTTCGGATGGTAATTCACTTAGCTTTTTAACCTGCCAATCTCTTTCTTTTTCAATATTCTTATTGGCTAATTTTACAGCTTTAAGAGCATAGAATGCACCACCGAGAGAGTGTAGTGTAGAACATTTTATTGCCCAGTTAATTAACTTACGAACCTGAGTTCGATTAATAATTTTAAAAAAAATTTGGTAAAAAAGGCAAAAATTAGTATCTTTAAGTTGTTGATATTTAATGATCATTCAAAGGCAATCCCTGCTCCTGAAACTGCACCCAATTGAGATAATCCGGAGCAACTCTTTTCTCTACCATAGTAATGCAGTCATCAACCGGACAAACCAATTTGCAAAGATTGCAGCCGACACATTCCGGTTCGTTGATGGTGTAATTATTATAAGGCATTCCGTCCGTTTTGAAAATCGCTTGGTGAGAAGTGTCTTCACACGCAATATGACACAATCCGCAATGGATGCATTTATCCTGATCGATGTTCGCAACAATATGAAAATTAAGATCGAGCTTTTCCCATTCCGTCATTGTAGGAACAGATTTCCCGATGAAATCGGTAATCTTCTCGAAACCTTTTTCGTCCATCCAATTACTGAGACCTTCATTCAGATCTTCCACAATCCGGAAACCGTATTTCATTGCAGCGGTACAAACCTGAACGGAAGTTGAACCCAACAACATAAACTCCACCGCATCCTGCCAAGTCGAAACGCCGCCAATTCCGGAAACCGGAACTTTGGAAGTAATCGGATCTTTTGCAATCGTTGTAAGCATTTTCAGGGCAATCGGTTTTACAGCCGGTCCGCAATATCCACCGAAAACCGATTTTCCACCGACATTCGGATTCGGAACAAACGTATCCAGATCTATTCCTGTAACGGACTGAATTGTATTAATCAAAGACAAAGCATCGGTTCCTGCATTTACCGCCGCTCTTCCTGTAGGAACTACGGAATGAACATTCGGAGTCAGTTTTGTGATGACCGGCAAAGTTGCAGCTTCCATTACCCATTCTACAATCATTCCTGCAATTTCCGGATCTTGTCCTACTGCAGCTCCCATTCCGCGTTCCGTCATTCCGTGCGGACAGCCGAAATTCAGCTCAAAACCGTGAGCTCCGGTTTGTTCGCAGCGTTTTATCATTTCCTGCCAACTTTTTTTGTCGTTATCTGCCATTAAGGAAATAATCATTGCACGATCAGGAAATTCTTTTACTACTTCTACGATTTCCTTTAAATTAATGTCCAAAGGACGATCGGAAATCAATTCGATATTATTGAAACCTGCAACACGTTGTCCGTTGAAATTGATTGCGGAATATCGGGAAGAAACGTTTTTTACCTGAGAACCCAGAGTTTTCCAGACAACTCCGCCCCATCCTGCTTCGAAAGCACGCATTACATTTATTTTTTTGTCCGTCGGCGGCGCTGAAGCCAGCCAAAAAGGATTCGGGGATTTTATGCCTAAAAAATCACAAGATATATCTGCCATAATTTTTATTTTAAATGTTTAATGATAAATGTTGGGTGTTAAATGTTGAATATTATTTCATTCAAAATTTAGCATTCAATATTCATAATAATAAGATTAGTTCATCATATATTCCAATATGGAACGAGCCGCCAATTTTCCGTCTTGTGCGGCATTTACAACTTCTTTTCCTCCGTTGATGCAGTCTCCTCCTGCAAATACACCTTTCCAATTGGTTTGGTAAACAGAATTGACGGAAACTTTTCCATACGTATTTTGTAATTCGTAATTCTTAATTAAATCTTCAAAAGGAGTTTGTCCGGCTGCTTTGATGACCATATCACAATCAATCTCGAAAGTTTCTCCCGTATCAACAGGACTTCTTCTTCCGGAAGCATCAGCTTCTCCTAATTTCATTCTGCTGCAAACCAAGGTTTTTACATTTCCGTTTTCGGAAATAATTTCTTTCGGAGCAGCGAGATATTCCAGATTACAGCCATCTAATTTTGCAATATCCAGCTCAACATCGGTGCAGGGTTTTTCGTTTTCCGTTCTTCTGTAAACGATGGTAACATCTTTTGCTCCTAATCTTTTTGCCTGAGTTGCCGCATCTATCGCCGTCATTCCCAAACCAATCACCGCTACTTTGTCTCCGACAGGAATTTCGGAAAAATCATTAGTTCTCAAATTATAAATGTAAGAAATCGCATCTTCCACCCCCGCAGAATTTTCCCCGTTAATATCCAATTGTCTTGCAACGCCAACTCCGATTCCCAAGAAAACTGCATCAAAATTTTCCTGCAGATCTTTCAATTGAATATCTTTCCCGAGTTCCTGATTGTATTTAATCTCAATACCTCCAATAGAAGTAATGTATTTCACTTCTTCCTCGCAAAACTCCGGTGTTACTTTGTAAGCGGCAACTCCGTAAGTCATCAAACCACCACCTTTCGGTTCTTTTTCAAAAATCGTAACATCCGCACCTTCTTTTGAAAGATAGAATGCACAGGAAAGTCCGGCTGGTCCGGCTCCTACAACAGCAACTTTTTTTCCGAGAGAAGGTTTTCTCTCAAAAAGCTGCCAATTGTTTTCCATTGCTTTTTCTGTGGAATATCTCTGTAAACGTGCAATCTGAATCGGTTCTTCGTGAAGCAGATTGTAAACGCAGGAACCTTCGCACAATTTTTCTACCGGACAAACTTTGGAACAGCTTGCTCCCATAATATTATCCGTAAAAATGGTGTGAGCAGAACCTTTCACATTGTCTGTTGCAATCTGCTTAATGAATTTCGGAATGTTGATATGTGTAGGACACATTTTTGTGCAAGGTGCGTCATAGCACATTATGCAGCGGTTTGCTTCGATTATCGCTCCTTCTCTGTTTTCAAAAGGAGGATGAATGTCCGCAAAATTTTGCTGGTATTGTTCGGTGGTTAAACG
>CAYSQR010000007.1:10146-12750 GCA_964433195.1 uncultured Kaistella sp. | reverse complement strand
CAAAAGGAGGATGAATGTCCGCAAAATTTTGCTGGTATTGTTCGGTGGTTAAACGTTTGTCTGCTATCATAATTTTTTAGTTTCAGTTGTTGGTTTTAATTTTAAACTTTGTCAAAGATTCTGAACTTTGGCAAAGTGAATTAAAGTTTTGTCAAATCATCATAAGTTTCGGGTCTTCTGTCTCGATAAAACTGCCATTTGGAACGAACCTGATCTATCAAATCCAAATCGAATTCTGCAATTAAAAGCTCATCATTATCTTCGGAAGCACAGGCAAAAATTTCTCCCAACGGATTTACGAAATAAGAGGTTCCGTAAAATTTCCCGAGATTCCAGGGTTTTTCTATTCCGACACGATTGATGCAGCCCATAAAATATCCGTTTGCAACAGCATGTGCTGGTTGTTCCAGTTTCCATAAATATTGGGATTGTCCGACAGTTGTTGCCGAAGGATTGTAAACGATTTCGGCTCCGTTCAAACCTAAAGCTCTCGCTCCTTCCGGAAAATGGCGGTCATAACAAATGTAAACTCCTACTTTTGCATATTTCGTCTGAAAAACCGGATATCCGAGATTTCCCGGCTTGAAGAAATATTTTTCCCAAAAACCGCCTGTTTGCGGAATGTGGTGTTTTCGGTATTTTCCAAGATATTTTCCGTCTGCATCTATCACAGCGGCGGTATTGTATAAAATTCCTGCTCCGTCTTCTTCATATATCGGAACCACAATAACCATCTGATATTTTTTGGCATATTCCGACATCAGATCCGTAGTAGGACCTGGAACCGTTTCTGCAGATTCATACCATTTCGGGTCTTGTCCGGGACAAAAATAAGGGGTATTGAAAATCTCCTGAAAACAAAGAATCTGCACTCCTTTTTGTCCGGCTTCATCAATGTAAGGAAGATGCTTTTCCAGCATTGCCTGCTTTATTTCGTCAATGGTTCCTTCTCCTTCGGTTTTTGGAAGAGAAAGCTGTATTAATCCAGATTTTATAATTCTGCTCATTGTTTTTATTTTGGATGTTGAGTGTTGAATTTTGAATGGGTTTATTTAAATGTTTTTAATTTTTATTTTTTCAATTCTTCATCAAGCGATTTGAGTAAATCTGTATTGCTTACGTGCATATGCTTCATCCACTGTAAACCGGCTTGAAACTGTACTGAATAAAGCTTATAATATGCAATGATAAATCTGCGTTGTTCGGCAGACAGGGAAAATGGCTGCATTTCCGGAGTATAAATTTGAAAATTATTTTCTCTGTTGAATAAATCGTGGGTATCTATTATCTTTCCAAGTTCTCCTACCTGATTATTTAGCGTAGTAATCATCCTGTCATTGTAATTGATATAAGCGTTTATTTTCGCCTGATAACTTGCCATATTTGCTTTCAGTTTCTTATTATCAATAAACCGTAAGCTACCCGAACTGATAAGCTGCTCATAAGTAGGCGTGTTTATGATAACTACATTATTTAGTTGGCCTTGTAACATAAAGCGGCTTAAAACAGGTAATTCCTTATTCTCTTTCTTTTCATAAAAAATGGAAACGATGCTGTCATATACCGGCAGGATTATGTTAAAATCTGCAATTTTTTCTTCATAATGTTCTTTGTGTTGCAAAAGGTCGTTTCTGTATGCTTCAAGATTTTGCCGTGCAATTTTTTTCTCTGTAAAATGTTCACGGATATTTTCTGCAAAAAACCCCATTGTTACTGCAAGAAAAATCATCAGAAATTCCAAAAAATATTCTTTGAAGTTTTTCTTTTCTACTTTCGGATGATGATGCACTTCCATATTTTCAGTTTCTTGGTTTTGGGTTATCGTTTTTTGCTCATTTTTTGGGATAATTTCATCAGCAGAACTTTCCGGATTTGGAATTTCCGGCTTTTCTAAATGCTCTTGTTCTGTATTATCCATTACTATTTTCTTATTTTGAATGTTAAGTTTTGAATGACTTCATTTAAAATTCATCATTCATCATTTAAAATAGTTTTTAAATTTTATCCAAAGCTTTATTTCGTTTAATAAATTGTCCGTAACCTTTTTCTACAAGACATTTGTTATTATCAATCGCTACTTTTCCTCGAAGCAGAACAGTTTTTACTTTTCCTGTAACTTCCCAACCTTCGTATCCGCTGTAATCAACATTCATATGGTGCGTTGAAGCAGAAAGCGTATGTTTTTCTTTCGGGTCGAAAATCACTAAATCCGCATCGGAACCAACGGAAATTGTTCCTTTTTTCGGAAACATTCCGAAGATTTTTGCCGGATTGGTGCAGGCAACTTCCACGAATTTGTTCAAAGTGATTTTTCCTTTTTCTACCCCTTCGGAATACAAAAGTTCCATTCTGTTTTCAACTGCAGGATGTCCGTTCGGAATTTTTGAGAAATCATCAATTCCCATTAATTTCTGTTCCCAGAAAAACGGACAATGGTCGGTCGCAACCACATTTACCAATCCCTGATTAATTCCTGCCCAAAGTGTTTCTTGATCTTTCTTTTCTCGCAAAGGTGGCGACATTACCCATTTTGCTCCCTCAAAATCTTTTTCGTACAAACTCGCATCAAGAATCAAATGCTGAATACAAGTTTCCACAAAAACG
>CAYSQR010000007.1:0-10136 GCA_964433195.1 uncultured Kaistella sp. | reverse complement strand
TCGAACAGCATTAAGAGCACCTTCACAAGTCAGATGAACAATATAACCGGGACAGCCTGTGAAATTCGTCATATCCACAAAACGTTCGCTTGCTTCAGCTTCCGTAACTTCCGGTTGCGACAGATAATGGTAAATCGGAGCTCTGTTTCCTTCGCTTCTGTTTTTCTGAACGAGATAGTCGATCATATCACCGTTGGTTGCGTGAACATTGATGAGTCCGCCTTGTTTTTTCACTTCTTCCATCAAGCCAATCATCTGTCTGTCATCGACCATTAATGCTCCTTTGTAAGCCATAAACGTTTTGAAAGAGGTGATTCCTTCCTCAATCATTTCTTTGATTTCGGGTTTTACGTTTTCGTTATAATCCGTTACTGCCATATGAAAACTGTAATCTCCGACTGCATTTCCGTCGCTTCTTCCTTTCCATTCATCCAAAGCATTTCGAAGGGATTTTCCCTGAGTTTGAAGGATAAAATCAATCACCATCGTTGTTCCGCCGAAAAGTGCAGCACGAGTTCCTGTTTCGTAAGAATCGCTGGAAAATGTTCCCATAAACGGCATATCAAGATGAACGTGCGGATCTATTCCGCCGGGGAAAATCAGCTTTCCGGATGCATCGATAATTTCGTCCGCTTCATATTTCAATTTTTTTCCGATGGCTGAAATGGTTTCGTCTTCGATAAAAATATCTCCGATGAAGTTTTCCGAAGCGGTGATAATATTTCCGTTTTTGATTAAAATGCTCATATCTTAATTATAAATGATGAATGATAATTGATAAATGATGGTTGAAAGATTTTATTTTTTGTTTTTCATTAAAATGAAATATACCAACGCGCTGATAAAAAATCCGACAAACCACCCGTAATGATAAAGATTAGTCAGCCATTCCGGAATGGAATCGGGAGGAATGAGTTTCACCGTCAGCAAAAATCCGGGAATGTTGGGTAAAATCCCGAGAATTAAAGCGATAATTGCTTTTGAATTGAATCCGTTTTTGTAAGAATAGCTTTTATTGTTCTGATACAAATCTTCTACAATCAAATTTTTCTTTCTTATAAAATAATAATCGGAAATCATAATTCCGCCAATCGGACCAAGCAAGCTGGAGTAACCGACCAACCAAGTGAAAATATAACCGGAAGGATCTGCAATCAGTTTCCAGGGACAAATCAAAATCCCGATAATTCCCGTAATATAACCTCCCGTTCTGAAGCTGATTTTTTTCGGATTCAGATTCGCAAAATCGTTTGCAGGACTCACAATATTTGCAGCGATATTGGTTGCCAAAGTGGAAATTGCTATTGCCAACATTGCAAAAGTTACCAGAATTTTATTTTCAAATTTTCCTGCTAAAATTACAGGATCCCAAATTGTTGTTCCGTAAATAATTACGGTTGCAGAAGTTACGACAACTCCGATGAATGAGAAAACCGCCATTGATGGAGGTAATCCAATCATTTGACCATTAATCTGAGCTTTTTGTGAGGTTGCATATCTTGTAAAATCAGGAATATTCAATGATAAAGTTGCCCAGAATCCGACCATTCCAGTTAAAGCAGGGAAAAAGAATTTCCAGAATTCTGATGAGGTTTGAAATTTTGCCGGCTGATTGAGAATTTCTCCTAAACCATCAGTAGAATAAATTGCCCAAAACAATAAAGCAAAAGCAGCTGCAGGTAAAAACACGGCTTTGAAAACCAATAACTTACGGATGCTTTCAACTCCAAAATACACCACAATCATATTGAGAATAAGAAAGACAAGAAAACAAATCATTTCTAAAAGCGGAGGAAAAAATCCGATAACCGCAGGTTCTGAAAGGGAAGGAATCCAAACTCTTAAAATCTGATACAAAGAAACTCCGCCAATCCACGTCTGAATTCCGAACCATCCGCAAGCAACGATTGCCCGCAGCAAAGCAGGAATATTCGCTCCCGAAGTTCCGAAACTTGCTCTTGCAAAAACCGGAAACGGAATTCCGTATTTTGTTCCGGCGTGTCCGTTGAGAATCATCGGAATCAGAACAATCAGGTTACCCAGAAAAATTGTGAGTACCGATTGCCACCAATTCATTCCGCCTTCTATGAGCGAACTTGCGAGCATATATGTCGGGATACACATCGACATAGAAATCCACAACGACGCATAATTCCACGTTCCCCAAGTTCTTTTGTTCTGAGGAATCGGAGCGAGGTCTTCGTTAATGAGCTTTGAATCTGTTGTGATATTTGTTTCCGACATTTTTTATAGGTTTTGATATTAACACTTTGTCAAAGATTTTGAACTTTGACAAAGTAATTAATAGGTTGCTTCATCAGCAATTTTCAAGGCTTCGGAAATGATGGCTAAACCTTCTTCCACTTCTTCTTTGGTAATAATCAAAGGCGGAGCAATGAAAATGTAATTCCATCTTACGAAAGTGTACATTCCGAGTTCTTTTATTTTCGCAGCAACTTTGTTCATTACTGCCATTTCTTCGGGTTTTGCATTGAATGGAGCCATCGGTTCTTTGGTTTCCCGGTTTTTTACCAATTCCAGACAACCCAATAATCCGGTATTTCTGAAATCCCCGATTGACGGATGGATTTTCTTTAAATCTTCAATTCTTCCTTCAATGTATTTTCCCATTTCTGCGGCTCTTTCAATCAAATTATCTTCTTCGTAAATTTTAATGACTTCCAAAGCAGCGGCACAGGAAACAGCGTGTGCAGAATAGGTTAAACCTAAAGGAAGAACCGCATCGTCATATTTTTCTGCAATTTTTTCAGAAACCATCACGCAACCTAAAGGAAGATAACCGCAAGTAAGACCTTTTGCCATCACAATCATATCGGGAATAATATCGTGATTCTGGAAACCGAACCATTTTCCTGTTCTTCCGAAACCGGACATTACTTCATCCATTATTAATAAAATTCCGTATTTGTCGCAGATTTTTCTTACTTCTTTCAGATAACCTTCCGGATATTTCAGACAGCCGGAAGTTCCGGATTCGCCTTCCAAAAGAATTGCTGCAATATTATTCGGTCCTTCATATTCTATTTGTCTTTGCAAAGCCGCAACGGAATCTTTCAAAAGATTTTCTTCGCCATATTCGTAATGATAAGCATTCGGTAAATCGAAATGGATGAAATTCGGAGCTTGCTGAGAATCTACCGGTAATCTTCTGGGATCTCCTCCTGCGGAAATTGCTCCGATTGTTGCACCGTGATAAGATTGGTATCTTGTAAAAATTTTGTGACGACCGGTGTAAAGTCTTGCCAATTTCACAGCATTTTCAATGGAACTTGCTCCGCAAAGCGTAAAGAAAGCTCTGTTTAAATTTCCCGGACAAATTTCTGAAAGTTTTTTTCCCAACTCTCCTCGAACCTGTGAAACACAAGCAGGAGAAATAAAGGCAACTTCCTGCATTTGTTTTACAACAGCTTTTGTAACTCTCTGATCTCCGTAACCGATGTTGGAATTCATCAAACCGGAAGAAAAATCAATAATTCTTTGTCCGTTGTAATCGTAAAGATAAACACCTTCCGCTCTTTCTATTGCAAACGGATCGAGACCTTTTTGTTTTGACCAGGACATTATCGTATAATTGAGAGCGTTATCGATAATTTCTTGTCTGTTTATTTTATTTTCTACTATTTCCATTTAATAATTGTTTTAAATGTTGAGTTTTGAGTGTTGAATGAAATTTAAAATTCAACATTTATAATTTAAAATTTTAATTTAGCTCATCCAATTAATTCCCGCTTCAGGATTCCATTTGGTAGTCATTTTTTTCAGTTTAGTCCAGAATTCGATGGAACTTTTTCCGGTAATATCGCCAACTCCGAAACGAGATTCGTTCCATCCTCCGAAAGAAAACGGCTCTCTCGGAACAGGAACACCAATGTTCACTCCAATCATTCCTGCAGAAGCATTTTCCATTACGTGTCTTGCTAAACCGCCGCTTTGTGTGAAAACAGAAGCTGCATTTCCGTAAGGATTTTCGTTTTCAATTTTCAAAGCTTCATCCAAAGTTCTGCTTCTTATAATAGAAACAACAGGTCCGAAAATTTCTTCTTTTGCAACGGACATTTCGGGAGTTACATAATCAATAATTGTTGGTCCAACGTAATATCCGTTTTCTTTTCCTTCGACTTTATAATTTCTTCCGTCGAGAAGAATTTTAGCACCGTCTTTTTCAGCTTGGGAAATGTATCCTTCGATTCTTTCTTTTGCCGTTTTTGAAATAACAGAACCGAGATTTTTTCCCGGAACGATTTTCTTGGCATCTTCTACCATTTTTTCAATAATATGGTCTGTTTGTCCAACTGCAACCATTGCTGAAGCCGCCATACAACGCTGTCCTGCACAACCGGACATTGATGCAGTTACATTTGCAGCAGTCATTTCAGGATTTGCATCCGGTAAAACCAATAAGTGATTTTTTGCACCTCCTAAAGCAAGGCATCTTTTAAGATTAGAAGTTGATCTCTGATAAACAATTTTCGCCACTTTCGTAGAACCGACAAACGAAACCGCCTGAATATCGGGATGATCACAGATTGCTTCTACAATTTCTTTTTCACCGTGAACAATATTGAAAACACCGTCGGGAAGTCCGGCTTTTTTCAAAAGTTCGGCAATTTTCATCGCACTGAGCGGAACAAGCTCAGATGTTTTCAGAATCATACAATTTCCGAGAGCAATTGCATTCGGAATCGTCCAGTTCGGAACCATCGACGGAAAATTAAACGGAACAATAGAAGCAACCACACCTAAAGGTGCATATTCCGTTCTGCATTCCACACCTCTGCTTACTTCAAGGATTTCTCCTTGCGTAAGCTGCGGAAGTGAAACCGCAAACTCACAAAGTTCTATACTTTTTTCTACTTCAGCTCTGGCTTCATCAAAGGTTTTTCCGTTCTCTTCCTGAACCAATTCCGAAAGTTCCTGCATATTTTCCTGTAAAAGATTTCTGTAATTAAATATTACCTGAACTCTGTCTTTTATCGGTTTTTTCGACCAGCTTTCGAATGCTGATTTTGCAGCTTCTACCGCTTTATCCAAATCTTCTCTTGAAGAGACTGCAACTTCTCCTATTACTTCTCCTGTAAGTGGAGATTCCACATTCAACCATCGGTTTGTAACGGTATCCATAAGATTTCCGCTGATGTAATTTTTGATTTTTCCGTATTTATTTGACATTTTAATTGATAATTTTATAAAAATTTTAATAAAACGCTAATCTATCAACAATTTTATTATTCTGCAAATAATTTTATTATTTATAATCATTCTAAAAGATTTTGCGAAAATTAATTATATTTGTGTAAATTTTGTTTTTAATGGAACCTAAATTAGATGAGCTGGATTTTTTAATCCTAAAAGAATTGCAGAAAGACGGACGTGCTTCTTTCACGGAAATTGCCGATAAACTAAAAGTTTCGATAAGCAATGTAAGAACACGTGTTACCAAACTAATCGAGGAAAAAACGATTCAGATTGTGGGAAGAATCAATCCGCAGAATGTGGGTTTCAATGCGTATGCAAGTATTGCAGTTTCTGTGCGTCCTGCAAATCTGATTCCGAAAGTAATCGAAAAATTAATGCAAATGCCGGAAGTAAGTTTTCTTGCAAATACTGCAGGAGAATTTGACATCGAAGTAGATATTATGAGCAAGAACAATGAACAGCTGCATCAATTGGTAAACCTGAAAATTGCAGGTATCGACGGAGTTTTCCATACCAAAACGACATTGTATATGTGTGTTCACAAATATGCACAACCGGATTTGGATTTGGTAAAATAGAGTAGGTTATATTTGAATTACCATCTTTTTCTCCTTACATAAACGAAAGTTACGATGACAATTGCCATCATAAATCCCAAGGTAAGATAATATCCATAAGGTAATTTCAGTTCGGGCATAATTTCGAAATTCATTCCGTAAGCTCCTGCAATAAAAGTAATCGGCAAAAAATACATCGAATAAATTGCCAGAACTTTCATTACCTGATTTGCTTTCTGATCGCTCATTGCCAGAAACATCGAAATAAGATTGGTAATTTGTGAATTCAGATGGTCGAAATCTGCAATCACATCTTTATGCTTGTCTTTCAAATCCGTAATTTCGGAATCTCCCAGTTTCAGGATTTTGAATTTATCTACCCAATCTGTAGAGATATTAAGGATTCTTGCATTCAGTCCGGATTTTCTTTTCAGCTTATAAAGCCGCCTGATTTGGGTAGAATTATTGGTGTTTTTCAGGAAAATTTCGTTTTCGATATTATCCATTGTTTCCATCAAATTGGTAGATTCGTCATCGAAAGATTTCATCACTTTCAGAGCAAGTTTCAGAGCAATAGTATCTGCTGAAATCTCTTCCTGCAAAGAGGAAACTTCTTTTTTCAGTTCATAGATGCTCCTGTTTTTCATACGGTGAATCGTGATGATGATAGCTTTATCTTTCATTAAGAAAACGCCCAGTTTCGTACTGATGTCACTTATCGTGTTCAGGTTTTTCCTTTCCAGTTCCGTATTTTCACGCATCAGAAAAAACTTTACGTTTCCGCTTTCTTCATATTTCGGAAGGTGGTTCGGATCGGTTGTATCTTCCAGAAGCAAAGAATCGATTTGGTATTTTTCGTGTAAAAACTCCAAATCTTCCGAAGCAGGACTTTCCACATCAATCCATTCGCAATGGTCGTTTCTGTATAATGTTTCAATAGGCATTTCGCAAATGTAGGGTAAATTTATTTTTCAAATCTAAAAATTTTTTATGTACTAAATAAAATTTATCTTTGTTACAAACTTCTAAATTTCTATGATAAAAAGTATTATTAAAGGCATCGGACATTTCGTACCGGAAAATACCGTCACCAATGATGATTTGTCTAAAATGATGAATACCAATGACGAATGGATTACCGAAAGAACCGGAATCAAAGAACGTCATCACCGGAAAAACCGAACCGATTCCGAAGAAACCACCGCTTATCTGGGTTTCAAAGCGTCGGAAATCGCCATTAAAAATGCAGGAATTTCTGCAAAAGATATCGACTATATTATTTTCGCCACCCTTTCTCCCGATTATTATTTTCCCGGATGTGGCGTTTTGTTGCAGGAAATGCTCGGTTGCGATACAATTGGTGCATTGGATGTGAGAAACCAGTGTTCCGGTTTTGTCTATGCAATGAGTGTTGCAAATGCCTTTATCAAATCAAATCAATATAAAAATATTTTGGTTGTAGGTGCGGAAATTCATTCTTTCGGACTGGATTTTTCTGATGAAGGAAGAGGTGTTTCCGTGATTTTCGGAGATGGAGCAGGAGCAATTGTTTTGTCCGCTTCCGAAAATGAAAATTCGGGAGATATTCTATCAACAAATATGCATTCCGAAGGGAAATATGCCGAAGAACTTGTCGTAAAATATCCGGGAACAAAATTTGGTTGGAGCGACCGTGTCTTGAGAGAACCGGGAAGTGTAACCAACTCGGAAATTTATCCTTATATGAACGGGAATTTTGTTTTCAAACACGCCGTAACAAGATTTCCCGAAACGATGAAAGAAGCGTTGGAATCCGCAGGAAAATCGGTTGAGGATTTGGATATGTTTATTCCGCATCAAGCAAACTTACGGATTGCACAGTTCGTACAGCAGAAATTTGGTTTGCCGGATGAAAAGGTTTTCAACAATATCCAGAAATACGGAAACACTACCGCCGCTTCCGTCCCGATTGCTTTGAGCGAAGCGATAGAACAAGGGAAAATAAAAAGAGGAGATTTGGTTTTACTTTCCGCTTTCGGAAGTGGTTTTACTTGGGGAAGTGTTTTGTTTGAATACTAAAAATTACTCAAAAACTTCAAAATTTTCGCCGTCGAAACTTGCAAAAACCATCGTAGGATAAGAATCTTTATGAAAGATATTTCCGTCTTTGTCAATTGCAATTGCACCTGCAAAACCGTCGATTTCTTTCAGTTCATCAAAGGTTTTCAGGAAAGCGTTTTCCAAGGACATTCCGTCTGTAACTCTTGTTACTATTTTTGCGGCAGTTGCGTTGCTTACAATATCTTCGCCAACTCCGGTACAGCTTACCGCACAATATTGGTTTGCGTAATTTCCGGCAACTGTTGCAGAATCCGAAATTCTTCCAACGAGCTCAAAACCTTTTCCACCGGTAGAAGTTGCAGCAGCTAATTTCCCTTCTTTATCGAGGACAACACAACCGACTGTTCCTTTTCCTCCGTTTTTCAGTTTTGCTTCGTATTCTTTTCTGCGTTGTGGGATTTCTGTTGAAAAATCTTCAAAACCATTTTCGGCGGCATATTTTTTTGCACCGTTTCCTCCGAGAACACGGTCGTCTTCTTTCATTAAAACCTGTGCAACTTTGATGGGATTTTTTATATTTTCGATATTGATGACTCCCGAAAACTTCTGTGTTTCACCATTCATTAAAGAAGCACTCATTCTTATTTTTCCGTCGCTTTGGATTTGCGAACCGGTTCCTGCATTGTACAATTCATCGTCTTCCAGCAATGAAACGGCATAAACTGCGGTTTCTTCCGCAGAATGTTTTTGTAAAAATTCAAAAGATTTTCGGGTAATTTCTTTCAGCGAATTTTGTTTGGCAGCTTTCACTTCATTGCTTTGGTCGCTTTCGGAAAAAAATCCACCGTGGATGATTAGTTTCATTGTTTTTTTTGTTTCAGGTTCAAAGTTCATATTCAAACCATTAAGAAAATTGAGTTATTAAGATAAAATTAATTCTAAATGATTAAGAGCCTGTTTAAATTTTATTTAATTATTTTTTTTATAAAAATGTTTTATAAAAAAATATTTTTCGTTTTTTGAATCTCTCATAAGTTCTCGCTAATTTGGCTGATTACGCAGATTTTTTTTAATGTTAATCGGAAAAAGTATTTGCGAAGTGCGGGAAAAATAGAACTGAAAGTTCAATTTTAACCAATCGGAGCAGATATTTTTTCCGTGAACTAAATTAGAAAAAATATCGTGAACGGAAAAATATATGCGGATAAAAGTTACAGAAATCTCAACTCAAAACTTCACCCCGCATTTTGCAAATACTATGTTAGCTGTAGTTGCAATAATTAATTTTTATTACTTTTAAACTCAGCAATGAATTTATAAACTTTTTGATTATTTTGGTTTGTGATATCTATTATTTCAATTGTATCTTTCATTAGGTTTTTATGATATTTCCCGTCTAAAATTCGCCAATTATAATATCTTATCGAATCAGTTCGTATTTTGCCATTCAAAGATTTTTTTTCACTTGGATTTTTGAAACTTGAAGATTTAATGTAAAGTGAATCGTTTGGATTAGCATTTCTTATTTCAAATGTTTTATTCAGATACATACAATGAACGATTAAATTCAATTCATTATTTCCGTTAATTTCTTTATAAGAATGATTGTGAGGAGCACCAGTAATTGCTAAAAAACAAGAATTTAAAGTCAGAATTATTATTATAAAAAGTATTATTTTTCTCATTTTCTTTTTATACAGAATTTTGGTTTTGCAATTACAGCTAACTACGTCATTTGTATCATCTGCGAGAAAAATAAAGCTTTAAATATTTTTTTTAACAAATTTAAACAGGCTCTAAGAGAAATAAAATTTCTACATTTAAGCGTACATTTCAAATCCATCATCAAACATCAAGCATCAAACTCTCAAACTCAATTATCCTGCGGAATCTGGTTGTATTGTGAATTTACGATGGTAAGTTCTTTGGTGTTCAAATCATAATAATCATTCATCGACATTACGTGGACAATGAGATTGTCAATAGAAATCGGTTCGCCAAGCTGAATGTTTGTAAGATTGGTGTCTTTAATATATCTTCCGTCCACCAAAATTACCAATCCGGAACCAATCGCAGTCATCATATCATTATGAATGAAAAGTCCGGTATCTTCACCTAAACCAATTCCCAAAGTTCGCGGATTATTCACTACTGCCTGAAACAATCTTCCTATTCTTCCTCTCTGAACAAAATGAGTATCGATAATTACGTTTTCTATAAAACCTAAACCTTGTGTGGTTTTTATTTCGCCTTTCAGCAATGCTTCGCTGCTCGAACCTTGGTAAATCATATTTTCGGAAGCTGCAGCTGCACCTGCGGAAG
>CAYSQR010000006.1:2984-30424 GCA_964433195.1 uncultured Kaistella sp. | reverse complement strand
CAATTATTAAAAGTTGTTGCTTTGCTGAATGAAAATAATATCCAGACAAGACGTTATTTCTATCCGAGTTTGGCATCATCGCTACCTTATTTGGAACCAAAGAACCTTCCAATAACAGATGATATTGCCAAAAGAGTTTTATGTTTACCTTTGTATTATGATTTGACTTTGGAAGAGGTGGAGATGATTTGTAGAAATATTATAAAATAGCAATCTGTAAATCAATTGTTCTCTACAAGCATTTTTGTTGCCTGAAAGTATCTTTAAAATTATATTTTTTTATTATGAAGCATAATCAATATAATCCCGATTTTAAGTTTTTTAAAGAACCTGTGGCGTTTAATAAAAATACAGAAAAGAATCTACTCCAATATTGCTTAGGAGGGACTTTGTATATGCCGGGAACTAAGAATATAGTAGAGAAGATTATTACAAAAAATATGGATAATGTTACCTCAATGGTAATGTGTTTTGAAGATGCAATACAGGAAAAAGATGTTTCTATTGCTGAAGAAAATGTATTGAGTCATTTAACCTTGATGCACAAAGCTATCATAGAAGAGGAGATTTCTATTGACGATATTCCTTTAATTTTTTTGAGGGTAAGAAATACAGAACAATTTAGAAAATTTTCTAAAAAATTAAACTCGAAGCAAGCAAGTGTTTTATCTGGTTTTGTCTTTCCTAAATTTTATAGTGATAATGCAAAAGAATATTTGGATTGTCTCTGTTCTATCAATGAATCATTAAAAATTAAACTCTATGGGATGCCAATCTTAGAAGGAAGTGCAATCGCATACAGAGAATCCAGAGTACAAGAACTGAATGCTTTAAAAAAAATCATTGAACCCTATCAGGAATTATTATTAAATATCAGAGTAGGAGGAACAGACTTTTCCTCTATTTTTGGAGTAAGAAGGGGAATCAATTCTTCAATTTACGATATTCTTACCGTACGTGATTGCTTGTCTGATATTTTAAATTATTTTAATCGAGAAGGGGCGGATTATACAGTTTCTGCACCTGTATGGGAATACTTTTTAGCTTATAAGAAAGATGATATCCAGCATTTGTTAGAAAATGACATTCATCATTCATTACTTAGCAGAACCCGCATCATTAATGAAGCTATTGATGGGCTGTTGAGAGAAGTGATTTTGGATAAAACAAATGGTTTCGTAGGGAAAACTATAATACACCCATCTCATATTAAGTTTGTGAATGCCATGCAGGCAGTTACAAAAGAAGAGTATGAGGATGCAATGCAAATATTGGGTACAGACGGAGGCGTAATAAAAAGTGCTAAAGCCAATAAAATGAATGAAATAAATCCGCATAGAAACTGGGCGGTTAAAATTGAAAACAGAGCTAAAGCTTATGGAGTGGTAGAGGATGAAAAATCCTATCTCAAACTTATATTAGGATAAATCAACGCGTTATTAAGGATGTGCAGATGGAGATAAATTTAACAGAACAGTTTACTGATGGACTTTATAAATTAAGCCAACAAAAATTCTCTACCGAAGTAATTAATGAAGCAAAGAAATGTTTATTGGATTATCTTGGAGTAACTCTTGCCGGAGCAGGAATTTTAAAAACCAAAAGCTCCAATGCTATTAATATGATGGGAGATACAGGAGATGTTTCTGTTATAGGCCTTGAAATAAAATCAACACTTCAAAATGCAATTCTATTCAACGGAATTCATTCTCACGTAATAGAACTTGATGACGGACACCGTGTTGCGATGATGCATCCCGGAGCTCCGGTTATTTCAGCCTTATTACCTTTGATTCAACGAAAGAACATCTCAGGCGATGATTTTTTAAGAGCAATTATATTGGGTTATGAAGCATCAATAAGATTAGCCTCGGCTTTACAACCGACATTAAAAGAAAAAGGATTTCACGGTACCGGTGTTGCAGGAACAGTAGGAGCTGCGGTAGCGGTAGCAACCGCATTGAAATTCACAAAACAGCAAATGAAAGATGCTGTTGCAGCAGCTTCAACAAGCGCTTCCGGAATTTTGAAGGTTATAAAGGACATTTCCGAATTAAAACCTTATAATGTAGGAAATGCCGCACAAAGCGGATATGTTGCCGCAATGTTGGCATTTTCGGGGTTCAAAGGTCCTTATGACACTTTCGGAGGAAAATTAGGTTTTCTGTCTATGATGTCGGAAAATGTTAAAGAGAAATTTTTAGAGTTTAAAGAATCAGATATTCTATCTATTCTGAAAATATATAGAAAGCCTTATGCAGCTTGCAGGCATTGTCATTCTCCCATAGAAGCAGCTTTGATATTAAAAGAAAATCATAACATAGACATTCGGAATATAAAATCGGTAAATGTAAAAACCTATTATTTAGGAGTTGCCGGACATGAGCATACTGAGATTGTTGGTGTAAATTCTGCCAAGATGAGTACTCCTTATAGCATTGCTGTATCTTTGGCAAAAGCAAAAGCAGGTTTATCTGAATTTACAGAAGAAATAATTAACAACAAAGATATTTTATCTCTTACTCAAAAAGTTAATGTTGTATCTGATGATGAATTGACAGCATTAGTACCCGAAAAAAGAGCAGCTATTGTAAGTATAGAGACAAATGAAGGTTTCGTTTTTACTCAAAGAGTTGACTACCCCAAAGGAGAACCCGAAAACCCCGTTTCTGAAGAAGAGTTAGAAGATAAATTTATATCTTTGGCACAATATGCAGGAAAATCTGATGAAGAATCACAGGCTATAATACAAATTATTTATAATCTGGAGACAGAATGTCATAAATTATTTCAATATTTATAATGAACAAACAATAAAGTAATATTTAAAAGATAGTTTTATGAAAAACAGTAGAAAATTTCTCGAAAAAATAGGAATGCCTCCAGGAGACAACTATAACCTTCCTGATTCCCAGAAAAGATTTTCGGACGGAGCACAATATCGCTTTGAAGTTCCCGGAATTCAGGGGCCAAAAGCGATGAAAGCTCTTTTGGAAGAAATAGACAGATTGGGATTGGTAATCCATCGAGTTACACAGACAAAGGGCATTATGTTGCTCTCTGATGACGATATTAAAGAAATGGTTTCTTTAGCAAATCAGTATAAAGTAGAGCTGATTTTAGCAATCGGACCAAGAGCGACAACAGATACAAGTGCTTCCGTAAACACACCTGAAGGACAGAGAATGGGTTACAGATTACGTGGCCAGGAACAAATTGTAAGAGCAATGGAAGAAGTAAAAAGAGCAGTAAAGTTCGGTTGTACTTCTTTTTTAATTTATGATGAGGGAAGTTTATGGGTGTTTAATAAAATGAGAGAATTGGGAGAAATTCCTGTTGAATGTCATTTTAAAGTATCAGCTCATACAGGACACGGTAATCCCTGCTCGGCAAAGTTATTAGAAAGTATTGGAGCAAACTCGGTAAATCCTATCAGAGATATACAATTGCAGATGTTGTCTTCTATGAGACAAGCTATTGATGTCGCTATTGATGTTCATACCGAAAACCCTGCTTCTACAGGAGGATTTATTCGTCATTATGAAGTTCCTGAAATGATACGGGTAGCATCACCTATCTATTTAAAAACCGGTGGTTCTGTAGCCAAAACTCATAGTTGGGATACTACAGAAGCCGATGCCAAACAACGTGCAAAACAAGTAGCTTTGGTTAAACGCATGATAGATGAATATTATCCTGAAGCTATTGGTTCAGCAAAAGGAAATATAAAATAATGTATGTTAGAAGTACAACTTGATAAGATTAAAATAGTAACAATAAAAGTTTTAGAGAAGATGAATGTGTCAGCTAAAAATGCTGAGATTATCTCTGATTCTATACTATTTGCTCACCGTACAGGAAAAGGGACACATGGTATTACTCGACTTCCCATCTATGTAAAAAAAATACGTAACGGAAGTTTAAATCCCAAAAGTGAATTTTCTTTTTTGAAAGATACGGGTGTAGTAGCGGTAATGGATGCCAATAACGGATTTGGTCAATTGGCTGCCAAATATGCTTTAGATAAGGCTATTGAAAAGGCAACAACTTTTGGAGCGGGAATAGTGAGTGTAAGAAATAGTAATAATTTCGGTACCGCTGCATATTTTCTTGATTGTGCGGTACAAAAAGGTATAATCTCTATAATAATGGCTAATTCCGCACCTGCAATAGCCCCATGGGGAGGAGATAAAGCATTGTTTGGAACGAATCCTATTGGATTTGGATTTCCGGTACGAGAAGGAAAGCCACCAATTATATTTGATATGGCTACTTCCTTAGCTGCTAGAGGTAAAATAAGATTAGCTGCTAAAAATGGAGAATCTATACCTCTAGGATGGGCTCTGGATACAAATGGAAATTCAACTAATGATCCTAATGAAGCATTAAAAGGAACATTATTGCCAATAGGAGAGCATAAAGGTTCGGGGCTCTCATTAACGATTGATATTTTAAGTGGACTGTTGTCGGGTAGTGCGTTTGCAGGCGATGTAAAACCTTTGAATACAAATGGAGAATATTCAAAAAATGGTCATTTTATATTGGCAATAGACATTCGGTTTTTTATGGAATATGAAGAATATTTACAAAAAATGGATTATTTGTTTTCACGATATAAGGCATCAAAAATATCAGGTGAAATTCTCTATCCTGGAGAAAATGCTCATAAGAATGCTCGAAAAAATACCGAAACAGTTATTTTAGGAGAAAAACCTATTCAGGAAATAAATGAATTATTGAGAGACTTAGAAATAGATTTCTCGCTTTAACAGATAAATATGGAAGAAAAGACAAATAAACCAGTAGCAATTGTTTTGGGGGGAACCAATCCACATAAAAAATTGATAGAAAAATTAAAAAACAGGGACTTCTTTACTGTACTTATAGATTACTTAGATAACCCACCTGCAAAGTCAGTGGCAGATATGCATATCCAAGAAAGTACATTGGACAAACTTAAAGTACTGAATATTGCTAGGGAATTTAAAGCAGAACTTGTTATTTCGACATGTATTGATCAAGCCAATGCAACAGCTTGTTATGTAGCTGAAGAATTAAATCTTCCTAAACCATATAGCTTTGAGGTGGCAAGTGAAATTGCAGACAAAGTAAAAATGAAGCAACGGATGTATAATGCAGAAATCCCAACATCACGGTATATCTTTGCAACCAACTTGGATAATGTAAATATTCAAGAACTAAATTTTCCACTGGTAGTTAAACCTTCAGATTCAAATGGCTCAAAAGGCGTAAGAAAGGTGGATGATATTCACGAATTAAATGTCTCTCTTAGAGAAGCTTTGGCTATAAGTCGAAATAGCAAGGCTGTGATTGAAGAATTTGTGGAGGGAGATGAAATAGGAGTTGACTGCTTTATTGTTGAGGGTAAAGCTCAAGTGATAACAATGCATAAAAAACGAAAACCAACCATAAAAGATGGTACAGTTATTTATTCTATTGGCTCCATCTCTCCACCTAATCTCTCTAATAAAGCAAAGAATTTTATTATTGAAATCGCTAATAAGATTGCTGATGAATTTGGATTGAAGAATACACCTCTTTTAATACAATTAATTGTTTCAGGCGATAGAGTCAACGTTATAGAGTTTGCTCCGAGAATAGGAGGGGGATTAAATTTTAGAAAAATTAAATTATTTGCCGATTTCGATATACTTGAGGCATCTATTGATTCCTATTATAATATACCTGTGAAAGTTGTGAAAAAAGATATAAATTTTCTATATTCTGAAAATCATATATATGTGGAACCAGGAATTTTTGGAAGAATTGAAGGTATTTCAAATTTATTAAATAATGCTACAATACTTGAGTTTTATCCAAACAAAACAGAAGGTTCGGCAATAGCTCCGGGCAATGCAAGTAAAGATCGTATAGGCTCTTTTATTGTAAAAGGAAAAGATATATTTGAAGTAAAAGACAAAATTCGTAAAACTCTTGATGAGATTAAAATATTTGATAAGACTGGTAAAATTATGAAATATAGTTATGATTATATTGACCTATTGTTGAATTAATATTTACTAATGTGATTTAAAATAATTATGAAAGAAAGTTTTATATCCACTGATGCAAGGATAATTGAATCTACATTTGATTCAGGTGTAAAAATATATCGAAATGCAGAGTTACGGGATTCAGCAATTGGGAATGATGTTCAAATTGGAGATGACTCTATTCTACTTAAATCTAAATTAGAGTCTAATATAGCTATAAATAGAAGGAATTTCATTCAAGAAACTAATATTGGAAGATTTACATATACAGGGTTTAATACGATTATCAGAGGAGTAGAAATAGGAAGGTTTTGTTCGATAAGTTGGAATGTTTCTATTGGAGGAAAAAATCATGATGTTGAAAATGTTACTACAAGTGCCATTTGGGGGTTTTATAATATGTTAGGAGAGAAGTTAAAAGACTTTAAGTATGGAAAAGATAAAGGGCAATGTATAGTAGGTAACGATGTGTTAATTTCTTCGGGTGCAATAATTCTTAGAGATGTGACTATTGGCAATGGAGCAATTATAGGTGCTGGTGCGGTAGTAACCAAGGATGTTGAGCCTTATTCTATTGTTGCGGGAGTACCTGCTAAAAAAATAAAAATGCGTTTTGATGATAATATTATTGAGGCCTTAGAAGAAATTCAATGGTGGAATTGGCCTATTGAAGTTATTCGTCAAAATTTGGATTTAATTTATTCTACTAAAGTAAATTACCAGACTATAGAAAAATTAAGAGAAATTTCAAACTCATTAAAATAAAATTATGGCTTCTTCTATTATAGATTCAAATTATTATCGTGATATGTTCGGCACAGCCGAGATGCGGGAAGTGTTTTCTGATAAGGCACGTCTTCAAGCCTGGATAGATACCGAAATTGCCCTTGCAAAAGCACAGGTACAATTAGGTATTATACCGCAAGGAATAGATACAGAACTCGAAAAGTTAGCCAAAATCGAGAAACTGAATGTTGACGAAATGAAAGCTGATTTTGACAGAGTTGGTTTTCCTATTTTGCCATTCGTAAAACAGCTCAACAAAGCCTGTGATCCGGAAACAGCTCGTTGGATTCATTACGGAGCCACCACACAGGACATTCTGGATACAGGAATGGTATTGCAGATTAAAAAAGGACTTCAAATAGTTGAAGAGGAACTAGATGCAATTATTAAAGCCACCGCTCATCTTTCTAAAAAATATGCTAAAACCGTAATGGCGGGAAGAACGTTTCAGCAATTGGCAGCTCCTGTTACTTTTGGTTATAAAGCAGGAGTCTGGTTAGATGAAATGTTACGTCATAGAGAGCGGTTACAACAACTCAAAAAACGGGTTTTGGTAGGTCAATGTGCGGGAGCTGTAGGCACATTTGCCACTTTGGGAGATAAAGGTATAGAAGTGCAAGAGCTGATGATGTCTTATTTGCAATTAGAAATTCCGGCAATTACCTGGCATACAGCGAGAGATTCTTGGGCAGAAGTAGTCAATTTATTTGCAATGATATGTGCTACCTTTGCAAAAATTGCCAATGAAGTAGCTATTTTGATGCGTTCGGAAGTGGGCGAGTTGAGCGAACCTTTTGAAGTGGGTCGTGGTGCAAGTACCACTTTACCCCAAAAAAGAAATCCCATTTCCTGTGAACCAATAATTGCCATTGCTCCGAAAATGAGAGAATTGGCAAGTTCACAGCTTACAGCAATGATTCAGGAACACGAACGGGGTGTTGGTCAGATGAATATCGAATGGATGGTAATTCCGGAAGCATTTGTGTTGATGTCGGGTTCGCTTAAACATACATGCTATATATTGGAGAATTTGTGGGTAGGAGAAAAAACTATGCGGAAAAACCTTGATTTGGGAGGAGGATTATTAATGTCAGAATCTGTAATGATGGGATTGGCTCCAAAAGTAGGAAAAGCTAAAGCACATCACTTGGTATATGATGCTGCAGGAAAAGCCTATGAAAAAGGGATAACCTTGAAAGAAGCATTATTGGCTGAACCGGAAATCACTCAAGAACTTTCTGAAGAAGAAATAAACAATTTGATTGACCCGATAAATTATATAGGCTGTGTAGAGGAAATGATAGAACAGGTTCTAAGTAAAATATAAATAAAAAATGACAAACCGCTGGAAAATACGCCCGGAAAATTCAACTTGGGGAGATTGGGGAGAAAATGACCAATTAGGAAGATTGAATTTAATTACACCGGAAAAAGTCAGACAGGGAATTGCCGAAGTAAAAGAGGGTAAAACTTTTTGTTTGAGTCTTCCTTTGGATTATCCCGGAGGTCAGGTTATTAATAAAGTCCGCTTTCCACCTATATTGAAGCCCGTGATAAGGAATGACGAGCCTTATTTTAATTATATGTGGAATAAGTTGGATACTAATCATACTGATATTGGTTCGGATGATGTTGTATTGCTCCATACGCAATATTCTACACAATGGGATAGTTTGGCACACAGAGGATCGATGTTTGATGTAATGGGAAATGATGTTGAGCAGCCGGTTTATTATAATGGATTTAAAGTAGGCGAAGATGTGGTAATAAATGCCCAATTAGAAACTTCTGCTAAAGCTTTGGGAATGGAAAATATGGCTTTTCACGGAGTACAGGGAAGAGGTGTTCTGGTCGACTTGTATAGTGAATATGGAGAATTTCCGAGAAAAGAGGTTGGCTATGATGATTTGATGAAGATAATGGACAAAAAAAATATTTTGGTGGAACAAGGTGATATTCTTTGTCTGTGGACAGGTTTAGACCAAATGATATTGAATATGAAAGGTAATCCTGACAAAAGTATTACGGAAGCCTGTGCAGTTTTAGATGGATTTGATGGTAAATTATTGAATTGGATTATTGACTCCGGAGTTGCAGCCATAGCTTCGGATAATTTAGCTATTGAAGCTGTTGGGAAAAAAGTGCCGGAAGGCAAAAAAGGAACTAATTTACCCATACACGAATTGTGCTTATTCCGTTTGGGTGTTCATTTGGGAGAATTATGGCAGCTTTGCGATTTAGCCAAATGGCTGAAGGAAAACAGCCGTTCGAGATTTTTACTTACCGCTCCTCCACTAAGATTAACGGGAGCAGTAGGATCTCCCGTAACACCTATTGCTACGGTATAATTATTAATACCGAAATTGATTTATTATTATGGATACATTAACAAAAGAAGTCTTAAATAAAGATGAAGATTTAAAAAAGATTCATAACAAGATTCATAAAATTGAAGACTGGGATTTACTTCATAAGAATCCGATGGTAACAATATGTATGGCAACCTATAATCACGAAAACTATATTCGAGAAGCATTAGATGGTGTATTGATGCAAAAGACAGGTTTCGAGTATGAAATTATTATTAAAGAGGATAAATCTACTGACAAAACCAGAGAGATAGTTGAGGATTATCAGAAGAAGCACCCCGATAAAATAAGACTTTGGCTTTGTAAGGAAAATCTTTACAGTCAAAAATTGAAGCCACAGTTAGATGCTTTTGCCAGAGGAAAATATATTGCACGCTGCGAAGGAGATGATTATTGGATAGACCCTTTGAAACTGCAAAAGCAGGTGGTTTTTTTGGAAGAAAATCAGGATTATAATGTATGTGTAGGAAGGTATAAGTTTTATTATCAAAATTCAGGAACTTTTAAAAAAAATCGAGATTTTGCTTCGTTAAATAAGGTTCTAACGCTAAAAGATTATTTAGCCTATAAATTTAGCCACACAGCAACATTTCTATATAGAAAAAATTTTGAAAAATTACCTGACTGGATGAAAAAAGTATATGCCGGTGATCAGTCTATAATCATAGTGGTAGCTAGAGATAAAAAAATAAAATATTTTAAAGACTTTTTTTCCGTTTACAGAGTTCATAATACCAGTGTATCAAGCCAATTTGCTAAAAAAGATCCAAAGATTGCCTATGATAACGGAGAAAAATATTTAACAGTAATAGACAATTATACAAATCATCAATACGCAAAAATTATTTATAGAAGAAGAAAGCTCAATACTCTGTATTTTAAAATGGAAAGTTCTAAATCAAAAATTGAAGTTTTTTTTTACAAGAGCTATATGTTTCTATATCGTTGGTATGTAGTTAAAACTACATAAATAAAAGAATTAACTGATTAGGTATTTAGAAAAAAAATTATTTATTTGATAAAAACTCGCAAAATCAGTAGAGACAACCGTTCGAGATTTTTACTTACAGCTCCTCCACTAAGATTAACGGGTGCAGTAGGATTTCTTGTAATACCAATAGCAATTGTTTAATTATTAATAATGAGATTGATTTATTATTATGGATACATTAACAAAAGAAGTCTTAAGTAAAGATGAAGATTTAGCAAAGATTCATAACAAGATTCATAAAATTGAAGATTGGGATTTACTTCATAAGAATCCGATGGTAACAATATGTATGGCAACCTATAATCACGAAAACTATATTCGAGAAGCATTAGATGGTGTATTGATGCAAAAGACAGGTTTCGAGTATGAAATTATTATTAAAGAGGATAAATCTACTGACAAAACCAGAGAGATAGTTGAGGATTATCAGAAGAAGCACCCCGATAAAATAAGACTTTGGCTTTGTAAGGAAAATCTTTACAGTCAAAAATTGAAGCCACAGTTAGATGCTTTTGCCAGAGGAAAATATATTGCACGCTGCGAAGGAGATGATTATTGGATAGACCCTTTGAAACTGCAAAAGCAGGTGGTTTTTTTGGAAGAGAATCAGGATATTAAAATATGTTGCCATCCGTCTTATAGATTGTATGGTAGTGAATGCAAAAAAGACGGTTATGGTTATTGGGGAGAAGAAACCAAAATAATCTCGGCAAAACAAGCTGTTATAAATTATATTACAGCTCCTTTACAATCAATTTTATTCAGAAATGAAAATAGAACACATGATCTTTCAAAAATTACAAAAGAGTTATTAGGAGGACATTCTACTATACAGATTTTTTATGCGATGCCCAATGGTATTGCCTATTTGCCAGAGTATATGGCAGTATATAGAGTAAGAAGTTTATCTTCTGTTTCAAAGATTTTATTTAAAAACGACAAGGGGTATCTGCAACGGCAAATGAAAAATATCAAAGGGTTGGATTTGTTGAATCAGTATTCAAATTATCAATTTAATCAAGAGTTTTTAAAATCTAAAAGATTACGTATCTTTGGTTTTATTAAAACAGGGTTTTTATCAACTTGTCAACTAACTGATTTGGTTTTTAGATATAAGCTATACAAAGACTTTATGCCACTTTTACAGGCTTTAAAAACTCATGTAATTTCCAAATTGGCACGATTGAAAAATAAACTAAAAATCAGATTGAAGTAATAATTTATGGATAAAAAAATTAACCTTTATTGGTATCAGCATCCCGGAGGAGCTGGGAATTTCGGCGATGCACTTAATCCCTATATTGTGGAGAAATTATCCGGAATTCCGCCACGTTTTTATAATATTAATCTGCTTAATCATAGCAAGTTTTTGAATCTGAAAGTTTTGGTAAAAAATTTACAGAATAAAAAAATTAATTTTTCCGAATTTCTTGATTACTTCATTTACGACTACTTGCGCCATAAGAAAGTCATTTTGGCAATTGGTAGCATTCTCAGGTACAAAAGTGGGAAAAATTTTCTCGTTTGGGGTTCCGGAATCATCAAAGCTTCCGCAGAATTTGGTGAGGCAAAATTTTTGGCTGTTAGAGGACGCTATACAGAAAAACGTTTAATAGAACTTAATTACAATCTGCCGGTTGCTTATGGAGATCCCGCTATTTTGCTCCCAAAGATTTATAAGCCGACTATTTGGAAAAAATATAAATTAGGAATTATTCCACATTTTATTCATTACGAAGAACTGAAAAATCTCAATAATACAGAAATTAAAATTATTAATCTGCTAAACCCGGTAGAAGATATTATCGAAGACATTAATTCCTGCGAATTAACCATATCAACATCTCTGCACGGAATAATCGTTTCTCATAGTTACAAAATACCTTCGCTTTGGATAGAAGTTGATTCTCCAAATAAACTATTTGGGGATAACATTAAGTTTAAGGATTATTTTTCTTCTGTAGATTTGGAAGAATATCAGCCTTTTGTAATAGATGAAAATAATTTTCAATTGGATAAAATTATAGATTTGTTTAGGAAAAATACATCGTTGGTATTACCACGAGAATCCATAATAGAACAGATTCAAAAATCTTTAATTGATTGTGCACCTTTTAATGTTCAACCTCAATATAAAAACGACTGATTTTAATTATGCACATTAAAACCATCACTTGCCACGAAGTTTACAATTATGGAGCATCTCTGCAAGAGTATGCTTTGTTGGAATTTTTAAAACAGAACGGACACGATGCACAAACTATTCATTATAAACCACCACATCTTTCTAATCATTTCAATTTAAACAGAGTTTCAAATCCTAAATTTGATAAACCGATTATCAAGCAGTTCTATCTTTTGGCAAAACTTCCTTCACGCCTAAAATCTCTGAAAAGGAAAAAAGTATTTGACGATTTTCACCAAAAATACATCCCGACTCATCACACTTTATACAAAAATAACGAGGAACTGAAAAATAATCCTCCCCAAGCTGATGCTTTCATCTGTGGAAGCGACCAGATTTGGAATTCTTTCTTTCAAAACGGTAAAGATTCTGCGTTTTATCTCAACTTTGTCCCCGATGATAAAAAGAAAATCTCTTATGCCGCTTCTTTTGCCATTGATGAATTGGAAGAAAGTATAAAACCTTTTGTGAAAGAAAATGTATTGAGACTGAATGCGGTAAGCGTTCGGGAGACTTCTGCTGTAGGGATTTTGAACGAATTGGGAATTGATAATGTGGTTCAAGTTCTTGATCCTGTTTTTTTGTTAGATAAAGAACACTGGATTTCTCGATTTATCACTCCAATCACGGAAAAATATATTTTTGTTTATGACTTCGATACCAATCCTGTTGTGAAAGAAATTGCCCTGAAACTCAAAAAAGAAAAAGGATTTCTTATTTATACGGTAAACCGGAATATTGATTATGCCGATAAAAATTTTCATTTCGAAGGTCCTGAAAAATTCCTTTCCTTGGTATATCATTCGCAATTTAATCTTACTAATTCCTTTCACGCCGTTGCATTTTCTCTGATTTTTGAAAAACAGTTTGCGGTCATCAACCGAACAGAAAAAATCAATACCAGAATGAAGGACTTATTGGCTCTGATGAATTTGAAGACACATCTCTTTTCTAATAAAGAAGAGTTTGGAAAATTAAAAACAATTAACTTTGCAGAAGTCGGAAAACATCAATCGGAGTATACTCTCCGTTCCGAAAAATTTCTGCTAAGTACTCTGGAAAAATGAAAAAGAAAATCCTTTTTGTTATAGAGTCTCTGCATTTGGGCGGAGCTGAAAAAAGTTTGGTTACGCTGCTCCAGAATTTGGATTTTTCAAAATATGAAGTAGATTTGCTGACTTTTTCTTCCGGAGGTTTTTTTAAAGATTTTGTTCCGGAAGAAGTCCGTAGAATTGTAGTAAATCCTCCAAAAATCGGATTATACGACCGTTTGAAATTTGCTTTGAAACGAAAACTCAATAATAATTTTCACAAAGCACAATTGTTTTGGAGTATTACCGGAAAATATTATTCGGATTTTAATAAATCGTATGATGTTGCGATTGCCTATAATCAAGGATTGTCAACGTATTTTGTGAATCAATTTGTACAAGCAGAGAAAAAATACGCGTGGCTGAATACCGATTATCAAAAAGCTGGATATAATATCAATTTTGATTTTCCGCTTTATAAAAATTTTGATAAAATTGTTGCAGTTTCTCCCGAAGCAAAAAATGCATTGGAACAGGAATTAAAAAAAAATCGTCAATACTTTGAAATTGAAATTATAAAAGATATTACTGACCAAAATATGTTGTTGAAACAATCAGAAAAACCAATGAAAATCAGTTTTTCTCAGGATAAAATCAATATTGTTTCCATTGCAAGATTGGTAAAGCCTAAGGGTTTGAATTTGGCTGTTGAAGCCGGAAAAATACTTATAGATAAAGGATTTGCAATAAAATGGTATGTGATTGGAGAGGGGAGTGAAAGAAAAAATATAGAACAAAACATAAAACATCATCAGATGGAAAATCATTTTTTTCTTTTAGGTGCAGATTCTAATCCCTATCCTTATGTCAAGAATTGCGACATTTATGTGCAGACTTCCTTATTTGAAGGCTTAGGTTTATCGGTAATTGAAGCAGCTTTATTGCACAAACCGATTGTATCAACCAATTTCCCAACCGTTTTTGGAATTATTGAAAATGAAAAAACAGGATTGATAGTAGAAATGAGTGCGGAAGATATTGCCGAAAAAATCGAACAACTTTTAACAGATGAACACTTAAAGCAAAGATTGGTTAATCATCTTTCAATAATAGAAAACAGAGATAAAGAAATTACTCTTTATGCAGTTAATCACCTATTGACAGCGTTATGAGGCTCCTTTACATCACAAACGGAATCAACGGTTCGGGTGGCTTAGAAAGAGTAATTTCTATAAAAGACTCTTTATTGGTAGAGGATTACGGTTATGAAGTTTCTGTTTTGGTTCTCAATAATGCACATCAAAATCCGTTTTATACATTCAGTGAAAAAATAAAATTTTATTCTATTGATGTTGGCGGAAATCCTCTTAAATATTGGCAATCCTACAAAAACGGAATCCAAAAAACGGTAAACGAAATCAATCCCGATATTATTTCCATTTGTGATGACGGATTGAAAGCATTTCTTATTCCACAGTTTTTAAAAACCAAAGCCAAAATTATCTATGAAAGACACGTTTCCAAACAGATTGAAGCGAATGTAAATGACAACTTTATAAAAAAAACATTTAATATGATTAAATGGCTGATAATGGAAAAACTTGCCAAAAAATTCTCAAAATTTATCGTGTTGACGGACGGAAATAAAAATGAATGGAAATCACTGAAAAACCTGGAAGTTATACCAAATCCGTTATCATTTTATCCTGAGGAAACTTCGGTTTTGGAAAATAAAAAAATAATTTGTGTCGGCAAGATTTCTTATCAGAAAGGTCAGGATTTATTGATAAAATCTTGGAAGATTGTTAATAAAAATTTCCCAGAATGGGTATTGGAATTATACGGCAAAGAAAATGATAATTTTTTGAGCACAAAAAATCTGAATCTGATTAATGTCAAACATTTTCCTCCTGAAAAAAACATAGAAAAAAAATATCTGGAAAGTTCCATTTATGTGATGTCTTCGCGTTTCGAGGGCTTCGGTATGGTTTTGATTGAAGCAATGGCTTGTGGCGTTCCGTGCGTTTCTTTCGATTGCAATTACGGGCCTTCTGATATTATTAAAAATAACGAAGATGGATTTTTAGTTCGGAAAGAAAATATTGTAGAATTGTCAGAAAAAATAATGGAACTGATAGAAAATGAAACGCTGAGGAAAGAAATGGGACAAAAAGCAAAACAAAACGTAAAACGATATAATTCGGAGATGATTGTAAAGCAATGGGATAATCTTTTTAAAAAACTGATATTATGAAAATCATTTTCAATACAAACCAAACATATCTTCATGGCGGAGTTGAAAAAGTGATGGCGACCAAAGCCAATTATTTTGCCACTCTTCCGGATGTCGAGGTATATATTCTTACTACGGAACAGCAGAATAATCCGCCGTGCTACTTTTTGGATAAGAGGATAAAAACCATTGATTTAGGCATCAATTATAATCGTTCAAAATTCTATTTCTCCAAAGAAAACCTCCGAAAAGCAGTCAAGCACTTTAAGTCACAAAAGAAAATTTTTAAGGAGCTTGATCCCGATATTATTATTTCACCTAATTTTAATTTTGACTTGTATTGGTTGCCATTTATCCACAGGAAATCAAAAAAAATCAAAGAAATACACGGTTCGAGATATAATTGGAAATCATCATTAAAAAACAGGGTAAACGCTTTTTTTGAAAAAAGATATGACGCTCTGGTAATATTGAATAAAGACGAAGCCGCTTATTTTTCATCTAACAATGTGATAATAATTCCGAATCCTGTGGACTTGCCAAATTTAAGAGCTGAGCTTACGAAAAAACAGGTTGTCGCCGCAGGAAGAATTTCTCCTGTCAAAGGTTTCAGTGATTTGATTGAATCATGGGGCATAGTTTCAAAAGATTTTCCGGATTGGCAACTTCATATTTACGGGCAGGATTATCAGGGAACACAGAGGATATTGGAACAGCAGATTAAAAACCTGACTTTAGAAAATATAATTTTTAAAGGAAGCGTTGAAGACCTCCCCAAAATTATGACGCAATATAGCATCTACGCTATGTCTTCAATAAACGAATGTTTCCCGATGGTTTTATTGGAAGCACTTTCTGTAGGATTACCTGTAGTGTCTTATGATTGCCCGAATGGACCCCGGAACATCATTACATTAGGAGATGACGGTTTTCTTGCCAAATATAGAAATCCCGAAAATCTTGCGGAAAATCTTAAACGATTGATGGGAAACGAAGAATTGCGAAAAAAAATGGGAAACCATGCCAAAGAAAATATCTGTCGTTTTACAACCAAAGAAGTGATGAAACAATGGCAAAGTTTATTAAATTTGCCAAATGTTTGATTGGATTCCGGTTGAGATTTATACCAGTGTGCAATATTATGTATTGCTTCTGGTTTCTTTGATGATTTTTGTTCACGCCTACCGATTCGATGTGCAAGATGCAAGAAGCATTGGCTTTTTTAATAATTTTGGTGTTTTCTTCGTCATTCTTTTTACACTATATATAGGACAAAGACAGGTGAATTTTCGTTTTGGAGATACTGTAATGTATAACAAAGCTTATAAGATTCTTTTGCAAGGAAAAGAACTTGTGGTTACTAAAGATTACCTGTTTAACTATATGATGATTTTTTGCAGTCGGGTAGTATCGGTACGTGGTTTTTTCCAGTTTGTAGATGTTCTTTATATTCTTCCTATTTTTCTGTTTTGTAAAAAATATTTTAGGAGGTATTGGTTTTTTTCTTTTTTTATGTTTGCCGGTTCCTTTTCGTTTTGGAGTTATGGAGTGAACGGACTCCGGAATGGATTGGGAACATCTTTTTTTATTTTGGGATTATATTTTTACAATAGAAAAATTCTAATGTATATTTGTTTTTTGATAGGTTATTTTATGCACGCATCTATTATTATTCCTATCGTTGCATTTATTGTATCAGGAATTTATAAATCTCCTAAAATTTACCTGTATGTTTGGCTGGTAAGTATTCCTTTGTCTTTGGCAGGAGGTAGTTTTTGGAATGGTTTTTTTAGCACTTTGGGGTTTGCAGAAGATAGAACGGAGGGTTATCTGACGGGAGGGTCTGCAGAATATAACGACCTATTTTCGCAGACAGGTTTCCGATGGGATTTTTTACTGTATAGTGCTTTTGCTGTTTTTGCAGGTTGGTATTTCATTTTTAAAAAGAAAATTACCGATTCCTTCTATATTCATATCTTCGGAGTGTATTGTATTGCTAATGCTTTTTGGATTTTGGTAATTACAGCAGCGTTTAGTAATCGATTTGCTTATTTATCTTGGTTTTTAATGCCTGTAGTCATTGCATATCCTATGTTTCGGTATAAAATGTGGGAAGATCAGTACAAAGTTTTCGGACTGGTTTCGTTAGCATATTTCCTGTTTACCTTTTATATGAATATGATTAAATAATGAAAAAATTAACCGTATTTACCCCGACCTACAACAGAGTAAACTTGCTTCCGAAATTATATGAAAGCCTCTGTAGACAGACCAATAAAAATTTTATCTGGATGCTTATTGACGATGGTTCTGCGGATAATACAAAAGAATTAACAGAAATCTGGAACTCTGAAAAAAAAATAGAAATTCAATATTTTTACAAAGAAAACGGCGGAATGCACACCGCACATAATCTTGCTTATCACCTAATAGAAACGGAACTCAATATATGTATAGATTCCGATGATTATATGCCGGAAAATGTAGTCGAATTGATTTTAAACCGATGGAAATCTATATCCGATAAAACAAAAATTGCGGGAATTATCGGCTTAGATGCCGACTCGGGCGGAAATATCATAGGAACAAAAATTCCCGAAAATCTGTATCAAGGTTCTTTGGCGGATTTGTATCAAAAATATGGAGTAAAAGGAGATAAAAAAATAATTTTACGAACCGATATTGTGAAAGAATATCCGCGTTACCCCGAATTTCAGGGAGAAAAACTTGTCCCGCTTGGAATCCTGTATCTGATGATTGGAAAAGATTATGATTTTATTTACCAAAACGAAATCTATTGTATCGTGGAATATCAAAACGAGGGATCGAGTAATACTATTCTTAGGCAGTATAAGCAATCTCCCAAAGGTTTCGCTTATGCCAGAAAAATGCACATCAAACATTCCGGAAGTATTTATCAAATATTGAAAAGCTATATGCATTTAATTTCTTCCGCCATTTTTTCAAAAGATATTTCTCTGGCTTTCATGCAGGTAAATCCTTTGATGGCGTTTGTGATGCTACCCTTCGGAATTATTTTCAATATCTATGTCCGCTGGAAAATAAAAAAATGAAAATACTGCACATTATTACCTCATTAAATATAGGCGGAGCAGAAAAACTGCTTGTGGAAAGCGTACCTCTTTACGGGAAAAAAGGCATTGAGGCAGATGTTTTGGTACTGAATGATAATTCAAGCATTTTCCGGGAACTGCTCGGAAAGAAATCGAATGGAAAAATTCGGGGACTAACAAAGGCTTCTGTTTACAATCCACTTTTGATATTTAAAATAATTCCTTTTCTAAGGAAATATGATATTGCTCACACACATCTGTTCCCGACATTGTATTGGGTAGTATTAGCAAAATGGCTGTCATTCTCCAAGACAAAAATTATCTATACGGAGCACAGTACAAATAACAGGAGACGAAAAAGTAAAATTTTTCAGTTTGCGGATAGAATTATCTACAAAGGCGTTGCAAAAATAGTAACCATAGCAGAGGAGGTGGATGAAAATATCAAATCTCATCTGGGTTTCAAGTCTCATTATTTTCAGTTAATCCATAACGGTGTAGATATTTCATCTTTTTCAAATGCAAAATCGATGAAAAAAGATGTTTTTTTTTCAAAAGTAGATTTCATTCTTATTCAGGTTTCGAACTTCAGAGTACCAAAAGACCAGCAGACATTGATAAAATCATTAAAAAACCTACCGAAAAATATAAAACTTTTATTGGTAGGAGACGGTCCGCTAAGGAAAGATAATGAAATCTTGGTTAAAAGTTTAGCACTCGATGAAAGGGTTTTGTTTTTGGGAATCCGTACCGATATTCCCGCACTTTTGCAAATGACTGATGTAGCAGTACTTTCATCGCACTACGAAGGTTTATCTTTGGCAAGTATTGAAGGAATGGTAGCAAATCCTTTTATTGCTTCTGATGTTCCGGGTTTAAGAGAAATTGTCGGCGGCTACGGATTGTTGTTTGAAAAAGGAAATGCGGAAGAATTAGCCAATCATATTCTGCGATTATATAATGATAAACTATTTTATAACAAAATAGCGAAGCAATGTTTTGAAAGAGCCAAAGAATTTGATATTCATAAAATGGTGGACAACTATATTGATGTATATAAAAAACTTTTGAACAATGGCTAAAACTAAACTCATCCGCATCACTACTGTTCCTATTTCTGTAGAAAAACTGCTGGGAAATCAGTTATCTTATATGAACCAGTTTTTTGAAGTAACAGCAATATCATCGGATAAAAAAGAATTGGAAAGAATAGGAGCGGATCTAGGCATTAAAACTTATGCTGTAGAAATGACCAGAAAGATAACGCCTTTTCGAGATTTGAAATCCTTATGGAAAATGTATCGCTATTTCAGAAAAGAAAAACCGGAAATTGTTCATACACATACGCCAAAAGCGGGACTAATTGGAATGTTTGCAGCAAAATTAGCAGGAGTGAAAGTCCGTCTTCATACCGTTGCAGGATTGCCTTTGATGGAAACAACCGGGGCAAAGCGAAAAATTTTAAATTTTGTGGAAAAAATAACTTATTCTTGTGCAAGTAAGGTTTATCCTAATTCTTTCGGATTGAAAGAATTCATCATAAAAGAAAATTATTGTTCCGAAAAAAAAATAAAAATCATTGGAAACGGCAGTACAAATGGAATAGACACCGATTATTTCAATCCGAATCAAATTTCTCACGAACAAAAACAGAAATTGAAAAAACAACTTGGAATTTCAGAAAAAGATTTTGTCTTCATTTTTGTAGGAAGATTGGTAAAAAACAAAGGAATCAATGAACTGGTTTCTGCTTTTTCTCAAACCCTCAAATCTTCAAATCCTCACCCCCAAAAACTTCTTCTAGTTGGGAATCTTGAATCAGAATTAGACCCACTATTACCCGAAACACTTAAAGAAATAGAAACCAATCCCGATATTATTTTCGTAGGTTTCCAATCTGATGTTCGTCCGTATTTTGCAGTTTCCGATTGTTTGGTTTTCCCAAGTTACAGGGAGGGTTTCCCGAATGTAGTCTTACAAGCCGGTGCAATGGAACTCCCTAGTATTACGTCGGATATTAATGGTTGTAATGAAATTATTAAAGACGAAAAAAACGGAATTATTATTTTTGTAAAAGATAAAAATGCTATTCAGCAAGCAATGGAAAAATTGCTGTCGGACATAGTATATTATCAAAATCTGAAAGACAGTAGCAGACCAATGATTACAAGTCGTTATAAACAATCCGTAGTCTGGGAAGCGATTCTACGGGAATACAATTTTTTTGAAAAACAAATAGGCATAGTTTAAAATTTTGTAACTTTGCGAAAAATATTCTTATGAAAAAAAAAATCCCTTTTATAAAAAAAATAATTCTATTAATTGGAATTATATATATTAACTTTGGTTTTGCTCAGGTTATTACTGATGGATTTGGAACGTGGACGAGACAAATTAACTATGGTAACTTCACTCAATCTACTCCATCGGGAATATGGGAGGTAACTAGTGCTAGAATTAATAATGGCGGTATATCTAACCCACCCATTAATGGATATATAGAGTTGAGAGCATATAATAATAGTCCGAATAATATTGGAGGCAGTATAGTAACCCCAATAATTGAAAAAGGTGGAGCAAAATCAATAGAGGTGGGATTTTATATAAGGACAATAGCATCTACCGCAACAATTGAAGTGCAGAAAAGTGTAAATGGGTCGGAATGGCAAACGCTTCAGCAAATAAAAATACGTGATAATAATACTCCGATTTTTACAGTTCCTGTAAATGATAATAGTGATAATTTACGTTTTAGAATTATAAGTGTAAATATTGGAGCGACTTCGTTAATTGATTATGTAAGAGTAAGGCACAGTTACAATTTATCTGTTGATAATATGGAAGTCTGTGAAGGCTCTACTATAATATTATCAGCAGAGAGTTCAGCTCCATTCACATACACTTGGAGTAGCACAGCTGGAGGTAATCTGAATCAGACAACGGGAGTAAATGTTACTGCAAATCCGACGCAATCGGCAATTTATACGGCAACGGGAACTTATACGGCTTCTTATGGAACGGTAACGGAAGTGAAGACCATCAATGTGGAGGTAAATCCTTCTCCGTCAGATATTATGATTACTTCAACGGTATCTCCTTTAGATGCAGGTTCGTGTGGTTGGGATTATGTAAGATTGGATGTAACGGAAGTGGACGATAACGATAATGAACCAGTCATTACTTGGTTTCCTGTGGAAGGTTTGTATACAGATTCTGATTTAATGGTAGCTTATATTGAAGGAAGCCACGCTACTACAGTATATGCTGCACCACTTGTTCCTACTGTTTATACGGCAACAGCTACTTTGGGAATTTGTGAAAAAACGGCAACAACCGACTCCATAACCAAAGAAAAAACAACATTTACGGGATTGGATATAAGCAATCCGACTTTATGGAATATAGCAAACAACTGGTCAGATAATATGGTTCCTACCGCAAATAAATGTGCAAATATTCCTTCCGGAAGATTAGCAATAGTAAATATTCCGGATGCGGTAGCGAAAACGGTAACTGTAGCTTCAGGAGGAAGATTAACCGTAAATACAAATAATACACTTACGGTAACCGACGGATTTGTAAATAATAACGCAAGTAATCTTGTTCCGATTATCAAACCGCAAGAATATTATGTTACGATAGAATCAGACGGAAACCTTATTCAGGAAAATGACGAGGCATCAAATACCGGAACTGTTACGGTAAAAAGAATTGCCAGAATGAAACGTCAGGATTATACCTATTGGTCGAGTCCTGTTTCGGGACAGAACTTGAAAACTTTTTCTCCGAATACTTTGGATAACAGATTCTATACCTATAATGAAAGCAATGACGGTTTTGTTGAAATAGCTCCTGCAGCAAATGTCTTCGGAAATAACAGTTTAGGAGGATTTGAAAGTGCTGCAAAAGGATATACAATCAGAGCATACAATAATTATCCTACGAGTGGAGCGGTACAAACATTTACAGGAATATTTACAGGAGCTCCGAATAACGGAAATATAACCTTTCCGCTGAAACAAGAAGGAGCAGGATATAATCTTGTAGGAAATCCGTATCCGTCCAATATAGATTTTGACGAGTTGTTTAGCAACAACAGTTCGGTTATAAGCAATGCTGCCTATTTTTGGACGAATGTAAATCCTTATGTAGCGGACGGAGTATATTCAGCAAATAACTATGCACAATATGTCAATGGAACAGGAACTCCTGCTCAGAATGATTCTCTGGACAAAGCTCCTACCAATATCATCAAACCGGGACAAGGATTCCTTGTACAAGCAGAAGCAGATAATGTTGCATTAAATTATAACAACAGCATAAGAACATCCGAAACAGATGGTATCTTCTTTAACTCCAAAGGAGTACCTTCATCAAAAGTAAAAGACAGATACTGGCTGAAACTTTCAACCCCGCTGAATAACTTCAATACCATTGCTGTGGTTTACTCCAAAGATGCGGTAAACGGATTCAGTCGTAAAGATGACGGACGACTATTGCAGACGGGATCAGATTCTTTCTATTCAATTCCGGATGATGGAGATTACAGACTCGCCATTCAGGGAAGAGAATATTCATTACTACAATCCGATGTGGTTCCTTTGGGAGCAATATTCTATCAAACCGGAACTCATACGATATCGCTGAGCAGAAGTGAAGGAATATTTGCAGACGGACAAAATATCTATCTGAAAGATTACCAAACAGGAATCCTCACAAATCTCTCGGAAGGAAGCTATACTTTTAAAGCAAGTAAAGGAGAAAGCACTGGAAGATTTGAGATTATTTATAACCATAGAAGATATCAAGGAAAGGGAGCATTGGCTGTCGATACACTACAAAAAGATAACCTGTATGTTTACAAGGATGGAGATGATTTTGTGATAAGATCCCAAAACAAGAAAATTACCGGCTTGGAAGTGTACGATACAAGTGGAAGATTGGTTTACAAAACCTCATCGAACAGTACCGAAATTATGCTTCGCTCTGAAAAACTGAATAGCGGAATGTACATCTTGAAAATCAACAGGGGAGAAGAAGTTACGAGTAAGAAGATTGTCAGGTAAATAAAATTTTAAAAAAATCCGCTTCAGCAATGAGGCGGTTTTTTTGTGTTTGAGGGTTCATCATCCATCATATGTTAAGAAAAAAAAACAAATGTTTTCCTATAAAATTAACAAAATACAAAAAAAACGTGTAAATTTGTTTCCCATTTTTTGTTAAAACTAAACAATTATGAAAAAATCTATATTCTTAAGTTCTGCGGATTCTTATAATAAACAGAAGAGAAATTCTCTTTCTTTCTTTCTTTCTTTCTTTCTTTTGCTCATTAGCGGGAGTGTTTTTGGGCAGACAGATGATTTTACAGACGGAAACTTTACGGAAAATCCTGTTTGGGTGGGTAACACCGCTGCTTTTACTATAGAGCAGGCTTCACCGTATGTAAGTAGTGGTGCAGTAACCGATGGGAGTTATCTCGCTTCTGGCATATCAACTGGAAATGTAACTTTGATGACGGCTTCTGCAGAGGTCAATGAATGGAAATTTTCATTAGGAACAGGGAGTTTTAGTCCCGCTAGTGGTAACTATTTTGGCGTTGTGTTAATGTCAAATGTTGCAGTTACAGGAAGTATAACTGAAACAAGCTGGAACGGTTATTATTTGAGGATAGGCGTAGATGGTACTACAGATCCAATAGAATTATGGAAAAAAACCGGTGCCGGAACAGGAACAAAAGTTGGAAATTTTCCATCAAGTGCTAATTATAATGGAAATGCATTACGAGATGGTTTAAACATTAGAGTAACTAGAAACTCATCGGGTGTTTTCACTTTGTACTACTCGACAGGTTTTACTTATGCATCAACACCAACTACTTCGGCGGGTACTTTAACAGATAATACAATAACAACCTCTGCTTATTTTGGAGTGTATTCTGTATTTGCTAACCCAACTGCTGCAAGAAGGGTTTTTCTTGATAATGTTGTTTTAGGAAGCATTCCTTCCTACACCCTTACTTACACAGCAGGAGCAAACGGTACAATCAGCGGAACTACACCGCAAACTATACAGCAAGGTAATGATGGTACAGCGGTAGAAGCTGTTCCAAATACGGGTTATCATTTTGTAAACTGGAGCGATGATTCTACAGACAATCCAAGAACGGATAGTGATGTACAGGAAGATATTTCAGTAACAGCAAACTTTGCCATCAACACTTATGCCGTAACTTATTACGGCAACGGAAATGACGGAGGAACTGCTCCTGAAGATTCAAGCAGTCCGTACAATCACGGTTCAAATGTTACGGTTTTAGGACAGGGAACATTGACCAAAACGGACTATTTGTTTAACGGCTGGAAAGATGCTTCAGACACGCCTTATCAGGAAAGTGATGTGATTTCCAATATCACTGCTCCTATCAATCTTTATGCACAATGGCTGGATAATTCCTTACAATCGCAGACGATTACTTTTGATTCGCTTTCAGATAAAACCTACGGAGATTCCTTTTTTGAACTTTCCGCAACATCAGATTCGGAATTGCCGGTTTCTTACACAAGTTCAAACGAAAATGTTGCTACCATAAGCGGAAATATCGTAACGATTGTAGGAGCAGGAACAACTACCATTACCGCTTCTCAAGCAGGAAACGGAAGTTACCATCCTGCAACACCGGTACAACAGAATTTTACCGTAAATCCTAAGGAACTTACCATCACAGGAATATCCGTTACGCCCAAAACGTATGACGGTACTACAACCGCTTCTTATACGGGAGGTTCTTTGCAGGGAGTTGTAAACAGTGATGATGTAGGTTTTACGGGAACGGTTGCTTTTGAAGATGCAGATGCAGGAACAGGAAAAACCGTCAATCCAAATCTTTCGCTTACCGGTACTAAAAAAGATAATTATACTTTAACCCAACCTGAATTAACAGGAACGATTAGTAAAGCTGAGCTTACTGCAACCGCAGAAAACAAATCAAAAGCAGAGGGAGCGGTTAATCCTACGCTTACCATTGCTTACAGCGGTTTTGTAAGCGGACAAAATGCCGGAAACGCATTAAACTTTGTTGTTCCGTCCATCAGTACAACAGCAGTACAGGCTTCTCCTGCAGGAACTTATCCTATTACACTGAGCGGAGGTTCTGCGGATAACTATGATTTTACTTTAGTAAACGGCACACTTACCGTAAATGCCATTTATAACGGAACAGGTGTTTTTGAAAAAATAACGGCTCTGAATCAGTTGGAAGACGGATACTATGTAATGGTAGGTAACGGAACCAATGCGATGAATACCGATAATTCCACTACAGCCAACAAGCTAGGAAGAACCACCGTTACCGTAACAGACAATAAAGTAACCAACCCTGCCAAATCCATTGTTTGGAAAATAGAAACAGTTTCGGAAAATATAAAAACCATCTATAATGAAGATGTTGAAAAATTTGTTTCAAGTAATGGAAGTAATACAAATGTAACTCTGGCAAATTCTGTTACAGGTAATAAAGAAAAATGGACGGCGAGTTCAAGTGTTCAAACGTCAATTAATGCGTTTAGATTTACAAGTGATGAACAAACAACTCGTGGGTTGATTTATAGTGGAACACCGGGTACTTCTGCTGCGAATGTATTTGGACAATACGCTACAAGTAACGTGAGTGCTACTTTTACACAATCTGGCAATGTTACTTATTATGATTTGGTACTTTACAAACTCCTTCCACCAGTTCGTGAACTCTCCGTTTCCACAGACACAATCACAGGTTTAAATTATACTCATAATGACGGACCTTCTACACCACAAAGTTTTACGGTAAGCGGAACAAACTTAAACGGAAGTAATGTTACTGTTTTAGCAGACGGGACAAAATTTGAAATTTCAGAAACAGAAGAAGGAGATATAAATGGTGATTACACAGATGAAATTACTTTAACAACTTATGACGGAACAAACAAAACAATTTGGGTTCGTTTAAAAGAGGGTCAATCAGTAGGAGGGAAAGAAGATGTTATTCTTATCTCCGGTGGAGGAGCAACAGATGTAGAAGTTACAGCTAGTGGGGAAGTAATTTCATTAGACCCATCACTTTCGGTGGATAAAGAAGAGATTGAAGATTTAGGATATACTTTCGGTTCTGCAACTTCAACAGCGAAGAAATTTACATTATCCGGATTGAACCTGAACGGTACTAAAGATGTGCTTCTTGGATTATATGAAGAAACAAGCTCCAATTTTGAAATCAGTCTTGAAGCAAATAATAATTATGACTCAGAATTGCTTATAGAAAATTATAACGGTACACCAACCGACATTTATGTACGTCTGAAAACAGGAAAAGCTATTGCAAATAATTATGAAGATACCATAACTTTTGTTACGGATTATGCTGTAGCTCCCGAACCGGGTGTATTGGTTTTTGGTGAAGTTAAATCACCGGTAATTATTACCGATCCGGATACCGCTGTTCCTGCTATGACTGCTTTAGTCGGAGGAACAGACACTGAAGAAGTTGCAGTTTCAGGTACATTAACAGCAAATGTTACCGCAGAAATTATCGGAACAAATGCAGATCAGTTTTCTGTAAGTCCTGCTTCGGTTACTTCAGCAGGAGGAAACATTACCGTAACGTATGAACCTACAACAGCAGGAAATCATACGGCAACGCTTAAGCTTTCTACCAACGGAAGTGTAACGAAAGAACTTTCTTTGAGCGGAATAGCAACACTTGAAACTCCTGTAGCAACTGCT
>CAYSQR010000006.1:0-2974 GCA_964433195.1 uncultured Kaistella sp. | reverse complement strand
TGCTGCAACCGACATCAATTCCAACAGCTTTACCGCAAACTGGAATACCGTTGAAGGAGCAGAAAGTTATGAGTTGGATGTTTGGAAACAAACGGGTTCTCTAACACCGAATATAACCGTTGTTGGATGGGATTTTGAAGATAGTAATAATACTGCCGATAACGGAATTGATAATAATTTAAGTAAAATAGTAACTACAAACTCAACAGGAACTGTATCATATAATTCTGCTGGAGGAGGTACACAATCAATAAGTAATAGTGGTTGGGATAGTGGTTCGAATTCTAAATATTGGAAAGTAAGTTTTACAACAGTTGGTATAAAAAATCTTAAATTATCTTCCGCTCAAAGGTCGTCCGGTACAGGACCAAAAGATTTTAAAGTTCAGTATTCTTTAAATGATAGTCAATGGCATGATGTTAGTGGAGCAGTAGTAACTGTTGCAAACAATTTTACCACAGGAGTTTTAACAAATGTAACTCTGCCTGTTGAATGTGAAAACAAGTCTTTGGTGTATCTACGTTGGATTATGACAAGTAACTTCCAAGTTAGTAGTGGTAATGTAGCAAATGGAGGAACAAGTTCAATTGATAATATTGTGATTGTCGGAGACGAAGATAGTACCACTAATACTCCAATCACAGGTTCTCCATTTGAAAATATTATAACTAATTCATACAATGTTACAGGTTTAGACCCTGAAACAGAATATTACTATGTTGTTCGTGCCGTATCGGGAGATGTAATTTCTGCAAATTCCAACGAAATAAAAGCGGAGACTCTTCCTGTTATTACTTGGAGTACAGGTAATTTATGGCTAAATGACAGACAACCGAATATAGAAGAAGACGTAATTATTAAAGGAGATTTAATCGTCAATGGAGAAACCGGAAAAAACAGCTTCAGTGCAAAAACTTTGACCGTTGCTTCCGGAGGAGAATTGACCATCAATGCAGATAAAGCCGTAACGGTGCAAAACGCAATCGTAAACAACGGAATACTTACCGTAGAATCAGACGGAAATTTAATTCAGATAAATGATAATGCCGTGAATACAGGAAACATCACGGTAAAAAGAATCGCCAAAATGAAACGGCAGGATTACACCTATTGGACAAGTCCGGTTACAGGTACACAGACCTTGAAACAATTCTCGCCAAACACGCTGGATACAAGATTCTATACCTATAATGAGAGCAATGACAATTTTGTGGGAATAAATCCTGCAACTAGATTTGGCTATGTCGGTACCGATTTGGAAAATGATTTTGAAAGTGAAGCAAAAGGATATGCAATCCGTGCATACAACAATTATCCTACTGACGAAACGGTACAGACCTTTACCGGAACATTCGTCGGAGTACCAAACAATGGAAATAAAACTTTTCCTTTGAAAATAATAGGACAAGGATATAATCTTGTCGGGAATCCGTATCCTTCAAATATAGATTTAGAGGAATTGTTTAATAGTAACAATTCTGCTATCAATTACTCTGCTTATTTCTGGACAAATGTGAACCCTTATAATTCCGGAGACGGAACATATACTGCAAACAATTATGCACAAGTTGTAGGTGGAACGGGAACTCCGGCTACAGGAAGCACGATAGAACCTACCAATATCATCAAACCCGGACAAGGATTTCTTGTACAGGCAGAAGCAGATAATGTTGCGTTAAATTTCAATAACAGCATAAGAACAGATGATACAGGCGGTATTTTCTTTAATTCCAAAGGAACTTCTTCATCAAAAATAAAAGACAGATACTGGCTGAAACTCTCGACCCCGCTGAACAATTTCAATACCATTGCAATCGTATATACACAGGGAGCGACGAACAGCTTTGACCGTAATTATGACGGACCTTTAATGAAAGTAGGATCAGACTCATTCTATTCCGTTTCAGAAAATCATAAACTTGCCATTCAAGGGAAACAATATCCGTTGGTAGATTCGGATGTAGTTCCTTTGGGAGCAGTGTTCTACCAAAGCGGAACGCATACGATTTCCATCAGTAAAAAAGAAGGAGTTTTTGCGAGTGGACAAAATATCTACTTGAAAGACCATCAAACAGGAATCCTTACCAATCTTTCAGAAGGAAGCTACAGCTTTACTGCGATTAAAGGAGAAAGCACCGGAAGATTCGAGATTGTTTACCGTCCGGAAGGTACATTATCCGCCGCCAATACGGAGCAAAAAGACAACCTTCAGATTTACAGGAATGGAAACGATTTTGTAATAAAATCCCAAAACAAGAAAATCACAGGATTGGAAGTGTATGACACCAGCGGAAGATTGATTTATACTATGAAAGCAAACAGTACAGAAGTTGTGCTTAACTCCGAAAAGCTGAACAACGCAATGTACATTCTGAAAATCAACAGAGGAGAAGAAGTTATGAGTAAGAAGATTATCAAATAAAATTTTAAATGTTGAAAAAAGTCCGGTACAATTTACCGGACTTTTTTTGTTTTTGATGCTTCCGAAAAATATTATCTTTGTTAAATGATAATTATTTGCCGAAAATTACTCAAAAACACCAAGATTTCGGGGATTACACTCTTCCCGTTTATACTTTTGAAAAGCTCTGAGATGAGGCATAATAAAGTTCTCGTCAATCACGAAAAAATACACTTTCGTCAGCAGTTGGAACTTTTGGTAGTATTCTTTTATATATGGTATGTTGTAGAATATTATTACTGGTATTTTCGTTTACATAATCATTTTTTAGCATACAAACACATTTCTTTTGAAAGAGAAGCCTATGCAATGGAAAGTGATTTAGATTACTTAAAGACCCGCAAATTTTGGGCTTTTTTAAAGTATCTGAAGAAATAACTTTCACATATATTCTTTGATAAATCAGTTAGTTGCATTTATATTTTAAATAATTATTAAGAATAAATTTGCAAGCTGGCAAAAAGTTTTTTATCTTTGCAAACCCAAAAGAGGGAGCGGAGTAGTATTATATTG
>CAYSQR010000005.1:9395-31310 GCA_964433195.1 uncultured Kaistella sp. | reverse complement strand
ATCTGACGAACCAATAATTTCCTGTAATCATCGGGCATTACGTCTTTTGGTTCTACTTTATTTTCTGCTTGTACGTATTCTAAAAATTTTTCTGTATTCATTTTTAATTTATTTTCTCGCAGATTATGCAGATTTTAATTTCATTATTAGATTGATACATTGATAAATTACTATATTGCTATATTTTCCTTTTTATAAATCCCGATTTGTCCATCGGAAAATTCTCCGGCGACAAAAGTGATGGTTTTTTCGGGAGTACGGATTTCGTATTCTTTGAAGAAATAAGTTTGTCCTTCAAACGGATCTACAATCTCCACATTTCTATCCGTACAATGCCAATAATGATTCCAGATATTTAAACCATTGATTTTAAATTCCTTATCAATTTCTGTTATTGAAACAAATTTCCAGTTTGCCATAGTTCCTGATTTTGAGTGTACTAATTTACGAAAATATTAATTTGAGGATTTGATTATTCCGGTTCTTCTGATTTTGCTTGTTGGATGTTATGCTGAGCAATTAAATCCTGAATTTTTCCAACTCCATATTCTCTGATTAAACCAGTATTTTGAAAAATAAATTCATCAATAATTTTTTCGCTTGTTTTTTTACGTGAAAAACTCGCCATTAATTCCCCGATAAAATAAAAAGGAACATTTACAATTCCACGAACTGATAGAAATCCTAAAGTTGCAGTTTTCAGATAGCTTTTGTTTCTTAATTGCTTTCCGCAGGTTTCGCAAACGATTATATCAGAATTAAAACTACTGTCCAAAGCCGAAAGATAATGAATATTAAATCCTTGAGTTTTATTAATTTTTTTTCCGCACTCACTGCATTCGGAATTTTGAATTACTTTCTTCAGATTTTGCAGTTCAACTCCTTTGAAAAAATTTCTTTCAAATTTAATCCAATGTAGAAGATTTTTATCGAGATTTCTTTTTAATATTTCATTCTCAAGAATTGGAATTACATCTTCTCGTAAGCTTTTGCATTCATTCATTGCAAGATTTATGATTTTCTGGTCGTTAAAATCCTTATAAGATTCTGATAATTCTTCTTTCGTGAGCATTTTAGAATTAATTTCCGAAGATGTTAATTGTTACATTTTTAATCCTTCAAGGATTTCAAATCCTTGAAGGATTAGGTTATTCAACTAATTTCCCATCCTGATAAACTTGAATTGTTTTTTCCTTTCCATCTTCATTGTACATTTCCCACTTTCCATCATAAATGCCATTTTTCCAATTACCAATCGCTCTTAAATTTCCGTTTTCATACCAATACTTATGAGTTCCGTTTGGTTTTCCGTTAACAAATTCTCCTTCACGAGCTTTATTTCCGTTATAATGCCAATATTCCCAAAATCCATTTTCTTTTAAATTTTCAATTTTTCCAGTTGAATAAATTTTTCCATTCAAAAAATACTCTTTTTTATTTCCATCTGTAATTGGTTTGAACTCAAGTTTCCCAGATTGTTCTTCATTTAAAGTTTGGCTGTTTCGTAAAAAATCAGATTTTGAAATCAGAGTATCACCAATATAAATTTCATAATCATCAAGATTTATATTTTGAGCAGATACATTAGAAAAAATAATGAAAAGTAAAAGATTTAATAATGACTTCATATAATTGTTACATTTTTACATTGTATAAATTGTTACATTTCTAATCCTTCAAGGATTCCAAATCCTTGAAGGATTGGGTTACACATCATAATTCAGCATCACCACATTCGTTGTCGGGTGACATTGGCAAGTGAGAACAAAGCCTCTTTCAACCTCATCTTCGGTGAGTGCAAAATTCTTTTCCATAAAAACTTCGCCTTCCATCACCTGAGCTTTGCAAGTACAACAAACGCCGCCTTTACACGCAAACGGAACCGGAAGTTTGTCATTGAGAGCTTGATCCAAAATGCTTCTCTTTTTTGAATTTAAGTGAAAAGAATATTCGTCATCATCAATAATTAAAGTGACCATACTTTCCAGATTCGGGATGGCTTTGAACTCGTCGCTCATTTCGGCATTTTCGTCATCATCGGGAGCGGCGTAATATTCGTACATAATTTGCAGCGACGGAACTTTTTTGTCTTTTTTCAGAAAATCTGCAATTCCTTTAATCATTTCCGATGGTCCGCAAATAAAATAAGTGGCTTCCTGAATTGGGATTTCGGTAAAATATTCAAATAAAACCTCTAATTTTTCAGCAGAAATCCGTCCCTCGAAAAGTTCGTCTTCAAAATGTTTTTCTCTGGATAGAAGATAAATAACTTTCAGTCTTCCATCAAATTTTTCAACCAGCGCATCAATTTCTTTTTTGAAAATAATATCGTTCACACTTTTGTTGCTGAAAAAAAGATAGGCGTTGCTTTTCGGTTCCTGATAAAGAGCTTCTTTCAGATTCGATAAAACCGGCGAAATTCCGCTTCCTGCAGCCAATCCGATATAGGTTTTTTCGTTGGAAACGTGATAATTGGTGTAGAAATGTCCCATCGGAGCAAGAACTTCCACGGTATCTCCGGCTTTCAATTTGTTATTTAAAAAAGTGGAAACTTTGCCGTCTTCCAAATGTTTTACAAGGATTTCGAGTTCGGCATTTCCTTCACTCGGTGCATTGACAATGGAGTACGAACGCCGTAAATCTTCTTCCCCGAAAACAAATCTCACATTGAGATATTGCCCTTGCTTGAAAGAAAATTCGTGTCTTAAATTCTGGGGGATTTCAAAAGCGATATTCACGGAATCGTTAGTTTCCTTCGCTACTTTGATGGTTTTTAACTGATGAAAATGATGCATATTTTATTTAAAAACTTGGGAAAAAGTGATTTTAACAAAGATAAGTTTTTTTTGGAGTTTTGAAAAAATGATATATTTTCAGTTTCATAGGATTGTTTTCGGAAATTTTGACCTATTAAATTTCATTAAAATTGAATATTTCGGAAATTTTGACCTGATTTTTTATTAATTTTATATTAGAATAATTTTTGATTTTAAACTTTCAGAATTAAAAAACTCATTTTGCGGTTTCAAAGAAAAGTAAAATTAAGAACTTGAAACCTTAAACTTGAAACCTTAAACTTGAAACCTTAAACAAAAACAATATGAACTTAAACCAATATACCGTAAAATCACAGGAAGCCATCCAAAAAGCACAACAAATTGCGATGGAATTTGGCAACCAACAGATTGAACCTCAACATTTACTTGAAGGAATATTTCAGGTAGATGAAAATATTTCTGAATTTTTAATGAAAAAATCGGAAGCGGAACTCAGTTTAGTGAGAGAAAGAAACCGTGAAAGTTTAGAAAAACTCCCGAAAGTAGAAGGCGGAAATATTTATTTGTCGCAATCCGCCAACAAAGTTTTATTAGATGCCGTGAATATCGCAAAAAAAATGGGCGATGAATATGTGACGATTGAGCATCTTTGGCTTTCGCTTTTGGAAACCAATTCCGAAGTTTCTAAAATGCTGAAAGATATGGGCGTTACCAAAAAAGGATTGGAAACTGCTATTCAGGAATTGCGAAAAGGAAGTAAAGCCACTTCTGCAAGTTCGGAAGAAACGTATCAGTCTTTAAATAAGTACGCAAAAAATTTCAACGAACTCGCTGCGGAAGGAAAACTCGATCCTGTAATTGGGCGTGATGAAGAAATAAGAAGAGTTTTGCAGATTTTATCGAGAAGAACTAAAAATAATCCAATCTTAATCGGTGAACCCGGCGTTGGAAAAACCGCCATTGCAGAAGGAATTGCACACAGAATTATCAGCGGAGATATTCCTGAAAACTTACAGGATAAAACTTTGTATTCCTTAGATATGGGTGCTTTGATTGCCGGTGCAAAATACAAAGGTGAGTTTGAAGAACGTTTGAAATCCGTAATCAATGAAGTGATAAAATCCGATGGACAAATTATTTTGTTCATCGACGAAATCCATACTTTGGTTGGAGCAGGAGGAGGTGAAGGTGCGATGGATGCAGCGAATATCCTGAAACCTGCTTTAGCAAGAGGAGAACTCAGAGCAATTGGTGCGACTACTTTAAACGAATATCAAAAATATTTTGAAAAGGATAAAGCCCTCGAAAGACGTTTCCAGAAAGTGATGGTAGAAGAACCCGATACGGAATCGGCGATTTCGATTCTTCGTGGAATTAAAGATAAATATGAAGCACATCATAAAGTTCGTATAAAAGATGAAGCGATTATTGCGGCAGTGGAACAATCTCAAAGATATATTTCGGACCGGTTTTTACCCGATAAAGCGATTGATTTAATTGATGAAGCTTCGGCTAAATTAAGAATGGAAATCAATTCAAAACCCGAAGAACTGGATGTTCTCGACAGAAAACTGATGCAGATGGAAATTGAATTGGCGGCGATTTCGAGGGAAGGAAACGACATTAAAATCAATCATTTAAAAGAAGATATTTCAAAAATTTCTGAACAACGAAATGAAATCAACGCAAAATGGCTGAAAGAAAAACAGAAATCCGAGGATTTAACTTCCATTAAAAAAGATATTGAAGCATTGAAATTAGAAGCCGAAAGAGCTTCCAGAGCAGGAGATTACGCCAAAGTTGCAGAAATACAATACGGAAAAATCAAAGAAAAAGAAGATGCTTTGCAAACTTTGGAATTGGAAATGCAAAATCATCAAAATGAATTGATTAAGGAAGAAGTTACGGCGGAAAACATCTCGGAAGTGATTTCAAAATGGACGGGAATTCCGGTAACCAAATTGGTACAATCCGAAAGGGAAAAACTGTTGCATCTGGAAGACGAACTCCACAAAAGAGTGGTGGGACAAAACGAAGCGATAGAATCCATTGCCGATGCCATCCGCAGAAACCGTGCAGGATTGAGCGATGAGAAAAAACCAATTGGCTCGTTTTTGTTTCTGGGAACAACCGGTGTCGGGAAAACCGAACTCGCAAAAGCTTTGGCTGAATATCTTTTTGATGACGAAAATAATTTGACGAGAATTGATATGAGCGAGTATCAGGAAAGACATTCCGTTTCTCGTTTGGTCGGTGCTCCTCCGGGATATGTGGGTTATGATGAAGGCGGACAATTAACGGAAGCCGTGCGAAGAAGACCTTATTCCGTGGTGCTTTTGGACGAAATTGAAAAAGCGCATCCCGATGTTTTCAATACGTTGTTACAAGTTTTGGATGACGGAAGATTGACCGATAATAAAGGACGGGTTGTGAATTTCAAAAATTCGATTATCATTATGACCTCAAATTTGGGTTCACATATTATTCAGGAACGCTTCGACTCCGCTCAGCGTGACAAAGACGATAACATCAGTCCTGAAACTTTGGAAGAAACAAAAACCGAAGTTTTCGATTTGCTGAAACAAACTTTGCGTCCTGAATTTTTGAACCGAATCGATGAAGTGGTGCTTTTCCAACCTTTAAGTAAAAAAGAAATCGGAAAAATCATTCATTTCCAGTTGAGAGGCTTCAACAAAATGCTGGAAAAACGAGGAATCATAATGACTGCAACGGAAGATGCCGTAAATTATATCGAAGAAAAAGGATATGACCCGGCTTTCGGAGCAAGACCTTTGAAAAGAATTTTACAGCAGGAAGTTCTGAACAAACTCTCCAAAGAAATCCTCGCCGGAAACGTGAACGACGGCGACAGAATTACGCTGGATTATTTCCGGGAAAGCGGGTTGGTTTTTAGAGCGGTGGAATGATTATGATTGATAAATGATTGGTGATAAATGATAAAACTCTTCCGGATTGGGAGAGTTTTTTGGTTTAAACTTTTTCTTTGAAATCCTCGAAAAATTCGGATAAACCTATTTTGTGAGCATCTAAGATTTTTAAAAGACTTTGGAAGGTGAAGTTTGTTCCTTTTTCCATTCGCCAATATTGCATTCTTGAAATATCAAATTCTATGGCAAAGTTTTCATAAGAAGTAAAGCCTTTCTCTATACGGATTTGCTCTAATTTTTTTGCAATCTGCTGTATTCTTGGGTCAATTGACTTCTCTTTGTTTTGCATTGATTTTGCCATTTTACAATGATTTTGTATTCAGCAAAATTCACATTTATACCTATCTTAAATTACACCTAATAATTTACATAAAATATTTTACATCTTTTATAAACATTTTTTTTATATTTGTGCTGTTATATATGCAATATATTTAAAAGTCAAAAAACAAACAAGAAGCAAATTTTGCTCATACAATACAATTGTGTATATTAAGCTGTTATCCGTAATAATCAAAAAAAACCTTATGAAATCGAAATTTTACTTTTATTTAGCACTTTTAGTTTTACCATTTAATTTATTCGGACAATTTAATTTAATTAAAAATTTTGCCAGTACACCTTCAAATTTTCATGTATACAAAGATAAAATGTATTTTACAGGAAGAGAAGTAAATACCAATAATGATGAACTTTGGGTTTATGATTCTACACAACCCCTAAATTCAATAAATCCAAAAATGTTAATTGATTTAGATAGTAATGCTTCTATAGGTTCTTATCCAAAAAATTTTGTCACATACAATAATAAATTATTTTTCAGCAATAATAATTATCTATATTCATACAATTCAGACCAACCAATATCAAGTGAAAACCCCAAAATAATTGGTAATAGAGGAAATGGATTAATTGTATATAATAATAAATTATATTACGAAGAAGCGTCAGAATATCCTAATTCTTGGATTTGGGTTTATGATGACAATAAACCAATAAGTTCTACAAATCCTAAAAAATTAACAGATAATCCACAAATAAATTCTACGTCTCTTGGTTTTAGATTTACTTCTATTGTTTACAATAATAAATTATATTATTGTGGAAGTAATCTCAATGATAAAAATTATGAACTTTATGTTTATGATTCAAACTTACCAATTACAAACACAAACCCTAAAAAGATAGCGGAAATAAATCCTGGTACAAATGCAGCTACTCCAAATGATTTCATTATTTTCAATAATAAAATTTATTTTAGTGCAGATGACGGAACTGGAAATGAATTATTTGTATACGATGGAATAAATAATCCTCAGAAAGTTTACGATATTGATTCTTCTCCATATGGTGGACTTGCTTCTCAAAAAACTATATATAATAACACTTTGTACTTTGCGGGTCATAATAATACTTACGGTACAGAATTATGGAAGTATTCTGGAACATCAAATCCATCACTTCTTGTTGATTTATATTCTGGAATTGAATTCTCTATACCTCTAAATTTAAAAACATATTTCAATCGATTATTGTTTTCAGCAAACGATGGACTTCACGGTAGAGAATTATACATCTTTGATAGTGAATCAAATGTTTCAAGTTCAAATCCAAAGATTTTTGAATTAAATAATGGCAATGGTGATGGAATGGATTTACAAAGTGATATTATTGAATATAATGGAATTTTATATATAAGTGGAAAAACCAACTCTACAAACATTGGATTGTTTACAATAAGTCCAAATTTATTAAGTACGAAAGATATTGAACAAAACAATTCAATAAAAATATTTCCAAATCCCACGAAAAAATATATTAACATCAGTTCAGAAGAACTGATAAGTAAAATTGAAATATATAATTTAAATGGTCAATTAATAGAAAAAATTGCATTAAATAACAAAAAATATTTACTTGATATAAAACAAAAAGGGATTTATTTAGTTTCTATTTTTACAAATAATAAAATAATAACAAAAAAAATTATTGTTAACTAAAAACCACCCGATCTCCGAAGCATCCTCACTTCGGAGATTTCTTATTGCAGTTGGGAAATACATTGTAAAAATGTTGATGAAGAAATCTATTCAACCTGAAAAATAAAATCACTTTACAGTATAATCAAATAAAAACGCTTCCATTTCGGAAGCATTTTTTGGATTTAACCTGAAATCGGTTAATAAAACATTGGCAACTGATAGGTTATTTTGAGTAAAGATTTTTTAGGCAAAAGTTGTAAGCAATAACTACTGCAACTAAATTAGTCATAAAATTTACTTTTGAACAATGACTAAGGTTGTTCTACTTGACAAATATTTTTAAGTTCATCATTCACTGTTTCATAAGAGAAAGCTTTCTCAGGAATATTTTATCGGTTATGATCATTAAAGAGTTTTCATATTATTTCTAAGAGGTTGTGATAATTTTGCAGAATTAAAATTAGCACGACTCTAAAATTTTAAAAATAAAACCTTAATTTTGATAAATAAAACTGAAGAAATGACAGTAGTAATTGATAAAAAAAATGCAAAAAACATTGCTAAAATTCTATCTGAAAAATTAAAAAAAAACAAGAAAGAAGGGAATTTAGCTAAACATTTCGGAAAACTGAAAAGAAATATTGATGGTTTGGAATATCAAATGGAAATAAGAGCAAATGAAGATTGATTTCATTACAGACACCAATTTTTTAATTTATCTGCACGAAGGAAACCAGATAATCAAGCCGTTTTTGGAATACAATTTCGGTATTTCATTCATTTCCGAAGTTGAATTATTAAGTTTCAGTGGCATTACAGAATCGGAAGAAATAAAATTGAAACAACTGATAAACGACAGTTTTAAAATTGAATGGGATGAAAAAATAAAAGACCAAACCATTCAGCTGAAAAGAAAATACAGCATAAAGCTTCCTGATGCAATCATTGCTTCTACTTCTTTGGTGTATGAAATTCCTTTAATATCTGCCGACAAAGGATTTTCTAAAATAGAAGAACTGGATTTTATCTTAATCAATGTATAACAAAATAGAATACCGAATTGTAACATCAGCAGATTAAATACATTAAAAAAACAATGCTCAACCAACAGCAAATCAATATCATCAGTACCTTGAAACCGTTTAATCCAACGAAAGTCGGGATTTTCGGTTCTTTTGCACGTGGCGAAAACACCAATGAAAGCGATGAGGATATTCTTTATACTTTTGAAAATGTGTGGGTAAAAGAAGCGGCGATTGCGTTTGCCAAGAAAAATGTATCTATGTAAAAATGTATTAATTTACCAATCATAATTGATACATTGGTAAATTGATAAATTGATAAATTAAAAAAATGTGGCAAGGAAGATTTGACGGAGAAAACCCGCTTTACCATCGTATTTTCCAGAGAGTTACTTTGGAAAACAATTACGAAAACATTTCGGAAAACGATTTTGTTTTGCACGGTTTTGCCGTAGATGAAGGGGTGAAACGCAACAAAGGAAGAATTGGTGCGAAAGATGCACCCGATATCATCCGGAAAAATATGTCGAATTTTCCTGTTGTAAATCCAAATTTTTCATTGAAAGATTTCGGAAATATTTCTTGTGAAAACGGCGATTTAGAAAAATCCCAAGAAGAACTTGCAGGAAAAGTGGCGGAAACTTTAAGAAGAAAAGGAAAATCCATCGTTTTTGGTGGAGGACACGAAGTTACTTTTGTCCATTATTCGGGAATCAGAAAAGCATTTCCCGAAAAAAAAATCGGGATTATTAATATTGATGCCCATTTTGATAATCGGGAAATCGACCCGAATATTGGTGCAAGTTCCGGAACCGGATTTTGGCAGATTGCACAAGAAGGCGAAATCCATTCGTTGCATATCGGAATCCAGAGAAATTCTAATACATTAAAATTATTCGATACCGCACATCAATTCGGGATGAAATACATTTTGGCTGACGAAATTTTCTTTGAAAACCTACCGAATATTTACCAAAAAATTGATGAACTTTCAGCAGAAGTTGATGTTCTTTACCTCACCGTTTGTATGGATGTTTTCAATGTTTCCATCGCACCCGGAGTTTCTGCTTTAGCGTATAACGGGATTTTTGCAGACTCTGCTTTTATGCATTTCTTTAAACATATTTTAAAATCCGAAAAACTCATTGTGATGGATGTTGCAGAAGTAAATCCAATTTTTGATATTCAGGAAAGAACGGCAAGATTAGCCGCTTCTTTGGTAAATGAATGGTTTTTGGAATACGCATAGTTAATTATGAATGAAAAATTCTGAACTCCAAAAACCCACAACAAAAACGATAAGCCGGATTCTGTAAATTCGCCGAAACGAAAATGCTTGTTATTTATCTGCGTTTTACATTGCTGCAAAACTTTAGCTGTTTACCCCTCGGTTTTTGGAACGAGCCATTCCTATTTTCATTTCTGAAAAAATCCGATATACTTAACATTGCACCGCATAGAGTTTACCTGATTTCACTATAAATTAATATACATTCTTTCTGTTGCACTGGTCATCATCTCACGATGTAAGGACGTTATCCTTTATGCTGCTCTTTGGTGTCCGGACTTTCCTTCCCGATTTTTTCGGAACAACAAGCTGCCTTTGTTGTGGATGGCAAAGATAGTTTTTTTGGCTGGAAGTTGGAAGTTCAAAAAAACATATATTTGTAATTATTAGAAAAAACTATATGAGTTCAAAACTTTTGAGAATCTTCCCGATTATCGCTACTTTTATTGTCGCTCTGCTTCACGGAATTAATTATTTTAATCTCATTCCGGAAGAATATCTACAATCCGGACATTTGCTTTTTGCATTGGGATTAATCATTTATGCCATCAGAAGAAAAAATCTTACCACGTGGATTTTGGTAAGTATTGTTCTGGGAGTAATTGTAGGGAGCGATTATCCGGGAATCGCACTTTCGTTGCAACCGCTGAGTTCGGGTTTCATCCGTCTTGTAAAAACCATTGTAGGTCCTATTTTATTTGCGACTTTGGTTTATGGAATTGCAGGACATTCGGATTTGAAGCAGGTGGGAAGAATGGCTTGGAAATCTTTGCTCTATTTTTATACTGCCACTACGATTGCTTTGTTTATCGGTTTGGCTGCAATAAATATTTCTCACGCAGGAGTGGGAATTGATGCCTCCAAAATTCCGCACCACGATTTACCGAAGACTTCAACCGTGAAAGAAAATGACCTGAAAGCTTTGGAGCAAATTCCCGAAGCCAACCATTGGATTTATAAAACTACCGCATTTTTCAGAGATGTTTTCCCCGAAAATATCGTGAAATCCATTTATGAAAATCAGGTTCTTCAGATTGTAGTTTTCGCTGTGATTTTCGGGATTGGTTTAGCTCAGCTTCCCGAGAAGAAGAAAAAACCGCTTGTCGATTTTATGGAAAGTTTGGCAGAAACGATGTTTAAATATACCCATATCATTATGTATTTCGCACCAATCGGAGTTGGGGCTGCAATGGCATATACGGTGGGACATATGGGAATCGATATCCTGAAATATTTATTTATGCTGCTTCTCACTTTATATTGTGCATTGATTGCATTTATACTACTCGTACTTTTGCCGGTTGCACTTTATCTGAAAATTCCGATTAAGAAATTTATTCAGGCAATCAAAGAACCGGTTTCCATTGCATTTGCTACGACAAGTTCGGATGCAGCTTTACCGGTCGTGATGCAGAATATGGAAAAATTCGGTGTTCCGAGAAAAATAGTTTCTTTCGTGGTTCCAACCGGTTACAGTTTCAATTTAGACGGAACCACGTTGTATCTTTCTCTGGCTTCTATTTTCGTTGCACAAGCTGCAGGAATGCATCTTTCTTTTGGACAGCAATTATTAATCTGTCTTACTTTGATGATTACCAGTAAAGGAGTTGCTGCAATTCCGAGAGCTTCTTTAATTATTCTTATTGCTACTGCCGATCAATTTGGTTTGCCAATCTTCATTATCGCTGCAATTCTCGGGATAGATGAACTGATGGATATGGGAAGAACTTCGGTAAACGTTATCGGGAACTGTCTTGCTTCTGTAGTCATCGCGAAATGGGAAGGCGAATTTGATATGGAGAAAGCCCATAATTTTGTGGAAGAATAATGAAAATCATATCATTTTATCTGTGAATTTTTGGTTCTTTTATTTCAAGACAAAAGAACTTTTTATCTATTCTAAATAAGAAAATTTTCCGTAAATTTGTAATTCAATTTATAGTAGAAAATTATGTTGACGAAAGCAAGGGTTCAGGAATTTCTGAAAGAAATCGAAGTGGATGATTTGGTGAATAATTTCCAGGTGATGGGAAATGATGTATATATTGATATGACTGCACATTCCCCTGCAATGCACGAAAAGAAGAAACTCGAAGCAGCGATGAAACAGGCGTTTTCATCCGAATTTGGTGATGATATTGTGCTGAAACTGAAAATCGCTTCGCCGGAACCTACGCAAGTTCAGCAAAACCAGATTAAAGGAAAACAAATTCCGGGGATTCAGAATATCATTGCAATTGCATCAGGAAAAGGAGGGGTAGGAAAATCTACCGTTGCCGCAAACTTGGCGGTAACTTTAGCCAAAATGGGATTCAAAGTCGGACTTTTAGATGCCGATATTTACGGACCTTCCGTTCCCACGATGTTCGATACAGAAGGAGCAAAACCGGTTTCAGTAGAAATCGACGGAAGAAATTTAATGAAACCCATTGAAAATTACGGCGTAAAAATGCTCTCCATAGGATATTTTTCCGGAGCAAACCAAGCCGTAGTTTGGAGAGGACCTATGGCGAGTAAAGCATTAAACCAAATGATTCGTGATGCAGCGTGGGGAGAATTGGATTTTCTCTTGATAGATTTACCTCCGGGAACAGGCGATATTCATTTATCGATTATTCAGGAAGTTCCGGTTACAGGTGCTGTAATTGTGAGTACACCGCAACACATCGCACTTGCCGATGTAAGAAAAGGAATAGCAATGTTCCAGATGGAAAGCATCAATATTCCGGTTTTGGGATTAATCGAAAATATGGCGTATTTCACTCCGGAAGAATTGCCGGAAAATAAATATTATATTTTCGGAAATCAGGGAGCACAATATATGGCGGAAGATTTGGGAATTCCTGTTTTGGGAGAAATACCATTAATACAGAGTATCCGCGAAGCAGGAGATGTAGGAAGACCGGCTGCATTGCAGGAAAATTCTAAAATTGCAGAAATCTATATCAAAACCGCCCAAAATATGATTGAGAGTTTGGTAGAAAGAAATAAAAATCTTCCACCTACAGAAGCAGTGAAAATTACAACAATGGCGGGTTGCTCTACGAAGAAATAGTTTGAGAATGAGAGGGTTTGAGAGTGAAAAACTTTGGGACTTGGAGAAAATGAGATTTTGAATTTAAAAAATAAATATGGAAACACAGATAAAATACGAAGAAACAGTAACCAGAATTATGGAAGCTTTGGAAAGTATTCGTCCTTTTTTAAATAAAGACGGCGGAGATATAGAATTGGTCGAGGTAAAAGAAAATACCGTTTTCGTAAAACTTCACGGCAATTGCAACGGATGTCCAATGAGCTTTTCTACGATGAAACTTGGTGTGGAAAATACCATCAAACAGTATGCTCCCGAAATACGGGAAGTGCTGAGCGTAGAATAAATACAGACTTTTTGAAATAAGTAAAATGAAACGGACTTTTCGGAGTTCGTTTTTTTATGCTGAATTTTTCAAGTGATTTTTATTTTTCCTTTCATAATTCCCGAAAATAATTTATATTTGAGAAAACAATAAATTCGATATGTTCAGTTTTTTAGAAGGGATGGATTTCCTATTGCAGGGTTTTTGGTATGTCGCTCTTATTACGAGTGCCATTTTTTTAATACAAACTATTCTCACTTTTATCGGAAGTGATGCTTCAGATGGAGTAAATGCTGATTTCGACGGAAATCTTGATCACGCAGATGCACCGTTTCAGCTGTTTTCTTTAAGGAATTTAATTAATTTTTTACTCGGTTTTGGTTGGACGGGAGTTGCGTTTTTCGATACCATTTCCAATAAGTTTTTATTGATTCTTTTAGCCGCCGTCGTCGGAATCGTTTTCGTAATCTTGTTCTTTATTTTAATTCAGCAGATTTTAAAATTAACCGAAGACAATACTTTTAAGATAGAAAATTTGAAAGGTAAAACCGGCGAAGTCTATATCAATATTCCGCCGCACAAATCCGGAAAAGGAAAAATCCTGATTTCGGTAAATGGTTCCAATCACGAACTTGATGCGATGACCCTTTCCGAAGAAATGCTACTTTCAAGCTCGATGGTAAAAGTAATTGAAGTAGAAGACAATATCCTTATGGTTTCCAAAATTTAATTTAAACACAAAAATATTTTACAAATGATTAATGGTACATTTATACTGGTTGTAGTTGCGGTATTCGTTCTTTTCGTAACTTTTCTTGCCCTGATTTCACGGTACAAAAGATGTCCTTCCGATAAAATTCTGGTGATTTACGGAAAAACCGGCGGAAGCTCTGCCAAATGTATTCACGGAGGAGGAGCTTTTGTTTGGCCCGTAATTCAGGATTACGCTTATCTGGATTTGAAGCCGATTTCCATTGAAGCCAATCTTACCAATGCACTTTCGCGGCAGAATATCCGTGTAGATGTTCCGTGCCGTTTTACGATTGCAATTTCTACCGAATCCGATACGATGGGAAATGCGGCGGAAAGATTATTGGGACTTACTCAGGAACAGATTCAGGAGCTTTCAAAAGATATTCTTTTCGGGCAGCTTCGTTTGGTGATTGCAACGATGACCATTGAAGAAATCAATACAGACAGAGATAAATTCCTCGATAATATTTCTAAAAACGTAGATACCGAACTCAAGAAAATAGGACTGAAACTCATCAACGTAAACGTAACCGACATCAAAGACGAATCCGGCTACATCGAAGCTCTCGGTAAAGAAGCCGCTGCAAAAGCAATCAACGAAGCGAAAATTTCCGTTGCCGAACAGGAAAAAATCGGGGAAACCGGAAAAGCAAGTGCAGACAGAGAAAAAGATGTAGTGATTGCCGAAACCGAAAGAGACCGCGATGTGAAAATCGCGATTACCCAAAAAGATCGGGAAGTAAGCATTGCTTCTGCCGTGAAAGACGAATCCATCGGAAAAGCGGAAGCGGAAAAAGAATCCAGAATTGCAACTTCATTGGCGAATTCCATTGCGGTAAAAGGAGAGAACGAAGCGAAAATTACCATTGCCAATTCCGATGCCGAAAGAAGGGAAAAAGAAGCAGAAGCTCTCAGAATTGCGATGGCTGCAGAGAAAGTACAGTCAGCAAGAGCGTTGGAAGAATCTTATTTGGCAGAACAAAAAGCAGAAACAGCAAGAGCCGAAAGAGAACGTTCCACGCAAAATGCAAATATTGTAATTCCTGCCGAAATCGCAAAACAGAAAGCCATCATCGATGCACAAGCGGAAGCTGAAAAAATAAGAGTTCAGGCAAAAGGAGAAGCCGATGCGATTTTTGCGAAAATGGAAGCCGAAGCAAAAGGTCTTTTCGAGATTCTTACCAAACAAGCAGAAGGTTACGACAAAATTGTACAAGCTGCAGGTGGCGATACGAACAGTGCATTCCAGTTATTGCTCATCGAAAAACTTCCGGAGTTGGTGAAAACGCAGGTTGAAGCCGTGAAAAATATTAAGATTGATAAAATTACTGTTTGGGACGGAGGAAACCAAACCGACGGAAATACTTCTACCGCAAACTTTGTTTCAGGGATGATGAAAACCGTTCCGCCGCTGAACGATTTGTTCAATATGGCAGGATTAAATCTACCCGATTATCTGAAAGGGAAAGATGTGGAACAAATCAAAAAAGAAGTGGAAGCAAAAGTTGTTGCCAAAAAAGAGGAACAGAAACCAAAACCTGAAAATCCGGGAGAAGGAAATACACCTTCCTAAAAAATAAATTAAATTTGATTCCGTGAGAACCCTTTCAGCGTTTCAAACGCTGAAAGGGTTTTTGGTATTATAAGCAAAAACCAAAAAGAAATAATTCCTTTTTTCACAAAATCTTCAAAATTAAATTAATATTTTAGCAATCTTAAACTGAAAATTATGATTGCCATTGTTGACGGCGGTTCTACAAAATGCGACTGGGTGATTTTGGATAAATTCGGAAAAATTTTCCTGAAAACCGAAACCATCGGTTTCAATCCCAATATTATTGATGCAGAACTCATTGTTCCCGAAATCGAAAAAAACAGCAGTCTGCTTTCCATAAAAGATTCCCTGCAAAAAGTTTTTTTCTACGGTTCTGGTTGCGGAGTTCCCGAAAACCGTGCATTGGTGGAAAACGAATTTCAGAAAGTTTTCAAAAATGCCGATATTACCATTAAAGAAGACCTTACTGCCGCTGCTTATGCTGCGTACAACGGGAAACCTGCGATTGTCTGTATTCTCGGAACCGGCTCCAATTCCTGCTATTTTGACGGCGAGAATCTGAAAAGGGAATTACCTTCTCTCGGTTTTCTCATTGGTGACGAAGGAAGCGGAAGTGCAATCGGAAAACATCTTTTGAGAAGATTTTTTATGAAAAAACTACCGGAAGATTTGAGCAGGGAATTTACCGAAGAATACAATCTCACTATCGAAGATGCCATAAAAAATATGTACCATAATCCGCGTGCAAATGCTTATTTGGCAGATTTTAATAAATTTGTGGTCGAGAGAAAAAAGCATCCTTATTTTCAGAATATGATTTTTGATGAGATGAAAAATTTTCTGGATTATCAGGTTTTACCTTATGAAGAAGCAAAAGACGCAGAAATCAATTTCATCGGTTCCATCGCATTTTATTATGAAGATATTCTGCGTTCCGCCGCTGCAGAACTCAATCTGAATATTGGGAAAATCGTAAAAAAACCCATCGAAAGTTTGGTAGATTACCACAAAAAATATATTCTTAATCTTAATTAAAAAGTTTCATAAAAACCTGAAACTTTAAACCTGAAACTTTAATTATGTCCAGCAAAAACAACCGCGACCAAAAAAACTTTAACCAAGCCGCCCTCGATTATCATCAATCCGAACCGAAAGGAAAAATAGAAGTAATCCCCTCAAAACCACATTCTTCGCAGCGGGATTTATCTTTGGCGTATTCACCGGGAGTGGCGATTCCGTGTCTGGAAATCGAAAAAAATCCCAAAACCGTTTACGATTATACCGGAAAAGGAAATCTGGTTGCCGTAATTTCCAACGGAACTGCGGTTCTCGGTTTAGGCGACATCGGTGCAGAAGCATCAAAACCCGTGATGGAAGGAAAAGGACTTTTGTTTAAAATCTTTGCAGACATCAATGTTTTCGATATTGAAATTGATGAAAAAGACCCCGACAAATTCATTGAAATTGTAAAAGGAATTGCTCCCACTTTCGGCGGAATTAATTTAGAAGACATCAAAGCTCCCGAAGCATTTTATATTGAGCAAAAATTAAAAAAAGAGCTCAACATTCCTTTGATGCACGATGACCAACACGGAACTGCGATTATTTCTGCAGCCGCTCTCATCAATGCTTTGGAAATTGCAGGAAAAAAAATCGGTGAAGTAAAAATGGTAGTAAGTGGAGCCGGAGCTGCAGCGATTGCCTGTACAAAATTGTATATTGAGCTCGGTTTGAAAAAAGAAAATCTACTGATGTGCGACAGCAAAGGAGTCATCAATCACAAAAGACAAAACCTTACTCCCGAAAAATTAGATTTCGTGGCACAAACCGATAAAAAAACTTTGGCAGATGCACTGAAAAATGCAGACGTTTTCGTAGGACTTTCCAAAGCAAATGTAATGTTGCCGGAAATGCTGAAGACAATGGCAGAAAATCCGATCGTGTTTGGTTTGGCAAATCCGGATCCCGAAATTGATTACGATTTGGCGATGAAAACCAGAAAAGATACCATAATGGCAACAGGAAGAAGCGATTTTCCGAATCAGGTAAATAACGTTCTCGGTTTTCCGTATATTTTCCGGGGTGCACTCGATGTTCAGGCATCATCAATTAATGAAGAAATGAAACTCGCCGCAGTTCACGCCATTGCAGATTTGGCAAAAGAACCCGTTCCGGAAGCGGTGATTTTAGCATATAATTTAAAAAGTTTAAGCTTCGGAAGAGCGTATTTTATTCCGAAACCTTTCGATAACCGTTTGATAACCCGTGTTTCTTCTGCCGTTGCAAAAGCTGCAATGGAAAGCGGAATCGCCGGAAAACCCATAGAAAATTTTGAAGATTACGAAACTTCACTTCTCGACAGAATGGGACGTGATGAGAAGCTCATCCGAATGATGCAGAACAGAGCCCGCTCGAATCCGAAAAGAGTTACACTCGGAAATGCCGAAGAATACAACGTTTTGAAAGCTGCACAGATTCTTTACGAAGAAGGAATCGCTCAACCGATTTTGCTCGGAGAAAAAAAATTCATCAAAGAGCAAATGAAGAAATTCGGAATTGAAATTGATGTTCCCATTGTAGATCCGATGGATGATGACCAGGAAGAAAACCGCAGAAAATACCGAGAAACGCTGTGGAAACTCCGGCAAAGAAAGGGAATGAACGAATACAAATCCAAAAGATTTGTTCGCCAAAGAGATTATTTCGGACCATTGATGCTGCATCATAACGACACCGATGCACTGATTGTAGGTTTTTCTAAAAATTACTCTTCAGTTTTAAGACCTGTTTTAGAAATTATAGAAAAGGAAAAAGGGGTTGATAAAATTGCTTCGATGATGATGATGATTACCGGGAAAAAACCGATTTTCTTTGCAGATGCGTCCATCAACCAAAATCCCGATTCGGAGGATTTGGTAAACATTGCAAAAATGGCAGAACTCACCGTGAAAACTTTTGCAATAGAACCGAGAATTGCGATGCTGTCTTTCGAGAATTTTGCAGGAATTTCCGAAACATCCAAGAAAGTGGTAAAAGCGGTTTCCATTCTTCACGAAAAATTCCCGAAAATGATTGTGGATGGCGAAATACAGCCCGATTTTGCAATGAATGCAGATCATCTTTCCGATTATCCGTTTTCAAAATTAGGAACTACTCCGGCAAATATTTTCGTATTCCCGAATCTCGAAAGTGCAAATCTTTCCTATAAAATTATCCGGGGAATGAAAGTGGCACAAGTTGTAGGACCCATTTTAATGGGACTGAAACAGCCGGTTCACGTTTTGCAGATGCGTGCAAGTGTAGATGAAATTGTAAATCTTGCGACGATTGCGGTTTTGGATGCACAGAGAAGAGAGGGAGTTTGAGTTTGAGGGTTTGAGAGTAATTGGGTTTTAGAGTAATATAAATTCGTATGACAAAAACATCATATTATGAAAAAGAATCTTATCGTCATTATGATTGCACTTGTCGGAATGCCGATTAATGCTCAGCAAAACACAGACAGACAATCTTATTGGCGGGATGTACGCTTTAATCAGTATATGGAAAAACTTACCACTAAAGAGAAAAAATTAAGTTTTTCCGATATTGAGGGTTCTCCATATTATAAGCAGGATTTTCTTCCGGCACGTTTCGGGAACAGTACTGTAGTTTTACCCATTCGTTATAATTGCATTACAGACACGGTAGAAGCTATGAACGGTAATGTTGTTTATGAAATTCCTAAAGAAAATATTCTGAAAGACAGCCCTTTGTCGAAATTCATTTTTGAAAAATCTCTTGAAACATTAATTTTGGTAGATACTCATAATGAATTTTCCGGATATTATTTCAGAATTCTTGCAGGAAAAAATGAGCTTTTGAAAAAAATAATGATTGAATTTACTCCGGAAGTTCCTGCTCCAAATCATTTGATTGCGGCGATTCCTGCAAAATTTGAAAAACCGGTTGCAGTTTATTTCATTAAAACCGAAAACGATTTTGTAAAAGTTCCGAAAAACGTCGGGGAATTCCTAAACTATTTTTCCGAAAATAAAAATGAAATCAATGGTTTTATAAAAAAGAACAAAATAAAACTGAATCAGGAAACAGATCTTGTAAGATTGGTAACTTTCCTTAATGCGGATTAGGATAAAATCAAAACGAGGTGTAGTTCTAATTTGCTGGTAACAAACTCAACAGCAAAAATTTCTTTTCCCAAAGTAAGTTTTTCACAAAATTTGAAATCCTTATCTTTGGAGCTTTTCAAACCATTATGATTTATTCACTAAAAGGAACTGTTCAGGAACTGAATCCTACTTCGGTAATTATCGAGGTAAACGGAGTCGGTTATTTTGTCGGAATCAGTTTACAGACCTCGGAAAAACTTACTTTGGGAAAAGAAACTTTTCTCAACATCCAGCAAATCATCAGAGAAGACGCTCATCTGCTTTTCGGGTTTAACACTATTTTGGAAAAAGAAATGTTCAATCTCTTAATAAGTGTTAATGGAGTAGGTCCCGTTTCAGCCATCATTATGCTGTCGTCTTTAAGCCTGGAAGAAATCTCTTCGGCAATCCTTTCCAACAACAGTTTGCTGCTGCAAAAAGTAAAAGGAATAGGCACGAAAACCGCCGAAAGAATTATCGTGGATTTACGTGATAAAGTCCAAAAATTCAAGATTACTGACGAAAATATTTCTACCTTTGCAAATAATAAAATTAAAGAAGAATCGTTATCCGCTTTAGAAGTTTTGGGGATTCCAAAAAAGATGAGTGAGAAGATTGCAGACAGAATTTTGAAGCAAAATCCCGATCTTTCCGTGGAAGATTTAGTAAAGCAAATTTTAAAAAGCATTTAACATTTGGAGAAGAAACGTTTTTTTCAGCATAGATTTTTAGTTTTTATTTTGATGTGTTTTTCTTTTGCAACGGTATTTGCACAGGAAAAGCCATCAGATAGTACATCGGTTCGGCAGGATTTTTCTTTGCCGAATCCTATTCGTTATGAAGCATTCTACGATGTAGAAAGCGGGATGTATTTTCTCTATCCCAAAATCGGTAATATGGTGGTAGGAAATCCGGTTTCTATGACCGCTGCAGAATATTACCAATATATGCTCGATAATCAGCTCAGCGAATATTACAAAGAAAAATCGGCACTCAATAATCTTTCTTATAAAAAAGACCAAACCGATGCCCAAAAAAAAGGTTTGATACCGAGTTTAAATATTAAGAACAAATTATTTGAAACCATCTTTGGCGGAAACAAGATTGAAATTATTCCGCAAGGTTTTGCATCTTTCGATCTTGGTATACTCTATCAGAAAATAGATAATCCATTGATATTGCCGCAGAACAGAACCAGTTTCGCGATTGATATTCAGCAGAGAATTCAGCTTGGATTACTCGGAAAAGTAGGAGAAAATCTTCAGCTGAAAGCAAATTACGATACCCAAAGTGGTTTTGCTTTCGAGAATAAAATGAATCTCGTTTGGCAGGCAAAAGGAACGTGGAAAGATTTGCAGTCCAAAGGTTTAGGAGATAAAACAACCGGCGGAGAAGACAAAATCATCAAAAGAATAGAATTCGGAAATGTGAATATGCCGCTTTCTACCAGTTTAATCCGTGGTTCGGAATCGCTTTTTGGCTTAAAAACAGAATTCCAGCTCGGAAAAACCACAGGAACTGTAGTGTTTTCACAACAGCAAGGTGAAGCCAGAACAATTGTTGCACAAGGAGGAGGTGTGATGAATACTTTCAAGCTCAATGCGATAGATTACGAAGAAAACCAGCACTATTATTTAGGACATTACTTTTTAAACAATTATGATAATGCTTTACTAAATTATCCTCAAATCAATTCCAGAATCAGCATTACCAGAATTGAAGCGTGGGTTTTGGATCAAGGATCGGGAAATCTTCAGGATCAGAAAGGGATTTTGGGGATTCGTGATTTGGGAGAAGGAGTTTCCGGTTATCCGGATAATTCCCAGAATGGTCTTTATCAAAGCATCGTAAATGCCGTTACTACAGGAGGAGTAAGAGATGTAAATTACAATTCCGTCAACGGACAATCTTTTCCTAATGCGAACGGAGTTCCGGAAACTTATACGGACGGTGAACAGTTTATTTTTAACAGCAAAGCGAGAAAACTGAGCCAAGGAGAATTTACCTTTCATCCACAATTGGGTTATCTTTCACTTAATCAGAGGCTTAATGACAATCAGCTTTTGGCGGTTTCGTATTCCTT
>CAYSQR010000005.1:5148-9385 GCA_964433195.1 uncultured Kaistella sp. | reverse complement strand
ATTATCGGGATTCGCAAAGCGGAAAAGTAAATTACCTACCTTCAAATACCGGAAATGACCAGATTGACGGAAAAAATTTACTGAAATTGTTCAACTGGGACAGATTGAATATCAATAACGATTTACAGACCAATGGTGGTGTAACAGGAGACGGGATTTTCGACTTTGTTCAGGGAATTACCGTGGATGCCGAAAACGGACGGGTTATTTTTACCAAAGCAAAACCTTTCGGAGAATACTTGCAAAACCTTATGGGAAGCAATGATCCGAAATTTATATTTAATGATTTATACGACCAGCAAAAGCAAGTTGCCTCCCAAAGTAATTTGGCTCTTCGATATACGATGGAAGGTCGCTACAAAGGTTCGCAAGGATCGGGAATTTCTCTCGGAGCAATCAATGTTCCGCAAGGTTCGGTAAAAGTTACTGCAAACGGAGTACAGCTTCAGGAAGGGATAGATTATACGGTGGATTATATGCTCGGAACGGTGAATATCATCAACGAAGCCGTAAAACAATCGGGACAGGCAATTAATATTTCCCTCGAAAACCAACTGACTTTCAATACGCAGAGAAAAAGATTTTTAGGTTTAAATTTAGAAAGAAAATTCAATGAGCATCTTACCATCGGAGGAACCGTTGTAAATTATTCCGAAACACCTTTGACCCAGAAAGTAAATTACGGACAGGAAGCGGTGAATAATACAATGGCAGGATTTAATATTTTGTATAATAACGAATTGCCATTCCTCACAAGATTGACGGACAAGATTCCTTTTGTAAATACCGAAGCTCCGTCTAATCTTAGCTTTGCTGCAGAAGGTGCATATCTTCTTCCGGGGCAAAACAAAGGAACTGGCGACCAATCCTATATTGATGATTTTGAGCAGACTACTTCCAAAATTTCTTTGAAAGAACCTACAATGTGGAGCTTGGCTTCAAAACCTGAAAAAAATCCCAACGATGCGGTATTTACCAATGCAAATGCTTATGACAACATTTTGCACGGAAACGGAAGAGGATTGCTGACTTGGTACAATATCGATCCGAGATTTTACGGAGTAGGAGGAAGTGCACCGAGTGGAATTAATGCACAAGCTGTTTCCAATCACAATTCGAGGAGAGTGGAAACTTCGGAATTGTACAACAGCAGAGATATGGTTGCAGGAGAGCAGCTTTATACCAATACTTTTGACATTACCTATTTTCCTAAAGAAAGAGGACCATATAATGTGAATCCGAATAATGAAACTACACAGCAGAGATGGGGCGGTTTGATGCGTTCGATTTCGGTTTCAAACTTCATCAATTCTAATATAGAATATGTGGAATTTTGGATGATGGATCCTTATGCAGACGGAAATCCTTTGGGAGCAAACCCTAAATTATTACTACAGTTAGGAAACGTTTCCGAAGATGTTTTGAAAGACGGGAAACTGATGTACGAAAACGGTATGCCAACTCCGGGAAATCCTGCAAATACTACCACAACAAATTGGGGAGTACAGCCAAATCAGCCCCCCGTTTTGTATGCTTTTTCCACAGAAGGAGATGAGAGAACCGCACAGGATTTAGGTTACGACGGATTAAATGCTCAAGGAGAAGCATCAAAATTCGGTACTAATTTTATCAATCCTGTTACCAATAATCTCGATCCTGCTTCGGATGATTTTGTATTCTATCTTTCCGACCAGTTCAAAGGAACACAGGCATCCTCGCTTACCGAAAGATATAAGTATTTCCGAAATCCGGAAGGGAATTCACAAAGCAACACAATGGAAGTTGCCACACAAACTCCTGATGCAGAAGACATCAACGGAGACTATAACCTCGACCAAAGTGAGAATTACAACCAATATACGATAAATCTCGACCAGTCGAATATGGTTTTGGGACAGAATTTTATTGTGGATGTAAAAGAAGTTGAAGCTAAATTCCAAAACGGACAAACCGGGAAAAACAAATGGTATCTTTTCAGAGTTCCTGTTGCACAGTTCGATACTTCCGCAGGTGAAGCCGATTTGTCAATCCTTAATAATGTAAGATTTGCAAGAATGTTGCTTACAGGTTTTGATGAAACTTCTACACTTCGTTTCGGAACAATGGATTTGGTAAGAAGCGACTGGAGGAAATATACTAAAAATATTGCGAATAACATAAATCCCGATGAAGGAACGGTTTTGGTGGACAACACCAACTTCGATGTAGGAAGTGTAAACCTTGAAGAAAACGGGTTGAACCAGCCTCCTTATGTGCTTCCACCGGGAATTGACCGACAAGTTCTCAGCGGAAATGCAGGTGCACAAAGACAAAACGAGGCATCGCTGTATATGAAAGCAACAAATCTGAAAGAAGAAGCAAGAGGAGTTTTCAAAAATACTGCTTTGGATATGCGTCGTTACAAAAAGCTCGAACTTTTCGTACACGCAGAAGATTTAAAAAATGTAACTTCCACACAATATGATTCCGATGCGAAATTCTTCATCCGTTTCGGTAGTGATGCGACAGACAACTATTATGAATATGAAGCATCATTGAAATATACCGCAAACAACGCAAGATCACCACTCGAAATCTGGCCATCTGAAAATACCGTGAATCTGGAAATTCAGAATTTTGTAGATGCTAAATTGAGAAGAGACCAAAATTTCCCTACAGGAATTGATGTCCGCCGTGAAGATTTTGAGTATGGAGCAATCGATCCCGAGAAAAAAATCTATATCAAAGGTCGCCCAAGTTTAGGAAGCGTAACAACGATTATGCTCGGTATGAGAAACAACAATGCCGTAGGTAAAGATTTGATACTTTGGGTCAATGAAATCCGGCTTTCCGAAATAGAAAACAAAGGAGGTTATGCAGGAAATGCAAGTATTAATTTCAATCTTGGTGATTTTGCGATTGTGAACGCAAATGCGTCTTATTCTACGGTAGGATTTGGTGCAATTACTGAGAAACCTTCCGAAAGATCACAATCTACTCACTCTGCATATAGTATAAATACGACAGTAAATGTGGATAAATTCTTACCGGAAAAAGCAGGAATGAAAATCCCTGTGAACTATTCTTATACACAAACTATAGAAGATCCGAAATACAATCCGCTGGATAATGACGTAACTTTTGATAAAGCTCCGAACAGAGACGAGTTGAAAAAAATTTCCCGAACTTATACACAGCAAAGAAGCATCGGTGTCGTAAATATGCGGAAAGAAAGGATGAAGAAGAACAGCAAACCGAGGTTCTATGACATAGAAAACGTTTCGGTAACGGCAGTGTACAACGATGATTATTTCCGTGATGTTTATACCAAAAGAAATTACCGTCAATATCTGAGAGGTTATATCGATTATAATTATTCTTTCAAACCGTGGGTAATCCGACCTTTCAATAAGTTGGTAAGCGATACGGCAAAATCTTACAAATATTTAAGATGGGTAAAAGAAGTGAACTTTAATCCGGTTCCTACAAGATTATCTTTCCGTACGGAAATCGACAGGAATTACAATGAGCTCGAATTCAGAAATATCGAAGCTATTCTCAGCGGAAATGCAGGTCAGGATTTCGATGTCATCAGAAACCGGAATTTCTTTTTCGGATGGCAATACGGTTTAGGATTTAATTTTACAAAATCTTTGAAACTGGAAATCAATTCTGCGATGCGGACTTTGAATGATAATCTGAATGTGTATGATATGAACAGCAAATCCATTTTCGGAAATCCGTTCCGTGCAGGAAGACCGGTGTTGTACAATCACAGAGTTCAGCTGAACTACAGATTCCCGTTTGAATATTTACCGTATCTGGATTTCATCAATGCAGAACTCGGTTACGGATTTACCTATAACTGGAATGCAAGAAGTACCGTGATGACAAGTTTTGTCGATCCAACTACCGGAATACCGCAAAGTTTGGGAAGCATCGGACAAAATACCAACAACATTATTGCAACTTCTACGGTAGATATACCGAAGTTCTTCGGTAAATTCAAGTACTTCCAGAACATCAATACCAAAATGCAGAAACGTAAACAGGAGATAGATTCCTTGAACAATGCTTATAATTTGGTATGGCAAAAGAAAAATTCTAAAAAAGATTTCAAGAGTTATAAATTCAAAAATAAGCTCAATGTAATGCAGAGTATTGCGTATGCTTTAACTTCGATTAAGCAGTTGGATATTTCTTATAATGAAAATAACGGTACGGTTCTTCCGGGATTGCTTTCTGCACCGAATTGGTA
>CAYSQR010000005.1:0-5138 GCA_964433195.1 uncultured Kaistella sp. | reverse complement strand
CGGATACGGACAAACTTTAGGCGGCCCTACTTACGGTTTCCTTCTCGGCTCACAAGCAGATATCCGAAGAACGGTTTTAGAAAAAGGATGGATATCCGATTCGGAATTTATGAACGATCCTTATACGCAGATGAAGAGCCAAAATTTCACAGCCAATGTGCAGGTAATGCCGGTAAATGATTTCAGGATTGATATTAACTTTCTGAAAAACTACAACAGCAACTTTATGCAAGTAGGTTACAACGACCGTAAAAACCTGAATACTGCGAATCACGATTATGCTTTCGGAAACGAGAGTATCACTTTCTCTCATACAGCGTGGACTTTCAAAACCGCATTTAGTGGTGGAGAAGGAATCTATGAAAGTATGATTGAAAATGCGAAGCAGATTTACCAGCAATCGGGAGGAGTTTATAACCAGACCGATTGGGAACAAGGAAAAGGTTTAGCAAGTGCTTATATTTTAATTCCGGCATTTCAGGCAGCAGTTGAAGGGAAATCTCCGAAAGGAGAGATTACCAATCCTAAGAAATCCGGATTCCCACTTCCGAACTGGAGAATTGTATATTCCGGGTTGAAGAATATTCCTTTTGTTAACAGTCAATTTTCTAAATTCGATATTCTTCACGGTTATACTTCTACTTATACGGCAACAGGAATCCAGTCGAGTGTGGATTTTTACAATATGCAGAACGATCCTTCCGCTCCGAGAGAAGATACATTCGGGAATAGATTCAATGAATATACATTTTCACAAGTTGGTTATGTAGAGGCTTTTGCACCACTGATTGGAGCAGATGTGACGATGAGAAATAATATGCAGTTCCGTGCACAATATAACCGAGACAGAATGTATATGCTCGGTTTGGTGAATCATACTTTGACGGAAGATTTCGGTAACGAATATATTTTCGGAATGGGATATATTTTAAAAGATTTACAGTTGAAACTGAATTTCAAAGGAAAAGAAAGAACCATAAAAAGTGATTTGAACATCCGTGGAGATTTCTCCTTGAGAGACAGCCAAACAAGAATTACCAATATTCTTCAGAACGATTCTCAGGTTACAGGCGGACAAAGAGTGATGAGCATAAAGTTTTCTGCAGATTACAATATGTCCCAGAATTTCAACCTGAGATTATTCTATGATCAGCAACTTACGAAATACAAAATTTCCACCGCATTTCCGCTTTCCACAATCAGAGCGGGATTAACAGCGACTCTTACTTTCGCAGGAAGTGGCGGATTATAAATTTGAAAATAATACCAAATAAAAAATCCGGAAAAGTTTCCGGATTTTTTATTTAAACATCTCAAACCTTAAATTAAAGATTATTCCCTAATTTTGTCTTTTCATTATTAAAAATATGAATCAACATATCGAAAACGACGATGACCTTTTTACCGGAAAAGACCATACACCATTAAGAATTGATGCTTTCGAGAAATCTCCCGAAGAAAAAATCGAAATAATTAGACATCATTTCCACCAGATTATGGAAACTTTGGGAATGGATATGACCGATGATTCTCTGAAAGATTCCCCGAAACGCGTCGCCAAAATGTATGTGAACGAAATTTTCGGCGGATTGCTTCCCGAAAACAAACCCGGAATTTCCACTTTTTCCAATAAATACAAATACCGACAAATGCTCGTGGAAAAAGACATCACCGTGTATTCTTTCTGCGAACACCATTTTCTGCCGATTATAGGTAAAGCTCACGTTGCGTATATTTCAAACGGCGAAGTAATCGGTTTGTCGAAAATCAACAGAATTGTAGATTATTACGCAAAACGTCCACAAGTTCAGGAACGATTGACGATGCAGATTGTAGATGCTTTGAAACAAGCACTCGGAACAAAAGATGTTGCCTGTATCATTGATGCAAAACACCTTTGCGTAAATTGCAGAGGAATTAAAGATACCGCAAGTTCCACCATCACCGCAGAATTGAGCGGGATTTTCCGAACCAATCCGATTACCCGACAGGAATTTCTGCATTATGTAGGAACACATCATAAGTTTGATTAAAATTTTAGTTTAGATTTAGATAATGAAATATTTAAATTGGTTTTTAGGATTTTATGTTGTAATATACTTCTTAAGTTTTGTTTATGTAAAATCTGAATTTTTTGCAGAGATAAAAAATAGTTGTTTTTGGTTAGCAATAGGTATTGTTATATTAAAAGTGATAAAATTTTTAACTTCTAAAAAATGATGAACTTTCTGCGTTTTTGTCTTTCAATTTGAATTCATCCTAAAAACAAAATTGTTCGGAGGAGTAATATCTACATAGCATAATATTAAAGAAGAAATTGAATTGGTAAATGTATTGGGAAAAGATTTAACTCATACTGCTGATAAATTCTATATTTCTAATAAATTCTAAACTATTGTTTTTAAAAGTGATGGTTTACGGTTTACAGTAAACTATAAACTATAAATCGCTCCGTAGGAGCGGAATTTGTGTAGAAAAAAATCCAAATATCAAATGCGTTCCGTTAGGAACGCTATCTTTTTTCTACATTTGCAAAAACAAAAAGTTTGTAGAATACCAATATTTTCAGTAGTATATTTGCACTTTGACAAAGTTTTTACGAATTAAATTTATTCAATAATTAATATGAAATTGTTCTTTAAATTATTATTTATCCAAATATTATCGTTGAAACCTGAAACCTCAAACTTTAAACTTCAAACCTTAAAAAAATGAATTTAAAAATATACAACTCTCTTTCCGGCGAAAAAGAAATCTTCAAACCCATCCACGAAAAAAATGTCGGGATGTACGTTTGCGGACCCACTGTTTACAGCAATGTGCATTTGGGAAACGTGCGGACTTTTATGTCTTTCGATTTTATTTACAGAACTTTGCTTTTTCTCGGCTATAAAGTGCGGTATGTAAGAAATATTACCGATGCAGGACATTTAACCGATGACGGAGATATTGATAACGACCGTTTCGTAAAGCAATCCCGATTAGAAAAACTCGAACCAATGGAAATCGTGCAGAAATATACCGTAGATTTTCATAAAGTTTTAGATACTTTCAACCTGCTTCCTCCAACAATCGAGCCGACTGCAACCGGACATATTTTAGAGCAAATCGAACTCACCCAAAAACTTATCTACAAAGGTTTCGCTTATGAAAGCAATGGTTCCGTGTATTTCGATGTTTTGGAATACAATAAAAGAGGACTGAATTACGGCGAACTTTCCCGCAGAAATATCGAAGAACTTTTTGCCAATACAAGAGATTTGGATGGACAAAACGAAAAGAAAAATCCGCAGGATTTTGCACTTTGGAAATCCGCTTCTCCTGCACACATTATGCGTTGGAATTCTCCGTGGGGAGAAGGTTTTCCCGGATGGCATTTGGAATGTACCGCAATGTCGACTAAATATTTAGGTGAAAAATTCGATATTCACGGTGGCGGAATGGATTTGAAATTTCCGCACCACGAATGTGAAGTCGCACAAGGAAAAGCGTGTAACGATACCGAACCGGTAAATTACTGGCTTCACGCAAATATGCTCACAATGAACGGACAAAGAATGAGCAAATCCACCGGAAATTACATTTTGCCGATGGAACTCGTTTCTGGTCAAAATGATTTCTTCGAGAAACCGTTTCATCCGACAATTGTTCGATTTAATTTTCTTCAGGCACATTACAGAAGTGTTCTCGATATTTCCAATGAAGCGATGGTGGCAAGTGAAAAAGGTTTTCAAAGGTTGATGGAAGCGATGAAAATAGTTTCAAGTTTCAAGTTTCAAGCTTCAAGTTTCACACTGAGCGGAGTCGAAGTGTCAATGTTCAAATTAGAAGATTGGAAACAAAAATGTTACGATGCTTTAACTGATGATTTCAATTCCCCGATTTTGATTTCACATTTATTCGAAGCGGTAAACTTTATCTTTAAATTAAAGGACGAAAAAGAAACCATTACCGCAGAAGATTTGGAAGAACTGAAAAAGCTAATGCACGATTTTGTTTTTGAAGTTCTCGGTTTGCAGAACATTGAAGAAAATAATAATGAAAAGCTCGACCAGACTTTGCAGGTTTTAATTGAACTCAGAAATCAGGCGAGAAAATCCAAAAATTTTGAGCTTTCCGACCAGATTCGGGATAAACTTTTAGCAGAAGGAATCGAGCTGAAAGACGGCAGAGATGGTACGACGTATAATTTGTTATAAAAGCAAAACATACATTTTTTATGAAACTTTATTTTAATATCAATATAAAAACCGTATTTGGCGAGGAACTTCAGATGTTGCTGAAAGAAGATGGGAGTGAAGAAAAAATTTATCCTTTGCATTATTCGGACAATGGAAACTGGACGACGGAGATTGATTATTTTTCAAAATCCGTTTCCTACAAATACCGTCTGATTGATGAAAACGGAAAAATTCTGGACGAAGAATTTTCTCCTCATTATTTGGATTTTCCGCACAATTATCAGGAATTTGTCATTTATGATGTATGGAATTTTAAAAATTATCCCGAGAATTATCTCAATAACAAAGTCCTTAAAAATAAACTAAAAGATTTTAAACCCGAGAAAATTTCCATTCTGAAAAAACATACCCATTTGTTCAGAATCGAAGCACCGGTTTATCGTCCTAATTGGAGAATCGTAATTCTCGGAAATTGCGAAGCACTCGGAAATTGGGAATATCTGAAAACCGTTCCGATGAAACAAACCGATTTCGGAATTTGGGAAGCAGCGGTGGAAATTGCCGGAAACAAAATGATTCAGTATAAATACGGATTGATGAATACGGAATCCGGAGAAGTTTTCGACATTGAATATGGCGACAACAGATGGGCTTTACCAAACGGAGAAAAAAATATTTTGCAGATAAAAGCCGACCATTTTTTTAAATTCAAATCTTTTGAAATGTATCACGCTGCAGGAGTTGCAGTACCGGTTTTTTCATTAAGAACCGAAAATGGTTTTGGAGTGGGCGAATTTCCGGATTTGAAAAATCTTGCAGATTGGGCAAAGAAAACCAACCTTTCTGTTTTGCAGATTTTGCCGATAAATGATACCACTGCAAATTATACTTGGACGGATTCTTATCCTTATGCGGCGATTTCGGTTTATGCACTTCATCCGCAATATTTGTCGGTGG
>CAYSQR010000004.1:18252-38270 GCA_964433195.1 uncultured Kaistella sp. | reverse complement strand
AGATTCAAGATTTAAAATTCAAGATTCAAGATTCAAATTACTCATTACTCATTGCTCATTACTCATTATAAAAATATGACTCACGAAAAAAAAGACGAAATTCTCCATAAGCTGAACAATTGGGGAAATGAAACTTTAGGAAAAACTTTGGATATTGTTTTTACCGATGTTTCCGATGATACACTTACTGCAACAATGCCTGTAACTCCCAAAGTTCATCAACCGTACGGAATTTTACACGGCGGTGCAAGTTGCGTTTTGGCGGAAACTTTAGGTTCTTGTTTATCCGTTCTGAATGTAGATACGGAAAAATTCGCCCCGGTTGGAACCAATATCAATTCCAATCATTTGCGGAGTATAAAAAGCGGAATCGTAACCGGAACAGCGAAATTCATTCGCAAAGGAAAAACAATGCACGTTTCCGAAATAGAAATCCGCAACGAAAAAGGAGAGCTCATCAATCATACCACAATGACGAATAATATTATTCCGAGATGATTTGTAGGAACGTGCTAAAAAGGTACGTTCAAAAATAATAAAAATTAAAAAATTGATTTTTTTCAGATTCCCTTTTTCCGAAAATATTTTAACCGTCGAAGAAAATTCATCGGGAAAACCGGTATCATTCTTTTCTTTCGATAAATCGGAAATTATTGATTTTGAGGGAAATATAAAGAAAATTTCCATTGATGAATTTTTAGAAAAGGAAATTTTATCGGATTCATTAAAGACAGAACTTCTCGAATTTAATGAAGAAAATCAAACGGAATATCAGAAAAAACTGGAAGAAGTAATAGATTTCATTAAAGAAAACAATCTCCCGAAATTGGTTATTTCAAGAAGAAAACTATTGATTTACAGTAGTTTAAATTCTTTCGGAAAAATAAACCTGTCCCAAACTTTTCTTAATTTATGCAAATCTTATCCGAATGCGTTTGTTTATTTTTTTATTAAAAACGGAAAATGTTGGTTGGGTGCTTTTTCAGAATTGCTTGGAAAATTCAATAAAAAAACTTCGGAGTTTGAAACGATGAGTTTAGCCGGAACAATTCCCGCCGAAGAATCGTGGACAAACAAGGAAATCGAGGAGCAAAAACCTGTTACCGGTTTTATCAAAAATATTTTAAATAATTTTTCCGAAAACGTGGAACAGTCAGGAAATTTCGACCATATTTCCGGAAATATCAAACATCTCCGAACCGATTTTAAGACAAAAATCGAAAAAGAAAATTTGGAAAAGCTCATCGCCGAACTTCATCCGACTCCTGCAATTTGTGGGATTCCGAAGGAATTTTGCAAAAAAGCGATTCAAGATTTCGAGAAACATCCCAGAAGTTTATATGCAGGTTACATCAAAGTGGAAACCGAAGAAACGGTACAGTATTTTGTGAATCTTCGATGTGCCGAGTTTTTCCGCAACGAAGCAATAATCTATATCGGTGGCGGAATTACCGCAGAAAGCAATCCCGAAAAAGAATGGAACGAAACCGAGCTGAAATCAGAAGCGGTTATTAAGAATATAGCAATGTAATAATTTAGCAATGTAACAATTATCATCTAAAACCACCCCGTCAAAATTTTCTTTCTGAAAATTTTGCCACCCCTCCAAAGGAGGGGAACTCTTCTAACATCCATCATCCAGCAAAAAATGAAAATCCATCACATCGCAATCTTATGTTCCGATTATGAAGTTTCCAAAAAGTTCTATACCGAAATTTTGGGATTGAAGATTTTGCGTGAAGTTTACAGAGCGGAACGGCAATCATATAAATTGGATTTAGGAATTGATAACCAATACATTATCGAATTATTTTCTTTTCCGGATCCGCCAAAAAGACCATCACGACCGGAAAGTTGCGGGCTTCGTCATTTGGCGTTTTCCGTAGAAAGTGTGGAAGAAAAGCGGAATGAATTATTGAAAAAAGGATTAGATTGTGAGAAAATCCGAACGGATGAATTTACCGGAAAAAAGTTTTTTTTCACACAAGATCCCGATAAATTGCCGTTGGAATTTTATGAGGAATAATAGAAAAGTGTGATTGAGAAAATGAACAAAGAGAATAATTATATAGAAATTAACCGGGAATCCTGGAACAACAGAACGGATGTACATTTGAAATCAGAATTTTACGACCTTGATCATTTTATAAAAGGAAAAACTTCTTTAAACAGCATTGAGCTGGAATTACTTGGGGAGGTAAAAGGAAAAACGATTTTGCATTTGCAATGCCATTTCGGGCAAGATACCATTTCTCTGAGCAGACTTGGAGCAGAAGTTACAGGGGTGGATTTGTCGGACAAAGCAATTGAAAGTGCCAAACAAATAGCAAAAGAAACAAATTCAAATGCTGATTTCATCTGTTGTGATATTTACGATTTGCCAAATCATTTAAAGGAAGAATTTGACATCGTTTTTACAAGCTACGGAACAATCGGTTGGTTGCCGGATTTGGATAAATGGGCAAAAATTGTTTCTCGGTATCTGAAACCAAACGGGAAATTTGTGTTTGTAGAATTTCATCCTGTTGTCTGGATGTTTGATGACAACTTTCAGAAAATCGGATACAATTATTTTAATTCAGGAGCAATTGTAGAATCTGAAAGCGGAACTTATGCCGACAAAACTGCAGAAATAATGCAGGAATATGTGATGTGGAATCACGGTTTAAGTGAAGTAATGAACAGTCTTATAAAAAACGGACTTGAAATACAATCTCTCGATGAATTCGATTATTCGCCGTACAATTGTTTTAACAAGACCATCGAATTTGAACCGAAAAAATACAGAATAGAACATCTGGAAAATAAAATTCCGATGGTTTATTCCATAGTTGCAGAGAAGAAAAAATAACAGATAACAATTGCGAAACAACGGTCGGGAAATATTTTATCATTAATTACGGAAGAAAAAAAATTGCAGAAAATTATGAAAATCGGAATTTTAGGAGGCGGTCAACTCGGTAGAATGTTTATTCAGGAAGCACTGAAATATGATGATGATTTCTACGTTCTCGACCCAAATCAGGATTGTTCCTGTGCGAATATTTCACATTTTACAAAAGGAAATTTTAATGATTTTAATGACGTTATTAATTTCGGAAAAGACAAAGATGTCGTAACCATCGAAATCGAACACGTGAATGTTTCGGCTTTGGAAGAGCTTGAAAAACAAAATATCAAAGTAATTCCAAATTCCAAAATCATTAAAATCATTCAGCAGAAAATTTTGCAGAAAAATTTTTATCGGGAACATCATATTCCAAGTCCGGATTTTCAGGTGGTACAATCGAAAAATGAGGAAATCAGAATTGCATTTTCTTTTGTCCAGAAACTCAATACGGGTGGTTACGACGGAAAAGGAGTGCAAATCATTAAAGATGAAAATGATTTGGAAAACCTTTGGAACGAACCTTCCGTTTTGGAAAAATTAGTAGATATTGATAAAGAACTTTCCGTCATCATCGCTAAAAACGAAAACGGCGAAACCAAAACTTTTCCCGTAACCGAAATGGTTGCAGACCCGAAACTTAATCTTCTGGATTTCAATATTTGTCCGGCTGAAATTTCGGAAAATGTTCAAAAGCAAATCGCCGAAATTGCAGAAAAATTTATCAATGCTACAAACTCCGCAGGTTTATTTGCGATAGAATTATTCCTCGACAAAAACGGGAAAATCTGGGTCAACGAAACCGCACCGAGATTGCATAATTCGGGGCATCAAAGTCAGGAAGGAAACGCCAATTCACAGTTCGAGCAGTTTTATCGGGTGGTAAAAAATCTTCCTTTAGCGGATACCGAAAACTTCGGATTTTCGGGAATGCTGAATTTGGTGGGCGAAGAAAATTTCTCGGGAAAAGTAAAATACGAAGGTTTGGAAAAAGTTTTGAAATTATCAAAAACTTACGTTCATCTCTACGGAAAAGCGGAAACAAAACCCGGCAGAAAAATGGGACACATCAATGTTTTGGCGGATTCCAGAGAAGAGCTTTTGGAGAAATTAATTCAGATTAAATCTTTGGTAAAAGTGAAATCGGAAGAAATAAGTAAAAAGTAAAAAAATTATTCTATACTCAAATTCATATCCGACAATTCAACCTGAAACTTTATTTTCGCTTTCAATGCGGTAAATACTTTCAGCAAAGTGTCTATTGTTACATTCTTCGCATTGTTTTCAAGTCGTGAAATCTGGGCTTTTTGCACACCGACAAGTTTGCCCAATTCTTCCTGTGTCATATTTCGTTCTTGGCGTGTTTGCTTAATGGCACTGCCAATTAAATCCATTTGAAGTTCATACTCGAAACGGTCTCTTCGAGGGGTTCCTATTTTTCCGATTAGCTCGTCTTGTACTTCTTCTAAAGTGTATGTTTTCATTTGAAATTTATTTACTGTTATCAATGGTCAAACGGAATCTTACGATTTCATTTTTAATCTTTTAACCTGTCTTCAAAATATTTTGCACGAATCTGAACAGATTTTTGAATTTCTTTGTCGGGAACTTTACTTTGTTTTTTGATAAATCCGTGTGTGGAAATTACCAATGTTTCAGTAGCGGAAGTTTTGTCCCAAAAAGCAAGAAGCCGATACTGCAAACCTTGATACAAAGTCCTGAACTCCTATATATCATCGGTCAGTTTTTTGAAAAGTTCGGGATTGTTTTCTACTTGTGCTCTACGAAGATTGTATATGATTTTTTCGTAATGCTTTAAGCTCAATTCTTTCAAAAACAAACGGACTTCTTCTAACAATACAATTTCAAAACGCTTATCCATTTAATAATTCGTTGATGAGGTAAAGATAAAAAAAAAAGTTTCGTTTTAATGAAACTTTTTTTTTCAAAATCACGATTTCCTGAACATTCCCGGTTTATAATTCGTAATGAAAACCCCGCAAATAATCAGAACGGTTGCAGCGATAAATGTTGCAGAAATTTTTTCATTTAAAATCAGCCAACCCAGAAAGATGGCGATAATCGTGTTGATATAGGAAAGCAACGAAATCTGTGTCGGTGAAATTTTCTTGAGTGCATAATGAAACGCAAAATACGCAGCAACAGAACCGAAAACCGCTAAATAAAAAGTAGCAAAGATGCTTCGGAAACTCCAAGTTTCGATTTCAATTTTTTCTGAAAGAAAGAAACCGAAAATCGTCTGAACAATTCCTGCAAAAGCGAACTGGTAAAATAAATTCAGGGAAATATTCTGTTCCTGAAGATTGAGTTTCTTAGTGAATATCGAACCTAATGACCAACCTGAAATCGCGATGAACAGAAATAAAACGCCCATTCTGTAATCGGGATTCAGCAAATCCTGCAAACCGTCTTTGAAGATGAGAGCAATTCCGAAAAATCCCATCACAATTCCAATCAATCCACGAAAACTGAATTTCTGCAACCCGAAAAAAATACTTCCGATAAAAACCAAAAAAGGAGAAGCCGCACTTACCAAAGAAGCCAGACTGCTCGAAACGTGTTCTTCGGCAACGGTGGTCATTCCGTTCGCAACAATCAGCATCAAAATTGAGAACAAAACCTGAATCCCAAGATTTTTCCAGCCGATCCATTTCAATTCTTTGGAAAAAATAAGAATAATAAGCAATAAAATCGCCGCAATCAATTGCCGGATTCCTGCAACAAACCACGGCGGAATGCTTTCTACCGCAATCCGGATTCCCAGAAAAGTAGTTCCCCAAACAATGGCAACGGTAAGAATCGCAAAAATAAGTTTAAAATCCTTAGAAAAATTCACGATGCAAAAGTAGTGCTTTCCTCTTTAGAATCTTATGCTGCATGATTATTATTGAAAAAATTTATAACTTTAAACCTTGAACCTGAAACAAAAATTATTATGGTCGGAATAATTATGGGCAGTCAAAGCGATTTGGCAATTATGCAACAAGCAGCAGATTTTTTGAAATCTATAGAGATTCCTTATGAACTCACAGTAGTTTCCGCACACAGAACTCCTGAAAGAATGTTCGATTACGCAAAATCTGCAAAAAACCGTGGGCTGAAAGTGATTATTGCAGGAGCAGGAGGAGCTGCACATTTACCGGGAATGGTGGCGAGTTGCACCACACTTCCTGTAATCGGAGTCCCTATTTTATCGTCAAATTCTATTGACGGATGGGATTCTGTTTTGTCGATTTTACAGATGCCATCAGGAATTCCCGTTGCAACAGTTGCTTTGAACGGAGCAGCAAATGCGGGAATTTTAGCAGCAAAAATCTTGGGAACTTCCGATGAAGAGATTTCAAAAAAATTAGAAATCTATCAAGATTCTTTGAAAGACAAAGTTTTGGGAACAGTGGAAGATATTAAAAAAATCCACCCGAATGAATATGACAGGTAAGAACACAGGAAAATTTCCTGTGCTTTTTAATTTTGAGAAACAATCAACGTGGAAGGAATATCTGATAACCATCGACTTTTAGTATCGATAAGGTTTTTCCAGCTTTTGTTGCTTATCAGCATTAAATCCTGCGAAGAAAGAAAATCTTTTTCTATACTTTTCTCTTCATAAAAACTGATATTATCCGGTGAGGTTTGCTGGATTTTTTTGATGAGTTCCACAAATTCCGAATACCCCTGAATTTCCCCGAAAGTATCATAAATAATAATTTCGGAATTGTTGTTTTTGATGAAACGGCTTATATATTGTAAGAGGTAGAAATCGTGAAAACCAAAAATTGGAACAAATATTTTGTCGGCGGATTGGAAATTTTTATCAATCAAAACTCCTACAGGCATTTCTGCTTTATCAATGATTTTGAGGGTGAAATCATCAAAAGGAGAGGAGCTGAAGAAATAATTTTTTCCTTTTACGGTATCAATGAATTTTTCAGGATTAATGATTTTTGAAGTAAACCCGACCAATCTTCCGAGTAAGCTGCCTTCATAAATGGAATTTCCGAACATAATGAGCAGAAAATCGTAATTTCCTTTGTTGCTTGTGCCGGAAAGTTCTTTCTCAATATCTGATGAAATTCGGAACAAAGTGTTTACTTTAACATCCAATTCCTGTGAAGTTTTTAATACGTTTTGAAATTGCTTTTTCTCGTAATCTGCAATTTCATAAGTATGCATTTCATTTACAGGAGCAATGTTGAGAAGGGTAATATTACGATTCCCGTTCATTTTTTTTGTTAAATTATTGGCGAGTTTCAGGAGGGTGCTTCCTGCTTTTGGATTTTCAAAAGAAACCAGAACGGAATATCTCGGATCTTCTTCCACTGTATCTTTGTTCGATTTGAAAAAATAATTGATGGTATCCAAAATAGGACCCGTCATAATTGTGGTGAAAAGTGCCATAATTACCATTATAGCAAAAATTTCCGGTCCCAATATACCCAAATCGTAACCGATGTTCAGAACAACGAGTTCCATTAAACCTCTTGTATTCATCAAAGCTCCTATCGATAAACTGTCTTTCCAGTTCATTCCTACGAATTTTGCGGTCAATGCACTTCCTGCAAATTTTCCTATGATTGCAATCAATATTACAAATCCGGCAGTAATCCAAAGTGAAGATTCGTTAAGAAGTCCAATCTCGGTTCGGAGTCCCGTAAAAACGAAGAACAAAGGTAATAGTACAACTAATGATACATCCTCAATTTTTTCGATAAAGAGATTTCTGAATTTTGTATTTTCAGGCATAATTGCTCCTGCCATAAATGCACCGAATAAAGCGTGTATTCCGATAACTTCCGTTGCATAAGAAGATAAAATCAGGGTAAGAAAGAAAATAGCAACCACAGATTTGCTGATGCTCCCTTTTCCTGCTTCCAAATCTCCGATTCTTTTGAGAAAAGGTCTTATTATTTTAATCATTAATAAAACGTAAGCGATTGCCATCACAATTACATAAACAGAACTTGTGAAAGAACCGGCTTTTACAATGGCAATCACAGCTGCAAGAATACACCACGCTGTAATATCATCTGCTGCTGCACAAGTGATGACGATGGTTCCCAGTTTTGTTTTTTGCAATCCTCTTTCCTGTACAATCCTTGCCAATACAGGAAAAGCAGTGATACTCATTGCAATAGCGATGAATAAAGCAAATGCCATAAAGGAAATTCCATCAGGAGCAAATTCCTGATAAATGAAATAAGAAAGTCCAACTCCTAAAGCGAAAGGAAAAACAATACTTGCGTGACTTATAACGACTGCGTTTTGTGCTTTGTTTCTCAGAACATTGATATCCAGTTCCATTCCTACGATGAACATAAAAAAAATAAGACCGATCTGGCTGAGAAATTTGAGATTTCCCAAGGATTCCAACGGAAAAAGAAATGCCGAAAATTCCGGAAAATACATTCCCACCAAAGAAGGACCGAGAACAATACCTGCAATCATTTCTCCGACTACAGATGGTTGTTTTATTTTTATACAAATCCACCCGAATAATCTTGCAACAAGAATAATGGTTACAATTTGTATGAGTAATAAAGCTAAAGGATGATGAAGATTTTCCGTGAAAGAATCTGTGAAATTTTTCCAGCTGGAATTCTGATTGTTGTTATGAATAATTTTTCCCGGAATTTCCAAAGTTTTTCCCTTAATAAAAACCCAAAACATCAGGAATGAAAAAACAATAATGACCGAAATGTAAAATATACTGTTTTTATATTTTGAATTCATCTTCTGTCTAATCTTATGAATTGAAAAACTCCATCAAATCCATATAATTTTTTTGATTTACACCGTGTCCGCTCATATACTCCCGAAATGTGAAATAGCAACCGAAATCATACAGCAAATCGGCGGCTTTTCTTCCCCATTCCAAAGGAATTACCGTATCTTCCGTTCCGTGGGAAATAAAAAACCGTAATCGTTCGAGTTTCTTTTTGTCTTTCACGGTATTTTCTAAAAGTTTTTCTTCGGGATAACAACTCATACACGCAATTTTCGAGAAAAGTTCGGGATGATGCAACGCTAAAGCATAACTCAAAATTCCGCCCTGTGAAAATCCGCAAAGATGGGTTTCGTTTTCCGTCAAACCATAATCGTTGGAAATTTTCATAATATTTTCGATGATTCCCTGCAGAGATTCTTTCGCTTGTGGAATGTTGATTCTGTTTTCGAGATTCATCAAATCAATATCGTACCACGAAAAACCGCCGTATTGTGTGGAAAACGGAGCCCGAAAACTCACAACGAGCCAATCTTCGGGTAGAGTAGGAGTGAATGAAAATAAATCTTCCTCATTACTTCCGTAACCGTGAAGAAGAATTAAAAGAGGAGTTTTAGAAGTGATGTTTTGCGGTTCGCGAACCAGGTATTGTAGATTCATCTGACAAATATAATGATTTTTGAAATCCTACTAAAAGCAGATTTTCTCGGAAAGCATTTTTTGAAAATATCAGAATATCAGAAGTTTTTAGCGTAAATTAATGATCGAATATTCACAAATTTAATCACTTTATTTTGTATATTTTATAGGAATTAATTAAATATATTTATTATGATATTATTATTAATAATGTTTAAATAATTAATTTTATTTAATTTGAAAATTGAGATACTTCCGGCTTTTCATTTTTTGTCTTCGAAAATTAAGTAAAAATCATAAAATTTCACTTATATAAAGTTAAAGTTTAAATAAAAATATTTTTAACATTTGATTTATAATTTATTATAAAATTTATATAAAAATTAGTTTAATATATTTTAAATAATAGAAACGATATTATTATCATAATTTATCTTACTTTTTCGAGCATAACTATTTTTTATCAAAAAATTTAATTAAAATAATTGTTATGATATATTTATTTTATTTGATTAAATTTATAATTATTTATATTTTATAATTAATGAATATATAATAGTTTTTAATTGAATTTGTTTTATAATTTATATTTCATTTTTTTTTAATTTTCACCCTTGGAAAATCAATAAAAAGTAAGGATAAATAGAAAGCTTTTTACCAGTAAAAAATGTTCTGTTGTTTTTCTATCATCAAAATGTCCATTGTGAAATTTCGGGAAGTGTGACTTGAAGTCTCAACGATTTTTGCAGGATTCTGTATTCCTGTTTTTGAGTTTAGTTTTAGGAGAGTAATAATTTAAATTCTTGTTTACCCTATCTTTGAAGAGGTTGTAATGAAGTTATTTAGCTGCATATTCTCAAATACTCATTGTTACAGCTTCTTTGTCATTCCAAAGGAATCTAGGAAGTAAAATAAGCACGTAACATCGGGAGTGACTTTTTGAGGGGGATTTAATAGTTATTCTAAGTAACCCTAATTCGCTGTTTTTCGAGCTATTTTGCTTGTTTTAGTGGGGAATGGTATAAACACGAATATTCCGATAAAAAAACAGCTCCCGAAAACGAGAGCTGCATTTTATCTAATAAAATCCTTTATTATTTTTTGATAATTTTTTGCGAAACCGCTTTACCGTTTACAGAACCTGTAACGATGTAAGTTCCTTTTGCAAGAGAAGAAACATCTACGGAAGTGTTTTCGTTTACGGAAACAGATTTTACAACTTGTCCGTTCATATTTACAATTTGTACATCAGCTTTTGCAGCAAACAAGATACTGTTTTCTACGATAGTGTTTTTTACCAAATTCGCTTTTGTAGCATTTACATCTCCTACAGCAAGATCTCCTGGATCTTCCTCTTCTTCTACGGTTCCTTTAATTGTTAATGTTTTAGCTGTAGCATTAGCGTGTCCGTTAAGATACCAACTTCCAGCGGTTCCTGTTGCTCCGTAAAGAAGAATTCTAAAAGTAACTACGGTTCCTGCTTCCAAATCTTGCAACGCAGTTATAGCACTCAAATCAATTGCAGATTGGTTATTTCCTGCATTGCTTGTCGTTCCTCCCCAAGTAATAGCAGAACCTATGTTAGTAAAAGCATCTGAACCAATCTGATATTGCCATTGACCTGTAGAAGGTCCTGTTGACGAACGTCTAATGTTATAAGGGTCTATTCGTGTAATAGAAACCTTATACCCTGTCTTCGCCGTAACAGTAAAAGTGACAAATTCGTTATCTTCTATTGCTGTAGACTCTGTAGAACTTGCAATTCTGAAATCAGCACCTCCCCAAGCGTTACCTGCACCACTTCCTGTGGTTCCAATACCTGCACCTCTTGTTAAACCGCCAACTGCTACATTAGCATCTGCTGTAGAAGCTGTCCAAGGACTCGGTCCAAAATTATTAGTCCCTCCTACCAAAGTTGCAGGTGTCCATTCTGCAATTGTTGTCTGTCCAAAAACACTCACACTTGCAGTCATTGCAACTGCTGCTAATAATGAATAGAATTTTTTCATTGTTTTAAAATTTTAATTTGTTAATAATTTAATTGAGTACAAAATTAACCCTTATTTTACAATATCCAAAATTATGGTATTAATTTTTTATTAAATTTCTAATAGAAAAGATTCATAATGTCCATCATCAAACATCAAAACCATCCTCTCCTGAAATAATTCGTAATTGCAGAGAAATTCACAACCAAAGTAAAACGGATTCTCTTTCCGTAATCTTTAAAAGACGGCTCAAAACCCAGTGAACTTTGCACTGGAAAAAACACTTCCAGAAAATCTGGAATTACCTTTACTTTCACTCCGGAATCCCAAATGAAATGCGGATTATATAACTTATTTTTGTATAAACCTACATCCGCATAGAGATTGAACCATTTCCAGAGATGAGAATCTACGTTTACTGTGGTAATCCATTGATTGGCGGTATTTCCCGTATGAGATTTGAAGCCTCCTTCTGCAATAATCAACTGTTGCGAAAAAATCCCCGAAGTCGCACTCTGTCCCAAAAGTCCGTAAGAAAAAGCGTAATTCGATACTCTTGAAATTCCATAATCAAACAGATTGTTTTTCGTTTTATTCATCAAAAAATAACCGCCGAAAAATCGGAAACTCACTTTTTTGTCCTGTGCAAATTCCCAACGGTAAAACGCTTCTCCCGAGATTTTCCCGAAATCTTCCATCCATTGAATGTTTGCTCCGAGATATTTTTCGTGGATCAATCTTCGGTCGGAATAACCGTATCCCAAACTCCACAGGTTGTATTTTTGGTATTCGTTATTTAAGAGCATTTTCGGATTTAGGTCTTTATCGAAAAAATTGTAAGAAAAGACCAAACTTCTGCCAATATCGCTTCTCGGGTTTTTAGAAAAATTGAAAGCTGCAAATGCCGAAATCTTCCGGTATTTCAGATCGTAATCGTAATGAAAATAAGAAGCGGAAACTCCCACATCCAGACTTCTGTAAAAACTATCCGCAGGAAGAAAAGTATAGGAAACCGCACCGGAACCGGTAAGTTTTCCTGTTCCCGAACTGAAATAAGGCGTTACCGAATAATTGAATTTGCGGTCGAAAAGAGAAGAGTTACGGAAGTTCAGTCCCATCAGAACCTTGTCATAAGCATTGAAATTAATTCTAGGATTGAGATAAATTTCATTAAATTCAGGATTCGGAATATCTTTAAAGAGCTTGAACCTTATTTTTTTTGCATTTGCGAAAACACCTTTTGTATATAAATAATTATCGCGGAATTGAGTTTCGGGGAAAATATATCCGCTGTTTATGACAATCTTATCGGCGTTCGATTGGGGAATATTGTAAATTTTCGCTTCTTCGGAATCATCGGTATCAAACCAGAATTCTTTCTTTTCACCCGATTTTGTTTCGGTTTCTATTTTGAAAGGAATGGGAAGTACCGTGTTTTTTGAAATTTTTACCTGAAACTCGTCCCCGGATTTTTTATATTTTTTCAGATTGAAATTTACCCTGTTTTTCCTTTGTATGAAATCTTCCAGAAAATCGGAAGAATACCGTGAAGCTAATGAAAGCTCATCAAGAAAAGTTTTTTTATCGATACGTTTTCCGGCATTTTCATTCAGATAGGAAATGATAAAATCGTCGAATTTTTCGTAACCCATTTTCTCTGCAACAAACGAAAAAAGGCTTCCTGTTTCGAAATGGCTGATTGCAGTTGCATTGAAATTACTTAATTTCCGGTAAGGTGCAGAAATTTTCTGGTCGAGATTCTGTGTCATCATATATTGGTAAGCAAGACCGTATCTTTCGGAAAGTTTCAGTTTCGAGGCGTAAAAAAGTTTCAGTGGTTTCATTCCGAGAATTTTCACGTTTTCGGGAAGTTCTCCTAAAAGATTTTTATCTCGGTAATACCGGTCGATATAGCTGATTTCCAAATAGGTTTTCAGTCCGTTCGTTAACCAGTGATCTTCGTCTTTATCGAAAATTACAGATTGCTGCACGATATTTTTGGCAAGAATGCTGAAATAATTGAGGTCGGTTTTTTCGGCATCGCTAAAAAGACGGTAATTGAATATCCAAAATTTGAGGTCATCGATTCCCACAAAATTTTCGTCTTTTCTGTATTTTTCGTTGATAAAGATTTTTTCGGGAAGAAATCCGGTTTTATTCTTAATGAAATTCAGTTGGAGCGGGATATAAAATTCCAGATTCTCTTTTTCGGTTTGGCTCAGATGATACCCGAAAACTATTTCTGTTTTTTCGCCGTTTACTTTCGTGGAAATGTGGTCGAATTGGTTTTCGGAGATGATAAATTCAGGATCGATAGAGATTTTTCCCTCAAAATAATTCGGCTGTATTTCTTTTAAATTGCTTTCCGAAAAATGATTTACGGGAATATCGAGATTTATTTTCCAGAAAATTCCGGCACTTTGGTTTTCTTCAATACCGATGAAATTTTTTTCCGTTTGGTTTTCGTTATCGAAAGCATCGGGAACGATGAAAAAATATTTCAGCAGCATATTTTTACCATCTGTTCCGTAACCTGTAAATTTTTGCGAAGGGAGATTCAGCGTGTAATACAAATGGATTTTTATATTTTCACCTTGTTTTAATTTTTTGGTAAGCGGAACGAAAATATTTTCTTGTGAAGCATCAATTCCCGAAATAGCGGAATCACCGATTTTAATTTCTAAATTTCCTATGTTTCCAAGTTCATCAGGTTTGGCAAAATACAAATCGCTTTTCCGGTCTTCTAATTTCCGGGAAAGGAGAGGAGTGCTTCGGTTTTTATAAGCGGAAATCCAGTTCAGCAGTTTTATTTTATTCAAATCCGATTCGGAAGAATTGTGATATATAATTTCCTGATTTACAATGATTTGTTTTTTATTTTCCGAAATTTTTGCATTGACGTAAATGCTGTCTTGCTGTGCAAAAACCGCCGTGAAATTCAGCAAAAAAAACAATGCGAAAAGGTATTTTTTCATTTTTTAAAATCACTCAAATATAATGATGTTTTTGTAAACGAGTGCTTAATCTATGATGAATTTTTTCTTGCAAATTTTTCGGATTAAAATTTGAAAAACCTTGTGTTTTTGTGGTTAAAACATCATAAAATTAATTCTGATTTTAACAAATTTTTGTAATTTCTACACCAAAATTCGTAATTCTTCAAAATAATCCTTTAATTTTGAATAAATTTTACAGGTTTGTTTAAATTTTATCACATAGCGTTTTTGTTTACTTTTCTTTTTCAAAATGCTTTTTCACAAGTGATTGAAACTACGAAACCTTTAGAGGTTGATTACAGCAAATCCACAATCAGAACCCGTTTCACTCCGCCAAAAGGATTTTATTGGATAACGGAAGAACCCGGAAGTTTCAGTGAATTTTTAGTGAGGTTACCATTGCATCCGGAAGGTTTTCCGATTCGCGATTACAGAGGTGTTCCCATAGAAAAACAATATCATCACGTTGCAATCCTGAATGTTGATGTGGGAGATAAGGATTTGCAGCAATGTGCAGATGCGTGGATTCGGTTATATGCGGAATATCTTTGGATTCAGAAACGTTTTGACGATATTGTTTTTCAGTTTACCAGCAAACAACTTTTTTCGTGGAACGATTACAAAAACGGAATTCGAACAACAGAAATAAAGGATAAAGTGAAATTTTCAAAATCCGGAAAATATGATGATTCCTACGAAAATTTCAGGGATTACCTGAATATTATTTTCCGGTATGCAGGAACTATTTCTCTGGACAGGGAATCGGTTCCGCTGGTCAGAAATCAGGATATAAGAACGGGAGATTTCCTCATCACTCCGGGAAGTCCCGGTCATTCGGTTTTTATTGTGGGAAGAGCGAGAAATTCTGCGGGAAAACAGCTGTATCTTTTAGCAGAAAGTTTTATGCCTGCACAGGATATTCATATTCTGAAAAATCCTGTGAATCCGAATATTTCACCGTGGTACGAATTGGACATAAATGCTCCGAAAACCGTAACTGCGAAATACACTTTCAACCCGACTTCCATTAAAAGATTTCACGCATTAAAATAAAAAAGATTCAAAATTCACTTGCAAAGCAAAATTCACAATTCTTCACTTCCGAAGGAAAATTCACCGAAAAAGAAATTCACTTTGAAAGAAAAATTCACCATTCTATAAACTTGCTTCATAAGCATTCCAACCTGCAATTTTGTAATCTAAAGCAGATTTTTCGGCATCATTAGATTTATAAATTCCACGTCCTACAATTATAAAATCGGTATGCAGATTTTTGAAGACGTGTTCCGGAGTATTATATTGCTGTCCTTTTCCGTCGCCGGAATCCGATAAATTCACACCGGGAGTGAAAAGCAAAAGCTCATCGGGAATTTGTTTTTGTGAAACTCCGCCGATGACGTTCGGATGAGATTGTGCTATTTTTAGCGCTTCTTCCTGATAATTTTGATCGGTTAAAGTTCCTTTGGAAGACATTCCCAAAATCGCCACAACTCCCACATTTCTGAAACAATCCAAAGAATCGTAACCGCCGATTACCTGTGAAGTTACAAAATCCGCCCAGTTCGATATTTTGTAAATTCCGTAAGTAAACTGTAATTCCTGCGTGTTTCCGATGTCGGCAAATTTGCGATCTTCCATTAATAGAAAATTATGTTTCGTGGCTAAATCTTTCAACGGAAGAATCGTTTTATCGGGATCGAAATCTGCAACAATATCAATATGCGTTTTCAGTGCAACGATATGTGGACCAACTTTTTCCGCCAAATCCAAAAGTTCCTGTGTAGAAATTACATCTGCCGAAACAATAAGGTTTGATTTTTTTTCAATAGCAATATTCAGAAGTTTTTGAGCAACAGAATGTTCACAAAGCTCTAATTTTTCTTCATAAGAAAGTCTTTTTTTTTCTTCAAATTTCACGGTATTTCCGGCAAGAAAATCATTGATTCTCAAAACTTCGTCATCCGTTAAATGTCCTTCTTCTTTCAAAAGTTTACAGACCTCCGAAATCGTGAAAAGCGTATGAACATTGTAACCTTTGCTCTCCAAAAGTTCTTTTCCGCCTTGTTCTCTGTCGAGAACAACCACAATATCGGAAACCGAAATTCCTTCGTTTTCTATTTCGGGAATGGTTTCTAAAAGTGATTTTCCACTTGTGATGACATCTTCTACCAAAAGACAATTCTGACCTTTCGTGAAAATCCCTTCAATCAGTTTTTTTGTACCGTAAGATTTCGCTTCTTTTCTTTTGATAATCAATGGGATATAACTTTCCAAAGACATTGCAGTTGCCATCGGAAGTGCTGCATAAGGAACTCCGCAAATTACATCGAAGTTGTCCAAAGGAAGCATTTCTAAAAGATAATTCGCAAGATGCTTCAAAATTTTCGGATCCGAAGCAAGCGGTCGCAAATCTACATAAAACGGACTTTCAATACCGCTTTTCAGCGTAAACCTGCCAAATTTTATAATGCCGAGTTTATAACATTCGAGAAAAAAATCTTTTTTACTTTCCATTTACTTTTTACTTTCCACAAAGTTACGGCAAAAGTTGGAAGAAGGAAGAAGGAAGTCGGAAGATTTACTACATTTTCAGCCAAAAATTTTTACCTTTGAAAAAATCAAAATTTAAAATGAAACGCAATTTATCTTTACTCTTCATTCTTTTATCATTCTTCGCATTTTCGCAGGTTGCAGAAAAAAAATTAGACGAACTTATCCAAAATACCTTAAAAACTTTCGATGTTCCCGGAATGTCGGTCGGAATTATCAAAGACGGGAAAACCTTTTATGCTAAAGGTTTTGGTGTAAGTTCGCTCACCACGAAACAGAAAATGGACGAAAATACTTTGGTGGGAATTGCCTCCAATTCCAAAGGTTTCACGGCAACAGCTTTGGCGATTTTGGCAGATGAAGGAAAACTGAATTTCGATGATAAAGTAACCAAATTCATCCCCGAATTTCAGATGTACGATTCTTATGTTTCGCAGGAAGTTACGGTAAAAGATTTAATTACACACAGAGCGGGACTTGGTTTAGGACAAGGAGATTTGATGTTTTTTCCTGAAGGCGGAAATTTAACGGTAAAGGATATTATTCACAACGTGAGATATTTGAAACCCGAAAATTCTTTCCGTGCAACATTGGATTATAACAACATTATGTTCATCGTTGCAGGAGAAGTGATTCACAGAGTTTCCGGATTAAGCTGGGCAGAATTTATAGAGCAGAAAATTATGAAACCGGTCGGAATGACTTCAAGTTTCGGAAGTTACAGCCGTGCAAAAGCAGCGAAAGTTTCCAATATCATCGATGCACACGCTCCTGTTGACGGAAAAGTAATTCAGGTTCCGCACGATTGGAACGAAACCGCAAATGCAGCGGGAGGAATTATCAGTAATATTAAAGATATGGCGATTTGGGCAGAATGTCTGATGAACGGTTTTACAACGAAAGACGGCAAAAAATTGGTTTCGGATAAGCAAATCCAGCAATTGTGGAATTTGCAGATTTCAACTCCGGTTGCTCTTAAAAATCCTTACGATTCCAATTTCGGCGGTTACGGATTGGGTTGGTTTTTAACCGATGTGAAAGGACATAAGCAGGTTTATCATACAGGAGGTTTGATTGGAACGGTAACTCAGTTTACTTTGATTCCCGATATGAAACTGGGAATTATCGTTCTCACGAATCAGCAAAGCGGAGCGGCTTTTAGTACGATTACCAATACCGTAAAAGATTCTTATTTGGGAATTGAAGACAGAAACTGGCTGAAAACCTACGGAGAGAGAATGGCAAAAATGGATGCCGGTTTTGAAAAAGAGAAAAAAGAGATTTTCGCTAAATCCGAAATGTTCGGGAAAGATAAAAACCTGCAACCAAAACCGGAACAATTCGTGGGAACTTACAAGGACAACTGGTTCGGTGAAGTAATGATTTCTCAGGAAGGAAAAATATTTAAAATTTTCTGTAAAAACTCACCGAGATTAAAAGGAGAACTTTTACCTTATTCCAACAACACCTTCATTGCAAAATGGGACGACAGAAGCTATGATGCAGATGCTTTTGTAATTTTTAATTATGACGAAAACGGAAAAGCACAATCTGCGAAAATGAAACCGATTTCCGAGGTTACGGATTTCAGTTTTGATTTCGAGGATTTGGATTTGAAGAAAGTGAAATAATAATTGTGAATTTCTTTCAGAGTGAATTTGTTCGAGTGAATTTCTTCGAGTGAATTTCTTTCAGAGTGAATTTCTTCGAGTGAATTTCTTCGAGTGAATTTCTTCGAGTGAATTTCTTCGAGTGAATTTCAAATTCACTATTCACTTTCGCAGAAAAATTCACTATTCACTTGCGAAGCAAAATTTACCATTCTAAATCTTCTTCGGTTCATAAAAGAAAATGAGTTTCTTTTTAGCATTCTCAAAATCCGACCAGGAATTACAATCCACCTGAAATCCGGCAACTCCGCAAGTCGGAAAATGAAAGATATCTTCAGTCATCATATTTGCGAAATTGGAAATCCCATTGTTGTGAGAAAATATCGCTACAGAATTTACAGGGTCTTCCAAACCGAAAATCACGGAAAAGAAATTATCTTCCGAAGGATTATAAAGTTTTTTGTCGGTAACAAATTCCTTTTCAAAAGTTTTGCTGAAAATCTCACACGTCGCCGATGCACGTATTGCAGGACTTGAAACAAACTTATCAATCGAGATATTATTGTTCCTCATAAATACTGACATTTTTCCGGCATTATATGCTCCTTTGTCAGTAAGTGGTCTGTCAAAATCATCGGTGTTTTCAGGCCAATCGCTTTTGGCGTGACGAATAAGAATTAAAGTTTTCATTGTCGGAATTTTCGGAGATTAAAATTATAAATTATTTTAATACGTTTAGTAAAAAAATAACTTTAGGGGTAAAAAACAGTTAAGTAAATTTTCTTAAATTTGCAGACTATGGGAAAAATCCTTGCGATTGACTACGGTAAAGCACGTTGCGGAATTGCAGAAACCGACGATATGCAGATTATTGCAAGCGGATTGGAAACCGTGGAAACCAAAAATATTTTTATTTTTTTTAAGAAATATTTTAAAGAAAACAATGTGGAATCTGTTGTGATAGGACTTCCTACAGATTTGAAAGGAAATCTTTCCGAAATAGAACAGGAGATTTTAAAATTTATAGAAAAATTCCGAACCGAATTTCCCGAGATTGAAATCCATCGTTTTGATGAGCGTTTTACCTCAAAGATGGCTTCGTTCTTTATTTCGCAAAGTGGGAAAAGTAAGAAAAAACGGGAAGAAAAAGGATTGATAGATAAAGTAAGTGCAACAATAATTTTGCAGAATTTTTTAGAACAGAAACAAAGATGATTTTACCGATAAGAGCATTTGGCGATGCCGTTTTAAGAAAAAAATGCCGGGAAATCCCGAAAGACTATCCTGAACTAAAAGAGTTGATCGCGAATATGGTAGAAACGATGAACTCGGCAAACGGAATTGGTTTGGCTGCTCCGCAAATCGGTTTGGATATCCGTCTTTTTGTGGTAGATGTTTCTCCATTGGCGGAAGATGAGGATTATGCGGATATTGCAGAGGAATTGAAAGATTTCAAAAAAGTTTTCATCAATGCAAAGATTTTGGAAGAAAGCGGAACGGAATGGAAATTCAACGAAGGTTGTCTTTCGATTCCCGAAGTTCGTGAAGATGTAAAACGGAAAGAAACCATTAAAATAGAATATTTCGACGAAAACTTCGTTAAAC
>CAYSQR010000004.1:0-18242 GCA_964433195.1 uncultured Kaistella sp. | reverse complement strand
TAAACATACCGAAACTTTTTCGGATATGAGAGCGAGAGTGATACAGCACGAATACGATCATATCGAAGGAATACTTTTTACCGATCATTTGAGTTCGCTGAAGAAAAAATTAGTAAAAGGAAAGCTGATGAAAATTTCAAACGGAGATGTTTCCGTAAATTATAAAATGAGATTTCCGAAATAACAAAGAGTTTCGAGTTTCAAGTTATAACCTGAAACCTGAAACTTTGAACCTAAAACTTTAAACCTTAAACTTTAAACTAAAAAATAGATATGCAGTTAGAAAAAATAATTTCGATTTCCGGAAAACCGGGACTTTACAAATTAATTTCACAGTTGAAAAGCGGTTTCATCGTAGAAGAGATAATTACCAAAAAGAAAGCGAGTATCTCCAATTCTTCGCAGGTAAGTTTGCTGGATAATATCGCGATGTTTACTTTCGATAAAGAAGTTCCGCTGTTTGAAGTGTTCGAGAATGTAGCGAAAAACGAAGACTTCAAAGAAACGATTTCCCATAAATCTTCCGATGAAGAACTGAGAGCTTTTATGGACAAATCTTTACCTAATTATGATACAGGAAGAGTGTATGTTTCTGATATTAAGAAACTTGCACAGTGGTACAATATCTTACATAAAGCAGGATACATCACTCCTGAAAGTTTCGTAAAACCAGAAGAAACCACTGAAGAGGAACCGGTAAAATCAGAAAAACAGGAACAAAAAAAATCTGCTCCGAAAGCAGAAAAAACGACAACACCAAAAGTGAAAGGATCCACTTCTTCCGCCAAATCTGCCCCGAAAAGTACGCATAGAAAAATGGGATAACATCACTCTTTGTCAAAGTTTAAAATCTTTGATAAAGTTTTTGAAACAACCTTGTCAAAATTCAAAACCTGACAAGGTTTTTTAAATTAAAGTTGAAACCCATAGAACGGATTGCTTCGTTCCTCGCAATGACAAACTTGAAACCTAAAACCTGAAACTTCAATCCTTACCGATGAACACCAAAGAACAGAAACTCGAAGCATTCTCGAAATTGTTGGATATTATGGACGATTTGCGGGAAAAATGTCCGTGGGACAAAAAACAGGATTTGCAATCTTTGCGACATCTGACTTTGGAAGAAGTTTATGAACTTTCCGATGCTTTGTTGCAGGAAAATTTACCCGAAATAAAAAAAGAATTAGGCGATGTTTTGCTGCATTTGGTTTTCTATGCAAAAATCGGTTCGGAGAAAGAAAGTTTTGATATTGCCGATGTCATTAATTCCTTGAATGAAAAGCTCATTTTCCGTCATCCGCATATTTACGGCGATGTGGAAGTGAAAGATGAAGAAGAAGTGAAGCAAAACTGGGAAAAGCTGAAACTGAAAGAAGGCAACAAATCTGTACTTTCGGGAGTTTCAAAGGGAACACCGAGTATGGTAAAAGCGTTTAGAATTCAGGAGAAAGTGAAAGGAATCGGTTTTGAATTTCACGATGCGGAAGATGCCTGGAAAAAAGTAGATGAAGAATTGGCAGAATTTCACGCAGAAACCGATTTGGATAAAAAAGAACAGGAATTGGGCGACGTGTTTTTCTCGCTTATCAATTACGCCAGAATTTCCGGAATCAATCCCGATTCTGCATTGGAAAGAACAAATATTAAATTCATTTCGAGGTTTCAGAAAATGGAAAATTTAGCTTTAGAAAGAAATTTAAAACTGCAAGATTTGTCTTTGGAAGAAATGGATGAATTATGGGAAGAAGCGAAATTTTTTTGGAAGTAAATTTGGCATTGTTAAATAATTATATATAATGAATTATTCAGTTTTAAAAACAGCAATTTCAAAGAAACTTCAATCATATTTTCTGATTTTGAATAGCATTTTCCTTTTCTTTTAAACCTTGCTAAATAGTGTCTTATTCTTGAATTATATCCTTCCACTGTAAAAGTTTCAGCTTTCGATTCACAGTGTTTTTCTTCAGGAATTAATTCTGAATAACTTTTCCAATAATCACTGCAAAATCCATTTATCTGTTTATTCTTTAAACGATTCCAAAGTTTTGAGAATGTTAGTGTGTTTCTTTTGCCACAAACAAAATCGAGGTAGCGTTTTCCAAATCTGTCAACAGCCAACCAGACCCAACAGTAGTTTTTTTATTCTGTACATAAGTGTGAATTTGGCTTTGCCGAACCACTTCGTTAGGTTTCGTCTAACTCCACAATTTCTATCGGTTCATCCGACTTGGGAAGAGAAACAGATTCTCCCCATTTTTTTTACCCACTTGTAAACCGTACCATAACTTATTCCTAAAACTCTGCCGATGGCTCGAAAATCCAAACCTTCCAAATAAAGTTCCAATGCAAGTTTTCTCTGCCTTTCAGTTTTTACGTCGGATTTACGTTCTACACTAAAAAAGCAACCACAATTTTTACACTTATATCGCTGAATACCTCTAATAAAACCAGCCTTGACTTTATTCTCTGATTGACATTTATAACATTTCATCCTATTAATTTATGAAATATATCCCAAATTAACAATACCGTTTCATAATTTATTTGAAAAGCGATTTGCGAAATAAATGGAGTAGAAGTTCAACTTTCCCTAAACCCCGCATTTTGCAAAACCTATGTTATGTGCAGTTTTTTTATTAATTTTTTGATTTCTAAAATCGACAAAATTATAAAGAGAAAAGACAAAACCGTTTCAACTTCATAAACTGTTAATAAGGATTTTATATTTATTTGATTGTCTGCTATTTGTCGAATTGTAAAAATAATAATCAAGAATATTACCGAATACAAAATGTGGTAAAATAGTTTAAATTTTTTTGAAAATAATTTAAGGTTTAGAAATATGAGGAAAAAAATGGAAAGATTATTAATCCAAAAATTATTACAAAATTCAAATAACTAAAATCTGCTTGAAAAAATCCTCCAATCATTTTTATTCTATTTTAGAATTCCACCAATTAGCAATTTCAGTTGTCATTTTTTCAGAATTAAATTCATCATGAAAAAGTCCATAATTTGTAATTAACTCGCTTTCCAAAATTCGTTTTACTTTTTCATAGTCAGTATTTTTGTATAATACATCAAGAATTTTTTTATTCATAGAAACAAATTCATTTTCTTGAATTAAATTCCAAGACTTTATTATTTTTCTAAGTTCAGAAAAATTACCATTATATTCATTTTGTATCTCTGTAATATCCACGATTTTGGGTAAAATTGCACATAACGTTTCGGGGCTTGGTGCAGTGCGGGATTTTTAGCACTAATGTTCAATAGATGCACTGCTGTTTGTTTATGCACAAAAGTTTCATAGTAGCACTTCACCCCGCATTGCACCAAACCCTTGTTATCAGCAGCCCTTCTTTCGTCCGTTCGTTGGTAGTCTGTCGGGTTGTTGGTGCGTTTGCTTGGCAGCTCTTTTTCATTTTTGTTTGGCTTTGTGAGGTTGGCAAAAATGAAAATGTGCTACCAATAACGTGGGCTGATTTCATTTTTCAATTATTTTCCAATAACCTGTTTTATCGCTTCCGATACGTTCTATTATTTCCTGCTCTTTAAGGTCTTTGATTTTTCGTCTTACAGTGCTTAAACTCATATTCAATCGTTCGCTAATTTCAGTTGCTGTTATGCTCTTATTTTGCTTTATCAAAGAAAATACAGTGTCATTTACAGTGTCATCTTCCGGTTTTACAGTGTCATTTTGCGTTTTTACAGTGTCAGCGTAATGAACGTGCATTTCCCGGTTTTGCAGCGTGTTGTTTTCTCCAAGCAACAGGTTTCCGAAAAAACGCAGTAAAAATTCATTTGTAGCGTGAATGTTCTTTGTGTGGTTTTTGTAATTGGCTCTTACCAACGCATTGCGAAAATACCACGAATGTTGCTCAAATAATTCGTTGTTTACTTTAAAACCGAATGTACGCAAGTATTTTATTAAAAAAATGGCTGTTGTCCGTGTGTTGCCCTCGCCAAAAATGTGAATTTGCCACAAGTAAGAAATGAATTGTGCTATGTGTTCTATCGTTTCTTGCTGACTTAACCCTTTGTAACTAAACTGTTTTTCTTGCTCAAAATCGTATTCCAACGTAGCTTTTAAACTCTCGGCACTGCCATACAAAACCGTTTCGCCATTGAGCACCCACTCTTGTTTGGTAATGTTGTAATCGCGGATTTTACCTGCAAATTTGTAAATACCCTGAAACAACCTGCGATGAATATTTAAGTATTCTACGGGCGAAAACGTAAAGGTTTGTTCGCCCAACATTTCGGCAATGCGTGCCGAAACTTTGTCGGCTTCTTCGGTTCTGTTCTCGTCTGTTTGGGTTGGATGTTGTTTGTAGTAGCTGTCTATTCGTTGTTTTACTTCTTCAATGGTAATGTCGCCCTCGATGTTTTGCCTGGCAGTTGCAATCAAATAGTCAGACGGTTTTAAGCCGTCCACTTGTTGCAAACCAATAGCCGTTTTCCAAACTTTTGCTTTTTCTGCTTTGTTTGGTTCGCCCTGTCTTAAATATTCTTCAAAATTATCCATTGGCTACTTCTATTTGTATTCTATGTTTTGGGTTTCACTCAAAATATCAAGTCTATTAATTTTAACTCCATTCTACCGAATTGTCAAATAACTCTGACCAATGTGTTTTTAAAACCTTCCACCTTTCAGCGTAATAATTATTTGTAATATCAGCACCTTTACCTGTTGGGCTTTGTTGCACTAAAGTACCTAACGCATCTTTAATTTCGTAAGGTAGAATTTTGTATGCTGTTTTAAATTCTTCGTCAATGTAAAGAACTTTTTTACCTTCTTGATTTAAATCAGGATTATCAATTCTGAAATTATCAGTATTTTGTTCGTCCATTGCTTTAAAATAAACTCCTGTTCTTGTTTTGTACGCAATGCCAAAAAGTACAGGTTGGTTTATTAATTGTATATCAGTCAAGGTAAGTTTTTGACACTTACCATTACTGTATGGTTTTGAACGGTCAACGGTTTTGTTGGAAAGATTACCGTTTACTTTGCTTTTTTTGATTTTTCCTTCTTGGTAAAAATGAATTAAAAACTGATTTTCAATTTCAAAATTTAAACCAATGCAATAGTCCCAATCGTTATTAAACTTACTTGAAATACAATAGTTACCCGATTCGGAATTTAAACAGAAATAACGGTCGTAGTTTTTTGTTTCTTGTGTAGTGTTGGATTTATTATTCGTTACTTCATTTTGTTTACTAATCTGAATTTCTTCAGGTCTCAGAAACAGTTTCTCTCCTTTGGTTATTTGCTCATCAAAACGATTTTTCAGTTTGATTTTAAACCAATCTTTATCAAAATAAGTTAGTGGGCGAATACCGCCTAATAAATTTACATAAGGAATAATTGCTCTTGCTGCTCGTTCTAATGAATTAGAATCAAGATTGTTTTCTTTGATAAATTCAAGAACACCAAGAATTGCGGGCTTATGTCGTGCAAACCTTGCTGAACCAAGCAATTTTGAACGTAACGTAAAGTTTTTGAAAAATATTTTCGTCAATTCGTATTTGTCGTTTCGGCTTTCATCAACGGTAAGATAAAAGGACCACCAAAGCCCTGAAATCGGATAATCAATTAATTCTCCTTGTGATGAATTTGATTGCACCCAGTGGTTAATTATGTATGTAGAAGGATTTATTACTTCATCATTCCATAAATCACTCCACCTTTTTGTGATGTAGGGATAAAATGTATAGTGATTGTGATATGTCCAAAAGCCAATGTCTGATGCTTGTTTCGGACTAAGTTTGAGATTTTCAAACAGTATTTTTCCTGCCTCAAATTCAGTATCGTTGCTTTTATCTTCAAAGGCAGAAATCATTTTAGTAACCAAGTCTTGACTTATGTTTGAAACCTCACTTTCTTCCGTAAACAAACGGAAAGAAGCGTCAGGGTTAAACTCATTTTGAGTATAAACACTTAAAAGCGTTCCGTTCAATTCTTTAACCTTTACTTTAAGGTCTTTGATTGTATCTATTGTAAATTTCTTACTCATAACTATGCTAAAATTGAAGTATCTCCGTGGTCAACTTCCGGCACGGCAGCATTGACCATTTCTTGAATACAGTTTCCTAAAATTTTGTTTGTAGCTCCGGGAATTTCATCTTCCCCTAAATCATCAACAGAATAGCCTTTGTCTTCAAGCAATTTGCTTATTGTTTCCCACCATTTTTTATCCTTATAGCCTAACACTTTCATTTTGCTTGTGGGTTAAATTCATTCCTGTTGTATTGTAATCTGAAATTTGCAGATATGGAATGTTAGCGGAAAAGTCATTTAACCTGTTATCAATTGCGTCAAAAATGGGCTTGTAGCTTTGGTCATTTTGCCAAAATAATTTTGTTGCATTGTAATGATTTAATAAATCATCATAGCTTAGAATTTGATTTTTCGCTATTTCTCCAAATTCAAATTTTACAGTTACAGGGTTGCTTCCTTGTGAACTGCAAGGATTATCAAGGCTATTTTGTATTGCCTCACGGACAATAGATTCAAAAATGTGTTTTGAAAATTCTTTTATTGCTGCATTTTGTGGGCTTTCAGTATCGCCACCTTGTCTAAAATTCCAATTCATACTTTAGAAATTAAATGTGTCCTTTTTGTTTTTATTCAAGTTTTTTCTAAAAAGCAATTCCATTACCTTTATTTCATCTCTTATTGCTTTTATCATTTTATCAACTTCTTCCTCTGTATATTCGTAATTTCCAGTATTAGAACAATTGGAAAGAGTACGAATATCTTTTATTAAGTTTTCAACCCTTTTAGATGCTATTCTTTTAAATCTACCCCTTTTTTCTTTATTATCGCTCATATTTTACTATATTGTAGAAATATAGTGCAAATATGAAAATAAATTACAAATAAACGCAAATATTACAAAAAATATTTCCCGGCTACTTCTTTTTACTCTAGTAAATGTCTTTGGGTAGCGGGTGGGCTTGGGTGTGGTCGGGCAAAATTAAATGTGGTGCAAAAGCGTTGGCTTCGTGTGTCGGCTTGCACCTCTTTTAATTTTGCGAAGCGTTGGGTTTTTGGTCTTTCTGTCCGTTCGGTGATGTCTGCACGGTGGTCGGTTAGGGTTGCTGATAACGGAAAAAGTATTGGCGAAGTGCGGAAAAAGTTGAACTTTAGTTCAATTTTAGACCAAGCGTAGCCGATATTTTTTCCATGAAACTAAACTACTAAAATTATGTGGAATGGAAAAATAGCGGCGGCGAAGAAGCTGAAATTTTTCAATTCCGTTGTAAACCCCACATTTTGCCAATACAATATTATCTGCAGTTATTTTATTTTTCACTTTTTGGTATTGCATTAAATTTGTCAAACATTTGATTTTGAATCCATCTCAAACTCTTATATTTCTTATTTAATTCATCTAAAAAGCAGACATTTTTTTCACCTTCAAATTCGGTTATATCAATATAAATTTCATCAGCGTTTGGTAGTTTATCAACGATGCTTTTCAATTTTTCACAGTTTGAAGTTTCCAAAGCAAATAATTTTATATAAAGAGGATTTTCATTTTTTATTTCAAGATAATCTTTATCAATATATTTTTTTGAATTTGTGATGAAGTTTTGAGCATATGAATTATCTTCAAAGGTTGTCTTTAATGAATTAAGTATTTCAGCAATTAACTTTCCTTTTTTTGATTCTTTATTAGGCGACCAATATTCACAAGGTTTATTCTTACCTTCAAAAATATAAAAAGTGATTCCATCATTACCTACTAAATTTTTATAATCTTTACATTCGGAAAGTTGTTCGAGATTGTTAATTAGCATTTTTTTAGTGGCATTATTTATTTCCTGGTTAAACGGTTAAAAATGTGCAGAAAAGCTAGTAACTCTCTTGTCTGCCTGTTTTGGTGTGTTCTGTTAAACTTGCCCATAACGGTTCGCGGCTTGGCGTAGTGGGGGCTTTTCAGCACTACACTTGATACGAAGAACACAGTTCAAATTTAGCACAAATTTTCATACGAAGAACGTCCGCCCCCATTACGCCAAACCGCTGTTATAAGCCGTTTTTCTTCTGTCGTTAATTTGTCGTGTTGGTCTGTCTGTCGTGCGTTGGTTTGGTGGTTCTTTTGCATTTTTTGTTTGGCTTTGTGTGTCGGAAAAATGCAAATGTGCTACCAAATGCGTTGGCTATATTGTTTTTGCTTTTTTCAGAATGTCGTTGAAACGGTCAATGTCGCTAAGTAATTTTGGCAAATCGTTGTCAAGCCACGTCAGAAACGTAAGCATTTCGTTGTATAACTTTTCAATGTCTTGCAGGTTGCCGAAAATCGGTTCGTAATGGTAAATTCTGTTGCGTAGTGTCCGAATGCGATACAATGCGTCTGCGATTGTGTCCCTTTGTCGTAGATGTTTCGGTGTATTTTTGAAAATCAATCGTAATGGTTTCCAAAGTAAACCTGTGTAATGTCGGTTAAACAATCTGTTCCAAAATCCAAAATTCAGTTCGGCAATTATTCTGTCTGCCGTGATTGTTTTGCGTTGTGCTGTCAACTTTTGTGTCGCTTCCGAAACAAAAGGAAGAAATTCAACAGGCAATTTATTTTTGAACCAATATTCGTCTTGAAAATGATTTTTCAAAGTTTCGTTTACAGCATTTCTCAAACTGATTTCAAGCACCGAAAGAACAGGATAAAATGCTTCCGAAAGTTCAATGTTTGCCTTGTAAAGCCGATAGGCTTTACCAAAGTCGTTGTTCGTTTTGGCAAGATATACATTAAATCTTGGGCTTGATAAATAGTATTTTAACTGCTGTTCTGTCATATTTCGCCACAAATTTGCGAAAAAATTTGCACCAATCCGAAATTATGCCGTATATTTGTGTCGTGATGCTGCTTCCTCCTCTCCCAAACTTGTGTTGGTGATGAAAGCAGCTTTAGTTTTTTATAGACGTTTCCATTCCTCTTTTTGCAAACGATTTCCAATTTTCATACTGCTTAATTAGTTTTGTAATCACTTCTTCAATTTCGCTACTTTCTATTTTGGAAGTGTGATACAAAGAACTGTTTTTAGAAAGAATAAGAAAGTTCGTTTTTGTAAAATCTTGCACCGAAAACAAGAAAAAATCATCTATTACTTTTGTTCTGTTTGGGACAACGCTTACCGCTAAAACATTGTCAAATCTGCGTTCCTTTTCTTCCACAACAAAACACCAAAGAGCAATATCTTTGTTTTCATTTTTGACGGCAAAAATAATTGGCAATTCCGATAATAATTTTTCGGCTTCATACGCTGTTAAACCTTTATTCAAAAGCCATTGACGAATATCGTTTCGGATATTTTTTCTTGCTTGTTTAACTGCGTTAATTCCTTTTCGCCAATTACTCGGAAACAGCCAATACAAACGTTCCTGTGCTTCTCTGAAAAGTTGTTCATCAACAACTGCTTTGAAAGCCTTTGGAATTATTACCCATTCAGAGCGATGATTTTTCCGTGATTTTTGTTTTAATCTTTTCCACGTTTTGTTGTAAATTCTTGTGCCGATGTAAGTTTCATCGGTCAAAATTTTTATCACTTTTGATGTATTCCAAAGTTTTCCATTGGCAGATAAAATTCGCTTTTGATTTAAGTGTGTAACAATATCAGAAATTGCGTATCGCTCTTTTACAAACAAGTTAAAAATTTCTCTGACAACTTCGGTTGTTTTATCTTCTTTGGGTGTAAAAGTTACTCGTTCGTTTGCAATTTGTTTGTGTTCGCCAACATTTAAAATACGAATTGGCTTTTTGTTCACGTCCAATAATTGACGTGCCATTCCGTAAACGGCTGTGCCTCCTGCGGAATATCCTTGTTCGGAAACTTTTACGCAACCGTAAAAAACTTTGTCGCTCAACTGACGGCTATATTCTGCCGCCATATAACGATGAAGTGAAATTTCCAAACTTGAAAAAAGTTGATTGTCTGCATTGGCAAATCCTCTTGAAACATATACAACTTCTTTGCCGTGTTTCTTGCACAAATACGTTAAATGTGCTGCTTGGTCTTGGTCTTGAAATCGTCCCCAACGTGAAACATCATACACAAACACATAATCAAATTGCGGTGCTTCGGAATTTTCAATCCAATTAGTAAACAAGCGTTCAAACGCAGGACGGTTCGCAAGCAATCCGCTTTTCCCCTCGTCTGCTTCTTCGTGTATTATTTCAATACCGTGTTTGTCAGCAAATTTTTGAGTATGCTGACGTTGAATAGCAACCGAATTTTCCTGTTTATCTTCTGCTGAATGTCGGTAATACGCAATTGCTTTTTTTTGTGTTTGTTGAGAGGCAATGAGCATTAGATAAACGTTTCCATAAGTTGATAAAGGTCTTCAAATACAACTTGCTCTTTTTCAGTCAGCTTTACATTGAGGTTTTTCTTTACACTTAAATCTCTTATCAAGTTTCTGATTTGTGTTGAAATACCCGATAATTGTGTCATTTCAGAGAGTTCCATTACAGATATTTTGGGTTCTTTAAGAAAATGCAGTATTTCATCTTCATTTAAAGAAGCCGTTGAAAAAATTTTTGCAAGGTCAATAAAATGGCTTCGTCTGTACAACAAATTATCATTGATTTTATCAAAAAGAATTTTCACAATATCATCAACTTGATACTGTTTTACTTTTCGTAATTTAGGTATCAGATGCATAAATGCGATACGCTGATACTCTTTCAAGTTGTGTTCCGACATCAATTCAAGATATTCCATTCTCATATCTCTCATTTCGGTAAAATGGAACAAGGTTTTTTGTCCCATTCCGATTAAGTCGGCAATTTCTTTTTCGCTTGCGTTGTTGTATTCGGTTTTTATTTTGTGAATGGCGTTTGCTTTTTCAATAGGTCGCCAACCTCTGCGATTATTCTGCATTTCGTATCTGCGTGCCTCAAATTCTCCGTCATTCATTTTAGGATAAACCCTACACGGAACTTTTTTAAATTCCAATTCTTTTGCACAAGCAAACCGCCTGTGTCCGTCCATAATAATGTAACGCCCTTCCGCAATTTCACTGACTTTAATCGGTTCTTCAATTCCATAATGGCGGATTGATTTCAAAAGGCGATTGTGGTCGCCTCCTGCTCTTAATCCAAACGCTTTTCGTGGTTGATTTTTATCGGTTTCTATTACATCAATCGGTAATTCCGAAAATTTAAACGGATAAGCCTTGAAAGTTTCTATCAGGCTTTTTTGTTCACTTTTGCTCATAAGACTAAATTTTCTTTTGCTCCATTAGTTCGGTTAAAGTTAGTCCGCAGAAATAGCGTACATTACCGCAAGTGAGTCCATATAGTCACGCCAATGGATTATTTTGCGGTCTTTAATTGTTATTATTGAACAAAAACGATTATCGTAATGCTTTCCTGTTGGTGTTTTGCCGTGAACCTGATATTCCAAAATCACAACATTGCTGTCTGTTGTTTCGTAGATTTTCAGATTGTCTGCTGAATTTAAAACCATAGAATAACCTGCAAACCAATCCATATACGCTTTTCGTCCCTCAATTTTATTGGCAAATCCCGGGAAGTCGTATAGAAACTCAAAAATTGCATTTTCATCAACAGCGTCCCAAAAATGCTTGCCGTCCACTTTGCCTTTCAATCCCTCCATAACAATGCTGTAAAACGGCTCTGCATTTTTATTGAATGCAGGATGATTTTTATTTACTTGTTTCATTCTGTTTAATAGTTTGAATTGTTCTTTTAAGATTAAAATGCAAATTCTTCAACGGTTTCCAATGCTTTTGGCATTGCGGCTTCTTTGAGGTCTGGAATATTAAGTCCTTCAACCCTAAAAGTTGTTATATCTGTAATGCCTAAAAATCCAAGAATTAATTTGAGATATGGTTCCGCAAAATCAAATGCTTTCCATTCGCCTTCCGAAAAAACAGCACCCGATGCAACAGCTAAATATGCTTTTTTGTTTTTAATTAAGCCTTCCGCTCCGTTTTGGGAATAGCTAAATGTGATACCTGCTCTTGCAATGTGGTCAATCCAAGCCTTTAATGCTGATGGAATCCCAAAATTGTATGTTGGGGTGCTGATAATGATGATGTCTGCATCAAATAACTCTTTTATGGCATTGTCCGAATGCCTGACAGCTTCCAAAAGTTCAGGTGTCCTGTTTTCCGCAGGTGTAAAAAAGGAATTCAAATGAACTTCTTCTAAATGTGGAAATAGTGTTGTTGTTAAATCGTGTGTCTTAATACTGCTATCAGGGTATTTTACCTGAATATTCTCAACAATGGCATTTCCTAATATAATGCTTTGTGATTCGTTGCCTCTTGGACTCGATATTAAATGTAAAATCTTCATTTTTTCTTTTTATTGTTTGACGTTGCAAAATTATATACATTTGCTAACCGTTGGTAAGCACTAACCCAACAGTTAGCACTTACTTTTGGGTTAGTATATAATTTTATTGGGTTTATGAGCAAATTAAAAAAGCATATCTCGTGTGATTTAACAAGCATTCGTGCCATAAGAGATTCAATGGAAGTGTTAAACGGAAGTTGGAAAATTCCGATTTTAGTGTCTTTGTCTGGCGGTGTAAAACGATTTAAGCAAATAGCAAGAGAAGTAGAGGGAATTAGTGACAAAATGCTTTCTAAGGAATTGAAAGATTTGGAAATGAATCATCTTGTTAAGCGGACTGTTTACGATACGTTTCCCCCAACTGTGGAATATGAAATTACAGAACATACGGAAACGTTAAGCCAAGTAATGGAAGCGTTACGGAATCAAGAATTTGTCTAAAATTATCTGCTGAAAAGGATTGGTCTAACATAATTACGCTTTAATTATCGGATTGCAATCTCCATATTGTTATCTGTCTTTCATTTCTACTCTGTTACTAATGGTTTCGGTTAAAAGTGAATACAACTGTGGCAGAATATCAGTTTTGAAGCCGTAGGCTTTCAAAATTTCTTCATCAAATGCTATTCTGTCTTTTTGTTGGTATTCGTTTTCGTAATCCTGAATTTGTCGTTTGCTAAGTGTTTCAAATTTTGCAAGTATGTTTCCTTTTTGTTTATCAGAAAGCAAACTTGGGTCAAGCATTTTCATTTTGGTTTTGAAAAAATCTGCGTTCAAATCCAATGCACCCAAATTCCTTGAAACTCCGTTTAGTTCTACAATCAAAAGTGAAACGATTGAATTGAGCAAAGCCGACACAATTTCAACGTCTTTCTTTTTTACACGAATGGCAACCAATCTTTGATTGAGATACAAAGTTCTTCCAAAAATATTCTTAACTGCTCATCTTGTTTTAGCAACTTTTCAGAATAAACGGCTTTGCCGTTTACTTGTACTCCGTTAATTCTGTTTTGAGCAATTTCAAAATATTCTGGGCTTATTTCAAAGCCAATGAAATTTCTTTTCAAACGTTTTGCAACAACACCTGTTGTCCCACTTCCTGTGAATAGGTCAAGAACTGTGTCGCCTTGTTTACTTCCAAGCAAAATAATTCTTTCCAAAAGCGTTTCGGGTTTTTCGGTTGGATGCGAAGTTTTGTGTCTTTCCGCATTTATTTCCCAAAGGTTTCGCATTTGTTTTCCTCCGTTAATCATTTTTGCGGTGTCGTAATCGAAATAATATTTTTTAGTTTTACTTGTAATCCAAATCAAATCAACTCTGTTGATGGTGCAATTCTTTCGCTTTGTGATTTCATAATGAAGTTGGTAACATTAGTATAAATGATAACGCTTGTTTGTAATCTAAATCGGGGTATTCCATTCCTAATAAGCGAATATTTTTGTAATAGGTATTATGCTGATTGTAATACATCTTTTCACTTTGAATAAACCACGCTTTATGCCCTAATTTTTGAGCTAAAAACCACTTTTCAAGTAATCTTGCTGTTCTTCCGTTTCCGTCATTCCAAGGATGTATTTTCACAAAAACTAAATGAATTAGCGAAGCAAAATAGAAAACTTCTGCAATGCTTAAATTTGTTTTTAGCAAAATGGAAATGTCATTATGAAATTTTTCCATCTCGGTCTTTACTTCGTAGGGTGAAGCTGCAACGTATTCAATACGTCCGTCAGATGTAGAAACGTACATATTGTGTATACGGAATTTTCCTTGCCAATTTGTTGCTACAATGTGTTTACTCAATAACTTATGTGCTTTCGAAATGTTCTTTTGATTGAGTTCATTACTTTTTGCAAAAGTATAGGCGTTGTATAAGTCGTCAATTTTTTTTGTGTAATCAGGCAAAAACTCTATACCAAATTTTTTATGTTTGATATAGCTGTCCAACTCAATATCCTCGCCTTCTATTTTACTGCTATAAACGGAGGATACCGAAGTATAGAAACTAAATGTATCAGTTGAAATTTCAGCATCTTCCAAAGCGTCAAAACTCGCTTGTAAAGTTTTTGAAACTTGCTTTAAATACGTTTCAAGCAAAACCGTTGGAATTATTTGTAACTGTTCTTTCATTTTGCAAAATCGTTTTCTGTTGTGAACTTATCAAGTTTATCAATAATCTCATTTGCATTAACATCAAATCCCATTTTTTCAAGAGAATAAATTACACTTACCAATTTACTGTATGATTTTTCTCCTGATTTTGAAAATCCTGCATATTCTAAATATGGCTTTTTTGCACCGAGTTCTTGTAGAACTTCAAATAAAGCATTGCTATCTTCCAACATAATTTTTAGCTTTTTCAGTTAGACAATAAAGACCTCTGCCTGTTCTTTTGAAAAGTTGCATATTATCTTTGTGATTGCTATTTTCTTCGTGTTTATTTAGTTCTCCTCTGATTGTATTGAAAATCGTATCCATTTTCATATTTAGATTTTGTTTCTCAATTATTTGAGGTAATTTTTCATACATTTCTTCGAGTGAAACTTCACTTATTCCATTTTTATTTTCCTTTGAAATAAATTCAATGATAATTTTTTTCAATGACGGAATTGTTCCCGGAAGTTTTTGCTCTTCGTTTCTAAGTTGCTTTAATTCAGATTGTATTCCTTTGTCAAGAATATTTTCTGACTTTTCAATTTCCTTTTTAATTCCACCATATCTTTCAATATAATCTTTGCTTGGTTTGAAAATACTATCGGTAAATTTGATTTCATTGTAAATCGCTTGTAATTGAGAAAAATATTTGGGCTTATCTTCTCTAAAAACGCTATTTACTTCAAAATTAGAAGTCAAACCTCCGCTTGTCAAATTTGAAGAACCAACAACAGAAGTAAATTTTGTGTTCTTTGAAAGTGCTGTTTCAAACAAATAAATTTTTGGATGAAATATCAAATCATTGTAATTGTCCCGTTTATCCCCAAAACAATAAAAACTAAAATTTTTATTAGTATTTTCAATTTCTTTTAAAGCGAATAATGCTTTTGTATCAGTGGTTTTAAAATCAAGTCCTGCAATAAGTTCAATTTTAGCATTATTGACATTCATCGCATATTCAAGAGATTTATAAATTTCATCAATACCTGTTCTTCTCACAAATGCGATTGCCATTTTTACTTGTGTACTTTCAATAAGTTCACTTTTCAAAACATCAACGAGTGAATAATTTGTATTGGATAATATTTGAATTTTTTCAGACATAAATTAAGCGGCAATTTTATTTTCGAGAAACAAATGTCTTGTGTTCAAATCTCGGTATTCCTCACAAAGAGAAAGTTTTTTAATGAACATATACAAAACGTGGAATTTTACAACAAAGTTTTCTCCATTTTCGGAAGAAATTAGAGGTGTGTTTTCGAAAAAGTCAATAATTTTTTTCCAATCCGAAGAATTATTTAAAGCCGTTGTGTCAAATAAACTTTCTAAATAATAACTCGGTTTTTTGCTCGAAATATCTTTGTGTCTTGACTTTAATTTATCTTGAATGAATTTTCTTTTTTGGGTTTCATTCCAAATGCTTTTATTCAACCAATAAGAATAAATATCGTGAAAAAGAACAATCGTTTTATCTTTAAATGTGTTTCCTTTTCCGTGTGGAAGAATTGCGTACAAAAGTTCTTTCAGTTCATTTTTATCAGAAATACTATGAGTAGCAAAAAAATGCGTAGCATTTTTTGCTACAATTTTTGTATTCTCTGAATTGAGGGCAGATTGATAAACAGTTTCTTTATAGTCCGAATGTTTTTTGTAGTTTTTTATGTTGTCAATCAGTTCTTTTTTTGTTTGTGAACCTGACCAAACGTAAGTAACGAAATCAATCGGTAATTCGTTGTTAAATTCAATGATAGCGTAGATTAGTGAAAGTAATGGAAAAACTTCAAAATTATTTTGCTGGTATTTCAAAAATTGTTTTAGGTAAGTAAAACTTTCGTTGGAAATATCAAATTCGTTAGTTTCAAAGTTTAAAGAATTTGCTAATAATTCCTTTCCTGCACTTGTAATAATTCGATCGTCAGTTGTAAAACCTAACTGCGAAATAAAACCTGTTTTTACTCTTACGTCTTTGTCAGAACTAACTTTGTTGTCTGTTTTTATTTCAAAAATCCCAAGTTCGCCTAATAATTCCCCAAAGTTGGTTTGGTCTGTTGTTTCCCAATTTTTATTTTGCTTTCTAAACTCTACAAGAGCGTTTAAAATTTTGACATAAGTTGCTCTTGGGTCGCTTAATCTTGCTCCCGTGTTGCCTAATGAAATCAAGCCACTATTTGCAGTTATTTTTTTGTACTCGCTCATATTAAAATTCCAATTCGCCTTGCTTTGCGTTTATATTTTTCAGATATTTTACTTTTTCTTCTGCTACAATTAGCGTTTCTGTCGAACAATTATAAGCGTACATTTTTTTAGCGAACTGGTCGCCAAAATATTCTACTTTAAGTTTCTCAATGTCAAGGTCAAAAGCGTTTGCCAAATTGTCTAAACATTTTTCGTCAAACTCTTTTTTGCCTGTTTCTATTTTGCTCAATGCACCCGAGTCAATACCAAGTTTTGCACCTAATTGAGTGAGAGTTAAGCCGTTTTCGGTTCTTAATTTTCTGATGTATTCTCCAAAATTTGCTTCCATTGTCTTGAATTTTAAATCTTGACGATTTTGACAAAAATAGTAATAATATTTTGTCTGACAAATGTTTGGAAGTTCTTTTTTCGAGCGTTGGGAAAATTCAAGCTCTTTTGGTTTTTAGCGCTGGATTTGTGCGGTTGGAAAACCGTTTGAAATACTACAATTAAAATTTACCGTATAACAGCTCCGAGTTCTTTGGCAAAATTATTTTGAAATTTAGTCATTATTTTGTCTATTTCAGCATCGGTCAAAGTTTTGGTTTCATCTTGCAGGATAAAACTTATCGCATACGATTTTTTGCCTTCGGGTAGGTTTTGTCCTTGATATACGTCAAACAAATCTACCGACTTCAACAGCTTTTTTTCTGTCTGCTTCGCAATGCCGAATACCTGTTCAAATGTTGTGGTTTCGTCAAGGAGCAAGGCGAGGTCTCTTCGTACTTCGGGGTATTTTGGAATTTCAGTAAAGCGGATTTTATTCGATATATATTTAAGTATTCCCGACCAATAGAAATCGGCAAAAAGCACTTCTTGTTTAATATCAAAATACTTGGTTATTTGCTTTTTAACTATTCCAAATTCAAGTATTACTTCTTTTCCTACGGCAAGCGCTATTCCTTCTGAAAATATATCGTTTTCCAATGGCTGAACAACGGCTTTTGCGCTTAATCCTAAACGTTCCAAGAGCGTATTGATATAGCCTTTAAACAAAAAGAAATCGGACTTCTGCTGATTGTTTGTCCAGCTTTCGGCACTTCGGTTTCCTGTTTGGAACAAGGTTAGGTGTTTTACTTCTTCGTATCCTGCCAATAGTTTATGATAGGTTTTGCCAAATTCAAACAGTTTTAAATCGGTTTTTCTACGATTTATATTGAATGAAACAGTTTCTAATCCCGAAAACAGCATCGATTGGCGCATTGCCTGCAAATCATTACTCAACGGATTGAGCATCATCACGTTTTGGTCGGTTTTCAGTTTTTCGGAAAGCTGGATATAATCGGGCGTTGTGAGTGAATTTGCCATTATTTCATTAAATCCTAATGCGCAAAGCTGGCTTGCCGTTATATTCTGAATTTTAAAATCTTCGGTTCGTGGAGAATTAGACACCGTAGCGTTTAATTTTTGCGAAAACTTAATATTATTATAGCCATATACACGCAAAATTTCTTCAATAACGTCTATTTCACGCTGAACATCAACACGGTAAGCAGGAATAATCAAGCCCAAGCCTGTTTCGGAAAT
>CAYSQR010000003.1:7280-44101 GCA_964433195.1 uncultured Kaistella sp. | reverse complement strand
TTTTGATAAAATCGAAATCAAGAAAAACAAACGCGAATTTTATACTCATACCGGAACTTTACGCGGAGAAAGAATTACCGTAATGTCCACAGGAATCGGAACGGAAAATATCGACATTGTGATGAACGAGCTCGACGCTTTGGTAAATATCGACCTGAAAAACAAAGAATTTAAAACCGGACATACCGCTTTGGAACTGTTCCGTTTGGGAACTTGCGGAAGTGTAAATCCCGATGTGGAAGTGGACAATATGCTGGTTACGCAAAATGTGGTAGGTTTAGACGGACTGCTTCATTTTTATCAGGATTACAAATTCGAGAATGATTTTTCCAAAAACTTTATGGCGAAATTTCCTTATGAACACATCAAACCGATGCTTTATTTTTCTGATTGGGCAGAAGAAATTTCCGATTATTACAAGGATGCAAAGTACCACGGAAACACGGCGACTTTCCCCGGATTCTACGCTCCGCAAGGAAGACAGCTCCGTCTGAAAGCTCTTGACGACAAATTCCTCGAAACGCTGAATGATTTGGGAGTTTCCAATTTCGAAATGGAAACTTCTGCAATCTACGGACTTTCTAAATTATTGGGTCATAAAGCATTAACGGTAAATTGTGTCATCGCAAACCGAAGAAGAGGAGAGTTTTCAGCAGATCACCATACTTCCGAAAAAAATATGATTGAATGGGTTTTGGACAGGATTATCAAATAGGGTAAAATTCTTTGCGAAAATTAATAAGTTAGCTGTAATTTTTAACAAAACAACGTAATGAAAGCAATCATTTTTCTGATGCTTATTTATGCAATTTCCGTTTTCGGACAAAAAGATAAATATTGGTATGCTTTTGAGGTAGAAGATACTGTCAAAAACCCTCTTTCAAATTCATTAGGATTCAAAGATTTTCAAGGAAAAATAAGAATTGAACCAATTTATATAAGTCCATTAACACAAAATAAAAAATTTGAAAAAATTGTTGCTCTAACCGAATATTCAAAAGATACTTCAAAAGGTTATTACTTGAATAAAGAGGGGAAAAAATTCGGAATAGATAGCCTTTACACTTTTGATTTTATGCACGACACGGAACAAGAAGGATTTATTAGATTTTCCGTTGGTCGTTATTTGGATTCTATCGGACTTTTTAATTTAAACGGAAAAATCGTAATAGAACCTAAATATAATTCATTAAGTCGAGTAAATAATGGTTTGGTCGTCGCAAAAATTGGAGCAACTCAAAAACACGAATCTCACAATTTAGGTTGTGACCATTGGTATTTTGAAGGAGGAAAAGAAATGATTTTAGATACTTTAGGAAATGTATTAATCGATGATTACAACGATAATGATTTACTTCTGAATTTATTTTCTTTAAAAATATCTGATAATAAAAACCAAGAAAAATTTCGACATAATTTCATTGGAAAAAATGGAAAATTTTATAGTTTCATTAGTTATCGAGAAGAATTTGAAGACTTTATAAAAAATGAATTTCTAAAAAATCTTCCTAAAAAAAGCATTGAAACATATTTATTTGTTACTATAAAAAAAATACTAAATACTAAATCGAAAAGTGAATTGAATGAAATAGCATCAATTATTCAAAACAACAAAATTGAGTTCTATAATTTTCCATTCATATTTATTGATGAAGAAGATGAGATTTTACTAAAATCGATGGAAGGATATTTAGATAATTCTAATGTTCTAATTGATGATAAATTTCCAATATTGGAAATCCAAAGCCAAGACAAATCAAAACGAAAAGAAGTATCACTATCATTTATTCGTACTGAAAAAGGATATAAAATATATGATTATCGAATTTATGCTGAAAAATAGTAGATCAAAAAACTATAGCTAATAAGGTATTGGCAAAATGCGGGATTGAAGTTTTCATTGAAAATTCTATAATATTTTTTCGGATAACTTTTTTCTTAATTTTAAAAACGGACAATCATTTTATATAATGTATCAATTTATAATTTCCCTCCAAGACAATCATCCCAATTATAAATGAAATATTTAGTTACGTTTTTAATTTTAATAATGTTTACAATTACGTGTAAACAAAAAAATATTAATAATTCTAATCTAAATGGTTTTGATATTTCTTCTGATGAATCGACAATAATATTTTCAAGTAAAAAGGATTCATTATATAACTTGTATGAAAAAAAATTAAAAAGCGGAAAAGTAAATTTAATTGCTAAAGATTCCGGAAATTATACGAATCCAAAATATATAGATGAAAATTTTTTTGTATGTATATTTTATAAAGAAAAAACGGCAAATCCGGAATTTGTATTTTTTGACAGAAATTCAAAGAAAAAATTAAAAAGCATAAAATTAGAAAGTGGCTACATTTCGGATTTTACATTTTCAAAAAACAATGATAAAATCTATTATATTCAAGCACAAACTTTTGATTCTTATTCTCCTATTGCTCCAAAAAATTTTCACGATTTTGATGTATATCAAATAAACCTGAATTCATTAGAAATAAAACAGATAACAAATAGTAATTTCTATTTACTGAGAGAAATTATTGATTATGACGAAAATAAATTATTATTTTCATCAATGGGTGAATCAAATGAAAGCGGCTTATTTTTTATCAATAAAAATGATAAAAATCTAACTAAAATTGAGATTATTAATGATACTTTAAGAAAATCATCAATGTATTTAAATCCCGTTCTTTGGGAAAATAACCAAATAATCTGTTCATCTTCATATCAATTGAAAATGTTAAATCTTAATAATATGAAAGAAACAGAAATTTTACCATCAAATGGGTATCATTATTCTGAAATACGAAAAGCCAAAAATAAAATTTACTACAAACTAAATGACAATTCGGATGAAATATTTTTTTTCGATTTGAAAGACAAGAAAATTAACAGTATAAATCTTACTCCTCTTAGATAATCTTTAAAATTTATATTTCTAAAAAATGTTTTTTCAGACATAATTTTGTATATCGCTCAGAAACAATTAAATTTGCACTTCAATTTTAAAAATATTATGGCAAAACATAAACCGCACACCAGCAAAAAAGAAATGGAAGGAAAGGAAACTGTAGAGGTTTTCAGAGATTTGGACAGAAGTGCTTTAGACACCGAAAGATTCATCGAGAAACATTCCAAAACATTAACCGGAATTTTCGCAGTTTTGGTGGTGGGTATTTTGGGATATTTCGCTTACCAGCAATTTTATATCGCTCCGAAAAATGAGGAAGCAACGTTGAGTTATCTTGCTGCACAGAAAAATTTAGCAGACGGAAAAGACGAATTAGCTCTTGGTGGAAAAACCGCAGCAAATCCGGGTTTTCTTGGAACTTACAATGATTTTTCCGGAACAAAAGCAGGAAAACTTTCCGCTTATAATGCAGGACTTTTAAAATTTAAAGAGGGAAAATATCAGGAAGCATACGATTTGTTGGATAAATTTTCATCCGGAAATGATGTTTTAATGGCTTTGAAATACGGAGCAATGGCGGATTGCTTATCAAACCTTAATAAAAATGATGACGCATTTTCACTTTTAGCTAAAGCGGTTTCTGCTTCAGACGATGCTTATACCACTTATTATTTTACGAGAAAAGCAGGAATTGTTGCATTGGCTCTGAAGAAAAATTCGGAAGCGAAAAAATACTTCACCGCCATCGACGAAAAATATCAGGATTACGACAACGGAATGTCGGATTCCTATATCGAAATGGTAAAATATTATTAATAATTTTTAAAAATAAAAAATGGCGACTGTAAATCTTTCGGATTACAAACCATTGCAAATTACAAATGCTGATTCGTTCCGAATCGGCATTGTTGTTTCAGAATGGAATGATTTTGTAACGCACAATCTGCGTGATGCCGCTTTGGAAATTCTCGAAAAAGAGAGCGTGAAAAATGAAAACATCAAAGTCTTCAAAGTTCCGGGTGCGTTTGAACTGAATTACGCTTCGATGCAGCTTTGCAAAGAAAGAAAATTTGATGCGGTCATTGCAATCGGTTGTGTAATCCGTGGAGAAACGCCGCATTTCGATTACGTATGTTCCGCAGTTGCACAAGGAATTAAAGATTGCAATATCTTGACCGATGTTCCCACAATTTTCTGCGTTTTAACCGATGATACCAAAGAACAATCCATCGCAAGAAGTGGCGGAAATCTCGGCAACAAAGGCGTAGAAGCTGCAGTTACCGCTTTGCAGATGATTGATTTCAAGAAAAATCTTTCGGAGAAAAAAGGCAATATCGGTTTCGGAAATTTGTAATTTTACCGAAAATCAAGTTATTGAAATATTTAAACGCAATGGTCGCAAAGAATTTATTAAATTCATTATGAATAAATTACGTTCGCAAAGGCGTTTCACTCAGCAAATAAGGATTATCTTGGCTAAACGAAGTGGCTTTGCGGACGAAGAATACACGCAATTATTTTAAAAAAGATCTTTGCGTTCATTGCGTTAAAAAAAATAGTCTATAAAAACCAACAACAAAATGTATTGCTCCAAAATAAAACCATTTCTGTATCTCGGAATTTTCTACCTCATCGTTTCTTTTTTGCTGAGGATTGTTTTCTTTTTCCATCCGATAACCACGGCGGATTTCGGTTTTTTTGAAAGTTTGAAAATCCTTTTCACAGGATTGCTGAGTGATATTTTCGTTTTTGTTTTGAGCAGCAGTTTTCTGGCGGTTTATTTTCTGTTTTTATCAGATTCAAAATACAAAAAACCTTACGGATACTTAATTTTCGGAGTTTTAGTTTTGGCATTTATTTATACGGCATTTGTTCCCGGAAATATTTTTAAACAATATGGCGGTTCATTTCCCGAAGTGGCAATTTCTTTTGTCGGGTTGAAAACTTTGCTTTTCGGATTGATGCTTTTTCTTCCGACCCAAAGAATCAGAATTCGTAATGTATTGTATTTCATTACTTTATTTCTGTATGTATTATTAATCATCTTCAATGCGGTAAGCGAATATTTTTTCTGGAACGAGTTCGGAGTCCGTTACAATTTCATTGCGGTAGATTATCTCATTTATACCAATGAAGTCATTGGGAATATTATGGAAAGTTATCCTGTAATTCCTTTGTTTTCAGTAATTTTAATATTGACTTTAGTCATTACCTTTTTCATTTTTAAAAAGACCAAAAACGAATTGCTTTCGCTTCCGAACTTTCGGCAGAAAATGATTTTGCTCGGTTCGTTCGTGGTTTTATGTGGAATCAGTTTGCTCATCATTCCGAAATTAGAAAAAGTAAAAACAGGAAATACTTTTGCACAGGAAATTCAGGCAAACGGATTTCCGAAATTTTTTCACGCTTTTACCCAAAAGGAATTAGATTATTTTCAGTTTTATAAAACACTTCCGCAGGAAGTTGCAGAGCAAAGTTTTCTGAAACAGTTTCAGCCGGCTCAGTTGTCAAGAACGGTTACCTCCGAAAATCCCGAGCTTCACAAAAATGTCGTGCTGATTTCCATTGAAAGTTTATCGGCAGAATTTCTGGAACATTACGGAAATACACAGAAAATTACTCCTTTCCTCGATAGTTTGGCTGATAAATCTTTATTGTTTACCAATCTTTACGCCACCGGAAACAGAACCGTGCGTGGTTTGGAAGCATTGACTTTGTGTATTCCGCCGACTGCAGGAGAAAGTATTGTTAAACGGCAAAACAACAAAAACAAATTCACTACAGGAAGCGTCTTCAAATCAAAAGGTTATGACGTGAAATATTTGTACGGTGGTTACAGCTATTTCGACAATATGAAAGATTTCTATGAAGGAAACGGCTACGAAATTGTGGACAGAAGCAACTTCAGACCCGAAGAAATCTCCTTTGCCAATGTTTGGGGAGTTGCAGATGAAGATATGGCGAAAAAAGCGATTCAGGTAATGAACCAAGAAGCAAAATCCGGAAAACCGTTTTTTCATCATTGGATGACGGTTTCCAATCATCGTCCGTTCACGTATCCCGAAGGAAGAATTGATATTCCCGGAACAGCAAAATCCCGTGATGGAGGCGTGAAATATACCGATTATTCCATTAAGAAATTCTTTGAAATGGCGAAAAAACAAGATTGGTATAAAAATACGGTTTTTGTAATTGTTTCCGACCATTGTGCATCGAGTGCCGGTAAAACCGAACTTCCGATGGATAAATACAGGATTCCCGGAATGATTTTTTCCGAAGGTTTCATCGAACCGCAAAAATTTAATCAAACGATGTCGCAGATTGATGTGATGCCTACTTTATTCGGGCTTTTGAATTTTAATTATCAATCGAAATTTCTGGGACAAGATGTTTTCAGGGAGAATTTTCAGCCGAAAGCATACATTGCAACGTATCAGGATTTGGGATTCATCAAGGATAATTATTTAACCATCATTTCTCCCACGAAAAAAGTAAAGCAATATTCTTTGCAGCTGGAAAAATCGGATTTACCGGAACATTTCAAACTGTTTTATGATGAAGTTCCCGTAAAAACTCCGGTGAAGAATTTGGTTGATGATTGTGTCGCGGTTTATCAAAGCACAAGTTTCTGGGTGAAAGAAAATAAACTCGACAAATAAAATATTTTGTACTTTTAAAACTCAAAAATATTTAATACTATGAAATGGACAAGTAACAGAAGCGGAAATGTAGATGACCGAAGAGGATCCGGAAGCGGCGGAGGAATGCTTGTTGGTGGTGGTCTTGGAACGCTGATTATTGCTGCGATTGTATTTTTTCTCGGAGGTGATCCTTCTGCAATTCTTTCTTCGGGAACGGATCGTTCAATGGCGAGAACCGAACAACGGAATTTAACTTCCGACGAACTGAAGGAAAGAGATTTCGTATCAATGGTAACTGAAGAAAATGAAAGAACGTGGAACAAGGTTTTTAACGAAAACGGAATGCAATACCGCCCTGCAAAAGTGGTAATGTTTGAAAACGTAACCCAATCCGGTTGCGGAACCGCTCAAGCTGCAATGGGACCGTTTTATTGTCCTGCAGATCAAACCGTTTATATGGATATGAGTTTCTTCCAGGAACTGCAGCAACGTTTCGGAGCGAGAGTTACCGAATTTTCCATCGCTTATGTAATGGCACACGAAATGGGACATCACATCCAAAATCTTTTGGGAACACTGCAAAAAACCGAGCAGCTGAGAAGAAGTGGAAGATACAGCGAAGCTGCACTTAACAAAGTTTCTGTAGCTACCGAATTACAGGCAGATTTTTATGCGGGAGTTTGGGCAAGACAAACCGACAACAGAGAGCACATTTTAGAACCAGGAGATATCGAATCTGCAATTTCCGCCGCAGAAGCAGTTGGAGATGATAATATACAGAAACGTTCGCAAGGATACGTAAATCAGGAAAGTTTCACGCACGGAAGTTCCGCACAAAGAAAAGAATGGTTTATGAAAGGTTACAATACAGGTGACATCAGACAAGGTGATACTTTCAACCAGCTTTTGAAATGATATGAAAGTTTGAAATTTCTAAAAATAAAGAATCCGTTCAAAATATTATTGAACGGATTTTTGGTTTACGATATTGAGTTTTATAAATGATTTTGTATATAATGGAAAAGTTTACTTATAATTGAGATTTTTCTTCTCTTATCATAGCTGCAAGATTTCTGATAACGTGGTCGTGCTTTGTAACAAAAGGATTTTCTTTGTTCCATACATATCCTGCCAAAACCGCACAGATTTTCTTTTTGATTTCCGGATTTTCCGGTTTGTGAAAAAACAATTCCTGCAGATTTCCGGTGTACCATTCTTTTACATAAGTGGAAAATACATTTACTCCGTAACGGATATATTCCGAGTAATCCTTTTCCCAATTGATGGTTTCTCCCTCGATTTGTCTTTTGGCAAGTTTTGCAGCCAACATTCCGGATTCCGTAGCAAAAGCCATTCCCGAAGAAAAAACAGGATCCAGAAATTCGGAAGCATTTCCCGTTAAAGCAAATCCGTCACCATAAAGTTTTTTTACGGAACAGGAATAATTGGTAAGTCTTCTCGGCTCAAATATAAATTCCGAATCGAGGTATCGTTCTCTGTAATAATCTGATTGCATAATTGCATTTCTCAGAGCTTCGGTATTGTTGCCATTTGTAGAAAGACTATCGATATATTCTGTACTTCCTACAATACCAAGACTCGTATTTCCATTCGAGAACGGAATTACCCAAAACCACGCTTCACGTTCTAGAACGTCAAAAGTAATCTGTGTTCCTTCTTCTCCTTGAATGCGCTCACTGTCTTTGATGTGGGTGAAAATTGCAGAATGCGGATCGAGTGAGGATGGTTTTTCCAAATCCAGAAGTCTTGGCAAAACTCTTCCGTATCCGCTGGAATCTATCACAAATTTGGCGTGGATTTCTTTAGTTCCATCTTTCGTTTTTACTGTGGTTACAGAATCTGTTCCGTTGAATTGTATATTGGTAACTTCCGCTTCAAATTCAATCTCTACTCCTTTATTTATAACTTCTTTTGCCAAGACATCATCGAAATCAGCTCTCGGAACTTGCCACGTCCAATCCCATCCTTCACCGAATTTATCATCGAAATCAAAAATACATACGTCATCACCTCTTAGGAATCTTGCTCCTAATTTTTTCTCGAACCCCATCTTGTCCAAAGCAGGAAAAAGACCGGCCTCATCAAAATGATCCATTACACGGGGAATAAGACTTTCACCAATAACAAACCGCGGAAATTTTGATTTTTCCACTACTTTTACTTTAATGTTATTCTGATGCAGATAAGATGAAGAAACACACCCGGAAGGACCTGCTCCGATAACGAGTACCTCTACAAATTCTTTTTCCATAATTATAGTTCTTTTTTTAATAAAATTATATCTTTGCACAAAATTAAAGACATTTATTTGATTTTCGCTTTTTTATTATTAAAATTTTAAATGAAATTAATCGACATATTAAAAATTGAAGACTTTCAGAGGGTTATTTTTGAAGATGAAAAAATAGAGCTGGATGACTCATTGATAGAGAGAGTTAACAACAGTTTTCAATTTCTGAAAGAATTTTCAAAGGAAAAGATAATATATGGTGTTAATACCGGTTTTGGTCCTATGGCTCAATATAGAATCAAAGATGCCGACAAACACCAGTTACAATATAATCTTATCAGAAGTCATTCTTCAGGAGTAGGAAATCCGCTTAAGCCGGTTGATGTAAAAGCAGCGATGCTTGCTCGTCTCAATACACTTTCTCAGGGAAAATCCGCAGTTCATATTTCGGTAATTTTATTACTTAAAGAATTAATAAACAGAGATATTACACCGCTTATTTTCGAACACGGCGGAGTTGGTGCAAGTGGCGATTTGGTTCAGCTTGCTCATCTTGCATTGGTTCTTATAGGAGAAGGAGAAGTTTTCTATAAAGGAGAAAGAAAATCCACAAAAGAAGTTTTTGAAATTGAAAATCTTCAACCCGTTGTAATTGAATTACGAGAAGGACTTGGTTTGATGAACGGAACTTCGGTGATGACGGGAATCGGGATAAACAATACTTTTCATACAAAAAAGCTAATAGATTTATCCATAAAATTTTCCTGTGCAATCAATGAAATCGTACAATCGTATGACGACCATTTTTCCGAATCGCTGAACGGAACCAAAAAACATCTCGGACAGCAGAAAGTAGCCGGAAAAATGAGGAAATATCTTTCAGACACCCAATTGATCAGAAAAAGAGAAGAGCATCTTTATAAAAAGGAAACCAAAGAAGAAATTTTTAAAGATAAAGTTCAGGAATATTATTCATTGAGGTGTGTTCCGCAGATTTTGGGACCCGTTTTGGATACGTTGGAATATGCTGAAAAGGTCTTGGAAAATGAAATCAATTCAGCGAACGATAATCCGATTATTATTCCTGAAGAAGAGCACGTTTATCACGGCGGAAACTTCCACGGAGATTACATTTCCCTTGAAATGGATAAGCTGAAGATTGTAGTTACCAAACTCACAATGTTGGCTGAAAGACAACTGAATTATCTATTGAATTCCAAGATTAACGAAATTTTGCCTCCATTTGTGAACCTCGGAAAATTGGGATTCAATTTCGGGATGCAGGGAGTACAATTTACCGCAACTTCTACAACTGCGGAAAATCAGATGCTGTCGAATCCGATGTATGTTCACAGTATCCCGAATAACAATGATAATCAGGATATTGTAAGTATGGGAACCAATGCGGCAATCATTTGCGAAAAAGTAATTAACAATGCCTTTGAAGTTCTTGCGATAGAACTGATTACAATTGTTCAGGCAATAGAAATATTAGGATATAAAGACAAAATTTCTACCACTACCAGAAATCTTTATGATGAGGTGAGAAAAATTGTTCCTGCGTTTGCAGAAGATGTAGTGATGTATCCTTTCGTGGAAAAAGTGAAACAGTATTTAATAACAGGTAATTGAGATATCAAAATGAAATGTGCAATTGTAACAGGTGGTTCCAGAGGAATCGGTAAAGCAATCTGTATAAAACTTGCAGAGGAAAGCAATTATCATATTCTCATCAATTACAACAGTAATGAAACTGCCGCACTGGAAACTTTAAACGAAATAAAAAAACTCGGGAAAACCGGAGAAATCCTCAAATTCAATGTTGCAGATTCCGAAGAAACACAAAACATTCTGGAATCTTGGCAAAATAAAAATCCAGAAGCTTTGGTGGAAGTCATTGTAAATAATGCGGGAATTACCAAAGACGGCTTGTTTATGTGGATGAAGCACGAAGATTGGAACAGCGTAATCGACACCAGTTTAAACGGATTTTTCAATGTAACCAATTTCTTTATCCAAAAATTATTAAGAAATAAATACGGAAGAATCATCAATATGGTTTCCGTTTCCGGATTGAAAGGAACAGCGGGACAAACCAATTATTCCGCTGCGAAAGGAGCAGTAATCGGAGCAACAAAAGCACTTGCACAGGAAGTTGCCAAAAGAAATATTACCGTAAACGCAGTTGCACCGGGTTTCATCAAAACAGATATGACGGCAGAGTTTGATGAAAACGAACTCAAAGCAATGATTCCGGCAAACCGTTTCGGAGAAGCGGAAGAAGTTGCAGATTTGGTTGCATTTCTGGCATCAAAAAAATCTTCATATATCACGGGAGAAATCATCAATATAAACGGAGGAATTTATTCATAAATCAGCAATGGAAAGCAGAGTTGTCATTACCGGAATGGGAATTTACTCGTGTATCGGTATTACTTTGGATGAAGTAAAAGAATCACTTTTTCACGGAAAATCGGGGATTGTTCTGGATTCCGAGAGAAAAGAATTTGGTTACAGATCGGGCTTGATGGGAAATGTTCCGAAACCGGCTCTCAAAAATTTACTCGGAAGAAGACAGCGAATCAGTATGGGCGAAGAAAGCGAATATGCTTATATGGCGACAATCGACGCTTTTGAACAGGCAAAAATCGACCAACAATTTTTGGACGAAAACGAAGTAGGAATTCTTTACGGAAACGATAGTGTTTCACAAGCAGTTGTGGAAGCGATTGATATTGTTAAAGAAAAAAAAGACACTACTTTGATGGGTTCCGGTGCGATTTTCAAATCAATGAATTCTACCGTAACAATGAATCTTGCCACTATTTTTAAACTCAGAGGAATCAATATTACAATCAGTGCAGCTTGTGCAAGTGGTTCTCATTCTTTGGGACTTGCTTATTTGCTTATTAAGCAAGGTTTACAGGAAATGGTTGTTTGCGGAGGTGCACAGGAAACCAATAAATTTTCTATGGCAAGCTTCGACGGATTGGGAGTTTTTTCCGTTCGGGAAAATGATCCGCAAAAAGCATCAAGACCTTTTGATAATGATAGAGACGGATTAATCCCAAGTGGAGGTGCGGCAACTTTAATTGTAGAAAGTTACGAATCTGCCGTGAAAAGAGGAGCTCCGATTATTGCGGAAATTGTAGGTTACGGATTTTCTTCAAACGGAGGACATATTTCCACTCCCAATGTGGACGGACCTGCTTTAGCGATGGAACGTTCCCTGAAACAAGCGAATATAAAACCCGAAGAAATAGATTACATCAATGCTCACGCAACTTCCACTCCTTTAGGAGATGCGAATGAAGCCAAAGCAATTCACAAAATTTTCGGGGACAAAGTTCCGGTAAGTTCCACAAAATCTATGACGGGTCACGAATGTTGGATGGCAGGAGCAAGTGAAGTAATTTATTCTATTTTGATGATGCAGAACGATTTTATCGCACCCAATATCAATCTCGAGAATCCCGATGAAGATGCACAAAAAATAAATTTAATTTCCGAAACCCGGAATAAAAAAATAAACGTATTTTTGTCTAATTCTTTCGGATTCGGAGGAACAAACTCATCAATTATAATTAAAAAAGTCGTATAAGAACATTTATGGAAAGAGAAAGAATTATCTCTATTGTTAATGATTTTCTTGTCAACGAATTTGAAGTGGACGGAGATGACATTCAGAACCAGGCGAATCTTAAGGAAACTTTAGGATTGGACAGTTTGGATTATATTGATATGGTCGTGGTCATAGAATCTAATTTCGGAGTGAAATTAGGCGAAGCTGATTTCAAAAAAATGATCACTTTTGATGATTTTTATGATACCATTCAGACCAAAATTTCAGAAAAAGGAAAAGTATCTTAGCAGATTTATTTTTTTAATTATCGGTTTTTTTATTGTTTTAGATTTATCTGAATCAAACTCATTATGGCAAAATGGAGCGGGAAATCCAGAGGAACTTTATTGGGATACAAAATATTTGTTTACTCCATAAAGAATTTTGGAGTGAAAACCGCATACCTCGTTCTCTACTTCGTTGCAGCATATTATTTTTTGTTTCTCAAGCAAAGCAACCGATATATTTACTATTATTTTCATAAACGTCTGAACTGGAGCAAGCTGAAAGCGAAGAAAGCCGTTTTCAGAAACTATTTTGTTTTCGGACAGACTCTCATTGACAAAACCGCAATTTCCGCCGGATTAAGGAACAGTTTCACTTATGACTTTGATGGGGTTGAAAACCTGAAAAAAATGATGCTCGACAAAAAAGGAGGTATTTTAATCAGTGCACACATCGGGAATTTCGAAATTGCCGAAAGATTTTTCGCAGAGATAGATTTCGATTATCAAATCAATCTGGTTACGACCGATCAGGAACGGAATGTCATAAAAGAATACTTAGAAAGCATTTCAGAAAAAGAATCATCCATCAAATTTATTTTCATTAAAGAAGATATGTCGCATATTTTCGAGATAAACAACGCACTTTCCAGAAACGAACTCATCTGTTTTACCGGGGATCGCTATTTCGACGGATCCAAATTTTTGGAAACCGAACTTTTGGGAAAAAAAGCAAAATTTCCGGCGGGTCCTTTTATGATTGCATCGCGGCTGAAAGTTCCCGTTGCTTATGTGTATGTGATGAAAGAACCCAATCTTCATTACCATCTTTATACACGGATTGCCGAAGTGAAACATCGTGATACAAACGGTTTGCTGGAATCTTATGTAAAAAATTTAGAATCAATGCTCGAAGTTTATCCGCTGCAATGGTTCAATTACTATGATTTCTGGGATGATGTTGACTGATTTTTTTCTATTTTTGAAATAATCTTTAAAGAATTGTTTTTTTTGAAAAATCATTTCGATATTCTCGTCATCGGAAGCGGTTTAGGCGGCTTGGTTTCTGCTTTGGTTTTAGCTAAAGAAGGACTGAAAGTCTGTATCCTGGAAAAAAATAACCAGTTCGGAGGAAATCTGCAGACATTTTCCCGGAACAAAATGATTTTGGATACAGGAGTTCATTACTTAGGCGGACTTTCCGAAGGACAAAACCTCAACCAATATTTCACCTATCTCGAAATTATGAAAGATCTGAAACTGAAAAAACTTTCGGAGGACGGTTTCGATAAAATTACTTTTGACAGTGATTCTTTGGAGTATCCTCACGCACAAGGTTATGATAATTTCGTAAATCAGCTTTCCGTATATTTTCCGGAGGAAAAAGAAAATCTGGAACATTACGTCAAAAAAATTCAGGAAGTATGCAACGAATTTCCGAGGTACAATCTTGTAGGAAAAAATAAATACAAAGATGAGTTGCTCTACCTCAATGCCAAAGAATTTATAGAATCTGTTACCGGAAACAAAAAATTACAGGCGGTACTTTCCGGCTCCAATTTTCTGTATGCAGGAATTGCGGAGAAAACACCACTGTACGTACACGCTTTGACGATAAATTCCTATATCCAAAGCTCGTACAAATGTATCAACGGAGGAAGCCAGATTTCTAAATTACTCATTCGGGAACTGCGAAAATATGGTGCGGAAATTCATAAGCACACCGAAGTTACCGGGTTTTGCTTCGATGAAAATAATATTTTAACCTCAGTAAAAACCAGAAACAAAAAACAATATTTCGCTTCACAATTCATCTCGAATATCGAAATCCGTAATACCATAAAGCTCATTGGTAAAGACAAAATGAAAAAATCATTTGTAAACCGGGTCGAAACTTTGGAATCCACTTCTCCCTGCTTCAGTATTTATCTGATTCTGAAACCGGAAACCGTTCCGTATTTTAATCACAATTATTATCATTACCGGAAAACGGAAATGGTTTGGAAAACCGCTTCTTATCAGGAAAAATCGTGGCCGGAAAGTTATATGCTTTCCTGCACTCCGTCGAAAGAAAATCCGGAATTTGCAGAAAGCATTACTGCAATTGCTTATATGAAATTCGATGAAGTGAAAGAATGGGAAAATACCAGAAATACAGTTGCCGAAAAAGAAGAACGAGGAGAATCTTACCAAAATTTCAAAAACAGAAAAGCGGAAATTTTCATAAAAGAACTCGAAAAGAAAATTCCCGGAATTTCTTCTGCAATACAGGAAGTTTATACTTCATCGCCACTTTCATACCGTGATTATATCGGGAATTTTCAGGGAAATATGTATGGCTATATTAAAGATTCCAAGAATCCGATGAAAAGTATGATTTCCCCGAAAACCAAAATCAGCAATCTTTTTCTTACGGGACAAAGCATCAATATGCACGGAATTTTGGGAGTAACAATCGGTGCATTTGTAACCTGCTCCGAAATTTTAGGTAAGGAATTGATTGATGAGCGACTTCGCACGGTTTTATAAATAAAGGAAAATTTCAATATTTTAGATATAATAAAATTATAATCATCTGAAAATCAAAAAAATAAAATACCTAAAATTTTTAAAAAGTTTTTTAAGCCTAAAATTTGTATAACTTTGTAAAAAATAGCATTATGGCTTCAATAGTAGTTCAGGTAAATAATCAGGAAGAAATAAACTTGCTAAAAAGTCTGCTGAATAGAATGAAATTTTCATTTGAAACGATTTCAGAGGAAATAATAAAAGTTTCTCCGGAGGAGATTCGCTCTATAAACAAAGGTATTGATGAAGCCGATAAAGGTTTGCTGAAAGATAGTACAGAAGTTCATCAATTAGCGAGAAGCTTATGTTCAAAATAAAATGGACTCCCGAAGCTGAAGAGCGGTATATTGAGATTTTTGGATTAACCACAATAAATCCAATTCTTATTCTTTGAAAATTATTGATGAAGTGGAGAGAAAGGAACAACTTTTAAAGATAAATCCTTATATCGGTTCAGCTGTTTTTGGAACAAAAGAAAAAACAAGAAGGGTTCTTGTGCTGTATAATTTTTCTGTGTTTTACAGAATTAAAAGCGATGTAGTAGAAATTGTTTCTTTTTGGAGCAACAAAGACAATCCTCAAAAATTAAATTTATAATTCCGCTGCACCTCAAAAAATATGATTAAAAAAAATATTTTTTGGATTCTCCTCCTTTCGTTCACAGTTTCCTGCGGAACAGCAAAATCGGTAAAACATCTCCCGGAAACCAGCCAATATTCTTTGGAAACTCCCGAAGTTCAGAAGAAGAACGATTCCCTTTTTTATTTTAAAGATAATTTTTTTGCCAAAAACAAACAGCAGCTTTGGGAATTGTATCTCACCGGAAATCCTTTGCAGATAGGTTACAGCAACGGTGCACTTACTCAGGAGATGATGCAGAAGCAGGAGAAAATATTTTTCTCTAAAGTGGAGGAACTTGTTCCCTCAAAATTCAAACAAGGATTGCTCCGTTCTCTGTTGAAATGGTACAACAGGAAAATGTACCTAAATGTACGGAACGATTTTCAAGCGGAAATTTACGGACTTTCCCGTTATTCGTCGCACGAATACGATTTTATTGCACCGCCGTTTTTGCGGAGTATGTATCTTCACGGAGCACACGATATTGGTCACGCTATGCAGGATTTGATGATTGTAGGATGCTCTTCTTTAGCCGTTTGGAACGAAAATTCCGAAGACGGCGATTTGCTTATCGGGAGAAATTTCGATTTTTATGCAGGAGATGATTTTGCCAAAGAAAAAATAGTTGCTTTCGTGAAACCCGAAAACGCAATTCCGTATATGTCGGTAACTTGGGGTGGAATGACAGGAGTAGTTTCCGGGATGAATCTGGAAGGAATTACCGTAACCATCAATGCCGGAAAATCCAAAATTCCATTTACTGCAAAAACACCGATTTCACTGGTAACGAAAGAAATTCTGATGTTTGCCAAAAATATTGATGAAGCCATTGAGATTGCCAAGAAAAGAGAAGTCTTTGTTTCCGAATCCATTATGATAGGAAGCTCGAATGACAGAAAAGCCGTTCTCATCGAAGTTTCTCCCGATAATTTCGGAGTTTTCGAGGTCAGAAATTCATCACAATTGATTTGCACTAATCATTTCCAATCCGAAGAATACAAAAACGACCGCAGAAACAATAAGCAGATTGCAGAAAGTCACTCCGAATACCGCTACGAAAGATTGCAGGAACTGCTCCAAAAAAACGAAAAAATGAATCCCCTGAAAATGGCAAAAGTGTTGCGGGAAAAAAACGGACTGAAAGAAATTCCGCTCGGTTTCGGGAACGAAAAAGCGATTAACCAGCTTCTTGCACATCACGCCATTATATTTTCTCCCGAAAAAAAATTGGTTTGGGTTTCTTCCAATCCGTATCAGTTGGGAGAATTTGTTTGTTATGATTTGAATAAAATTTTTAACGGAAATCCGAAACCGGGAATTTTAGAAACCGGAAAACTAAATATTCCGAGAGATTCCTTTGCCGATTCCGATGATTTTAAAAAATATGAGGAATACAGAAAAGCCGACCGTGAAATGGACGAAGCCCTTAAAAATAAAAAAATACTGAGCGAAGATTTCATTAAAAATTACCAGATGATGAATCCCGATTTATGGTCGGTTTATTACAAAGCCGGAAAATACCACTATCAAAATAAAAATTATCTACAGGCAAAAGCAGAATTTCAAACCGCTTTAACCAAAGTTATCACCACAGTTCCGGACAGGAAAAATACGGAGAAATACCTTGAGAAAACCGAAAATAAATTGAGGAGAATTAAATGATGTTATTTTTTTGTCGGAGAAATTTTCTCCAACGAAAAATAAGAAATAACACCTAGAATCAAAGAAACCACTGTTGCCAAAACAAAACTCCCGATAAGATATTGCAGCAAATGATTTTTTACCATCTCGAAGCTGAATTCACTGCTGAAAAAATTGGATTCTCCACCGGTAAAAAATCCGCCGATTGCCAAAGAAATCCCTACAATAAAAGGAATGAAAGGAGGAATACTGATGTTGGAAAAAGCAAATGCCAGAATTTTATTCAGCTTGAAAACCACGGCAAGAGAAATCACGATCATCGTCTGGAATCCCCAAAAAGGAGACAACCCCACGAAAGTTCCCAGTGCAATGGAAAATGCTTTTATACGGTTGCTTCCCTCACTTTCGAGAACGTCTTCTTTTAAAAACTGCCTGAAACTTTTTTTTTTGAAATTCCTGAGAAAATCTCTCGGTTTGATATAAAAAATTGCAATCGCAACAAGAATCGTATTCAGAATACTGATTCGGGTAAAATCCTTGAACGGACGGAAATGCGAAACTCTTTCCTGCGGATCATAAAGAACTTTCACCGGAACATTTTTTACCGGGATTCCTTTCCACGCAGTTCTTACGATGATTTCTATTTCAAATTCAAATTTCGGGGAGTAGTATTTTTTCGGGATTTTTTTCAGAGGATAAAGCCGGAATCCGGATTGCGTGTCTTCTAACTTAATTCCCGTTTCGAACCAAAACCAGAAGTTGGAAAAACGGTTTCCGAAACTGCTGTTCTTCGGGATTCCTTCCTGCAGCATATTGCGGTTTCCGATGAGAAGAACTTCCCGGTTTTCTTTTTCCAGTGCTCCTACGAAAACAGGAATATCATCCGGAAAATGTTGTCCGTCGGAATCGATGGTAACGGCAAAATCATAACCCATTTCTTTCGCTTTTCTGAAGCCGGTTTTCAGAGCATTTCCTTTTCCTTTGTTTTTTGTTAAATTAATGATTTCCAGATTGTTATAACCATTGATAATCTCTATGGTTGTATCCGTAGAACCATCGTTTACAATAATAATCTGATCGGTATAAATCAAAATACCATCAATTACTCTTTTCAGTGTTTTGTGATTATTGTAAGTAGGAATCAGAATGCAAATCCGGTTTTTCGAAATGGATTCCTGGATTTCAGAAAGGGTCATTTTAGTTTTTATTTAATACTATATAACAAAAAATACTAATGAGAAAACTTTGTCAAAGTTAATCATCAAACCGCATAAAACTTTTACAAAGTGAACAAACGTACAAATTTATTTATGATTCGTAGTCGTGTATTAACTTCGTTGAATCTTCGATTTCGTGGCAGAAAAGAACTTTGTCAAAGTTTTCAGAAGTGTTTTTGTACTTTGACAAAGTTTTGTCCACTTTTACAAAATTTACAAAATCTTTCATCTATTTCAAAGATGCTTTTTCAGATGAGGTCATCGATTTTGAAGTTTTCGCAAATTCTTTGATATAGTTTTTCGTACTGTTATTTTGTTTTTCGTAATTTTTCAGGATGAAGTTTTTGTCTTCATTAATTTTCGTGTTGTATTTAATGATTTTCGGAAGATTTTCCTGAATGCTTAAACGAATCAGCCGAAGTTCTGTATTGTCGGGATTTGCATTAATGTTATTTTCTAAAGATTTTATCCCGTTTGAAATTGTGGTTTTTCTGTCGTTTCCTTTCAGGAATTTTGCCGAGACAATTTCCGATGCCGCTTTATATCCTTTAAAAACAATATCCGAAGATGAAGTTTTTTCTACCATTTTTGCAAAGCTTTCGGCGTTTTGTTTGGATTGGTTTGCTGTGGAATACCTTTCCCGAACCGATTCCAAATCAGCATTTTGGAAAAATAAAATAAGCGTGGTGACAAAAGAAAACAGCAGTTTCATATTTATAATTTTTTATAAGTAACCGACATTTTCAATGCAATAGTCTCGCCAAAAAGTGTAGTATTCTTTACTTTCACATCATCATCGGTTACGGAAATATCCAGATCCAAAACCAGATAAGGAGTTTCTTCGGGATTGATGATTGCCATAAATTTTACGTTGGAAGCAGATTTCAGAAAAAGTTTTATCTGAAGAATTTCTTCGGTAAGATCTTTCACAATCTGCATCATACAAACACCGGGAGTTACGGGATTTCCCGGGAAATGTCCTTTGAAGATTTCGTGGTTTTTGTTCAAAGAAATTTTTGCAGAAAAGATTCCGTTTTCTTTTTGCCCGATTTCATTGACCGTGTAAAAATCTTTAAGAATACTCATTTTTCTAATCTTTCTTTATTGGGAAAAGTGTAATAAACTCCTGTTTGGATCACCACATTCGAATGGTTTCCGGAACCGCTTATTACCGGTACGAAACCTTTTTTAATTCTTGCTTCCACACCGATGTTTTTGGTAATATCATAACCTGCTCCGAGCAAAATTCCCAAATCTACTTCATTTTCTAAGTAGCTGTAACTGCTTCTTTCCACAACAAAATCCAAAGTAGGTCCTATGTGAATATTGAACTGGTTCATATAAAATTTGTTAATCAACTGAAGACCAATATACGAAACTTTCAGCTCATCGGAAAAAGTCGTAGTAAAAGGGGAGGTGTTATTGTTATAATACGTTCTTGTTCCTTCCACTTTCGTTCCTTGTCGGGAATAATTAATTTCCGGCTGCAATGCGTAGAATCTCGTAAACCGGATATTTGCCTGAAAACCGATATAGAAATCGATTCTGTTTTTCATATCTACGGTAGAATTTGGAGAGGTAGAATAGTAACTATTAAAATCGTAATCATAAAAAGAATAAAAAGAATTGGAATTTCCTTTTGTAAGATGCGAAAAATTAATTCCCGCTCTGATTCCCGGATTAAAACTTACCTGTGCATTTGCTGCAAATCCCATTGTTATGATAACGAATACTAAAAATAATTTTTTCATTTCCTAGTTGTTTTGTGTAATTTCAAATAATTTAATGTTGATTTTCACGTCCTTATGTGTGATTTCAAAATCGTGTGCGAAGATAGGATTTTTCGCCTCAAAACTGAAATTTATTTTTTCCTTTCCGCTGTTTGTATAAATAATTTTTGTCAGCAGATTATTATTTTTATTAAAGAAAAGAAAGTATTTTTTCCTGTTTTCGGTGGTGACGAAAATTTCGGAATTTTCATTTTCAAATGACTGATTTACAGGATATTTGGTTCTTAAAAGCATCCGAAAATCATTTTCGATAAATCTTTTCACGATTCCTTTATCCAAATCCGGAATGATATAATTGATTTTAAAATCCACCTCCGAAATCTCGAAATCCATCAGTTTATTTCCGAAATCCGAAGTCAGAACAACACGGTGTTTTTTCCCGATTTTTTTAATGATGAGAATCCCGCTCAAATCATTGCCGTAAATTTCAATCTGTGCTTTATAAACATAATCGGAATCGGTATTGAAATATTGGTTTTCAACAATTTTCTTGTCGGTGGAAATTTCTTTTACTCCCGGAAGTTCAAAACTTTTGCAGGAAAAAACCGCCAGAAAAAACGGGCTACAAAGAAAAAGCGTCCGCAGAAACCGAAGCATTTATTTTGGTGTTTTTAAAGGAAATATTCGTAGTGTCACCGGAAGATTCGAGCATTGTTACTTGCGAAACCGTACTTTGATTTTCATTAAACTGCAAATCAATCTGCTTAATATATTTCAGTAATTGTGCAGATTTCGGGACAAATCTTGCAATGGTATTTTCACCGTTTTTGAAATATCTTACGACGAATTCGGAATCGCTGAACATATTTCCGTTCGCAGTTCCTGCAATCAGTTTATTGATTTTCTCGAACATTTTGCTTTTCGCATCTACCGAAGATTTTTTTCCCTGATTGTTGATGAAAATCTTATTATCCCTGAAAATTACGCTGTACTGATAAGGTTTTGTGTATTTCCAGCTGAGCTGGTTCGGTGATTTCAGAGCCATTTTTCCGGAAGTTACAATATCTTTATTCAGAAAATCCATTTTTTTGGTCTGAACGAAATCGCTTTGGAGCGTCTGGATTTTTTTGCTTTCCGATGAAATTTTTTCGGTAAAAGTTTTAATTTCCGCATCCGTCATTTTTGTTCCCTGTGAAAAAACAAATCCGGAAAAAAGAAAAGCAAGCAGGATTAAAATATTTTTTTTCATTTTTTGAAATTAAAAAGTTGGCTGATTGTTACCGTTTTATAATTTTCACGGTTTAAAAATAGCAATAAATTTTCCAAAACGAGATAAGTCTTTTCGGAAGTGTCGTGGAGCAGAATTACACTTCCCGGTTTTATTTTCGGAAGAATCCGGTTTGTGATTTTGTCAGGATTTTCAATAACGGTATCGAAAGAACGGATGTTCCAACCGATGGATTTTTTGCCGGTTTTTTTTATTGCTTTCGCAATATTGGGATTTGTAATACCGAAAGGAGGTCTGTATAATTCTGTCGTGATATTCCCGAATTTCAGGATGGTTTCGTCATTTCTTTCTATTTCCGAAATCATTTTTTGTGTTGAAAAAAATCCCGTTTTTTCAGAATGCGAATAGGTATGATTTCCTATTTCGTGACCTTCTTCAATGATTCTTCTGAAAATTTCAGGATGTTTTTCTATTTGCTTCCCGATGCAGAAAAAAGTTGCTTTTGCTTCGTTTTTCTTTAATAAATCCAAAAATTCCGGAGTAAATTCAGTAGGACCGTCATCGAAAGTAACCGCAATTTTTTTTTCCTGTAAATCCCGGTTTTCATTAAATGATTTCAGAAAATAAGAAAATTTAATATCGAAAATTCCCCAAATCAAAAATCCTGTAAATAGCAAAAAACCAATGAGGTATAACCAAAAATCTGCTTTCAGGAAATACAAAACCAAAAATACGCTTACAAAAAAGATGATGTTGAAATAATGTTTCATCTTTCGGGAAATTTATATTTTTTTCAGCAAAACCAAACTGTGATCTTTTCCTAAAAAATGATTGTAAATCAATACATTATCAATTTTTTCTTTATCGGTTTTGTTGATTTTCATTACTTGCGGAATGTGCCGGTTTTTCAGAATATGATTTGCCATAAAAAAGGAAAATCCGCTCGAAGTATTGAATTCTCCGCTTAAATGCTTGAAATAAAGCTGAGCAGAATCTGAAAATAATTTTGCAGCTTCCGTATAAAATTTATCGGACTCTTCATCTCCGCTGAAACCTAGAATTACTACATCGATTTCATCGGGTTTCATCTTGTTTTTTTGAAGAAAACTATTTATAAAATTATGAGTATCATATAGTTCCAAATGATTTTGTATCGAAATATCTTCCAGAGCCGAATAAGAATTTTCCGTCTTTTCGTTACTGATGACAAAAAACGCAGCACCTTCTCCCCAGATTACGCCTTTCGATTTTGAATTCAGAAAATCTGCAGGAAGATTTTCCTCTTTTTTAATGGTATTATTCAGCTGGTAAAGTTCCAGAGTTCTTTTCGCCGCTTCATCGGACGCACCGACTAAAATATTTTCGGCTTCATCATTTTCAAGCTGAAGTTTTGCATCGAGCAAAGAAAATTCCAAAGAAGACGAAGTATTTACATAAGTAAAATTGTAAGCGTGACATTTTATGGCTAAAGCGATTTGTCCTGCAACAGTATTGTGAGTAGATTGTATGAAATAAGTTGGTGTGAGAAATTCTTCGTTATTTTGGATGACGTTTTTCAGGAATTTTTCCGAATCTTCCGTACAACCCATTCCTGTTCCTACAATAACCGCATCGGGAATTTCAATATTCACTTCAGTAAGTGCTTTTTGTGCGGAAACCGAACTCATTTTCACCACTTTGGACATTCTTCTGATCAATCCTGGAGAAATAAAATCTTTATAATTCGGTTCGATTGCAGGAAGATAATTTTCGCTGAAATTGGGTTTCAATCCGGATATGAAATTTTCATCCAAAGTATTTTGACCGGAAATACACGAAGCACTGTTTATAAATACGGGTTTCATACTTTCGAGAAAATTAGGGTTGAACAGTTTCCGCCAAATCCGAAAGAGTTGGAAAGAACGTGTTTGATTTCCTTGTTTTTCAGTCCGGTTACAGGAATCAGATCAAATTCTTCCATCTTGTTTTTGAAATTCAGGTTCGGAAAAATCACATTGTTTTGAAGAGCCAATAAAGAATAAACCGCTTCAATTCCTGCAGCTGCAGCTAAAGTATGTCCGGTAAAAGCTTTCGTGGAACTGAAATCCGGGACATTCTTTTTACCAAAAATCCTGATCATCGCAATTCCTTCCGACAAATCGTTATTCGGTGTTGCTGTTCCGTGAACGTTGATGTAATCGATTTGGTTTTTATTTAAGCCCGAAATTTTCAATGCTTTTTCCATCGCCAGAAATGCACCTTCTCCGTTTTCCGAAGAGGCGGTTTGATGATGTGCGTCGTTTGCATTTCCGTATCCTGAAAGAAATCCTATCGGTTTTTTATTGCTTTTCTTCACGGATTCGTCGGATTCCAAAACCAGAAATCCGGCTGCTTCACCGAGATTCAGACCTTTCCTGTCGTTATCAAAAGGAGTGTTATAGGAATCGGAAACAATCATTAAAGTTTTAAAACCGTTCAAAGTAAATTTCGACAAAGAATCTGCTCCGCCGACAATGACACGATCCAAAACTCCGTTGCTGATGAGTTTTGCTCCCATCATAATCGCATTTGCAGCCGATGAACAAGCAGTACTGATTGTGGAAACCATTCCCTTTAAGCCAAAATAATCCGCAATGCAAATGGAGGAATAACCTGCATCGTGAGAAGAGATATATTTCTGTTGCTCGGGAAATTTTTCGTAATCGTAGAAGTATTTTTCGGTCATATCCATTCCACCGACACTGGTTGAGGAAATAAGTCCGGTTCTGGATTCATTGATGTCGGTAATTCCCGCACTTTCAAGAGCTTCTTTTACGGCAGTAATTCCGAGAAGTGTTGTTCTCGTGTAATTATTATCTTCGGGAAGATTCAGCAGTTTTACAAAATCGCTGTTCGTGGTTTTTATTTCACCTACCTTTATTTCGTTTTGGTGTCGTGTTTTGAGGAGCTCGATATCGGAAATGCCGTGTTTGGAACTGATTAAAGACTGAAAATTTTCTTCTGCATTGTTTCCAATCGAAGAAATAATTCCCATTCCGGTTATGGCAACTTTTATGCTCATCAATTATTTCGTTCGGTTTTCTTCGATGAATTTTGCCATCGTATCGATGGATTCGAAGATTTCTTTTCCTTTTTTCGGATCGGCAAGTTTGATGCCGTATTCTTTGTCCAGAAGTACGATAAGTTCCAGTGCATCAATAGAATCCAATCCTAATCCGCTTCCGAAAAGCGGTGCATCGGTTTTTATTTCTTCCGCAGAAACGTCTTCGAGATTCAGAACTTCGATGATTTTATGTTTCAGTTCTTCTTTCAGGTTTTCCATAAGGTTTAAAAATTTTTATTAAAGAGAGAGCAAATATACAAAAGCTTTATAATTATTTCGGAACAATTCTACCCAACCGCACAAAACTTTTTCTGCTTTTCCGGAGTTCAGAAGCTGTTCTGCGTAATCGTTCAGAAGCTCTTCATTAAATTCATCGAGAACGAAAAAAGCGTTTTCCGTCTGCAACTGATGTTTTATCGCAATTTCTCCGATGCAGATATTGGGTAAAGTATAAACGAAAACCGTGGGACTCGGAAAATAATTTTCAGCAGAATTGATGCTTTCCTGATATTTTGAATCGGTATCTAAGCTGGAAGATTTGTTGGCAAAAACAAGAGCGATATTTTGATTATCTTCATCTTTCAGAATCATTTCGGAAGCCAGAAAAGCGAGCTTGCTCAAATCATCCATCTTATGGAATTTCGGATAATTGAGGTCGAAATTTTTGTAACCCGATTTCGCAAATTCATTGAAAGAATCTGATTTGTTTTCAAAAATAACTTTGCCGTCAATGATTATTTCTGAATTTTCGATGACACAGGTTTTTGTTTTTTTCATTTTTTATTTGGGGATTTTTTGTAAGACCACCGCTGAATTACAACCTCCGAATCCGGATGCCGTTTTCAGAATCATATTGATTTCTGCTTTCTGATTTTCTTTAATAATATTGATTTCCTCCGAAACACCGGATTTTTCAAAGTTTTTAGATTTAATTAAAATATTCCGAAGAGCACTTTCCATTGCAATGATGCTTTCCAAAAGTCCGGAAGCACCGAGACAATGTCCGTAAAACGCTTTCAAACTATTCAGGGGAATTTTTTGCAAACCGGCTCTGTTAAAAGCAATTGCTTCCATTTCATCGTTATAAATTGTAGCGGTTCCGTGTGCGGAAATATAATCGATGTTTTCGGGATTTGCGTTTGCTTCGGTCATCGCATTTTTCACACTACGGAACAATCCTTCTCCTGTTCTCGACGGACCGGAAATATGATTTGCATCGTTTATCGAAGAATCACCCAGAATTTTAAATGCAAAATCTTCTTTTCCCGAAATTCCGGAAGTGATGAAAACCGCAGCTGCAGCTTCACCGAGAGAAATTCCGTTCCGTTCTTCGTCATAAGGTTTGCAGGGTTTTTCACTCATCGCCTGAAACGAATTGAAACCGGAAAACACAAATTCCGAAACTTCGTCTCCTGCAACCACAAAAGCATTTTTATATTTCCCGGAACTGATGAGGTTTTTCGCAACGGAAATTGCCAAAACTCCCGAAACACAGGCATTTGAAACAACAACGGGTTTTGTTTTGAATCCGAAAAAGTCCGCAATTTTTTTCGCCAGAACAGAAAGATAAACGCTTTCCGGGGGAATGTTTTTGTTTTTTAATGAAGTTATATTTCCTTTGGTTGTAGATAAAATAAAAGCAGTTTTCTCTGAAATTCCGTGTTTTTCTACCAATGGTTTCAGAACCAGCAGAATCATTTTTTCAAGACGGGTAAAATCCTGATTACCAAAAACATCATTAAACTTTTTATTTAAAATTTCATCATTGATGACAGAAGCATAAAAAGGATTCTGATATTCTGATAACTGATGTTTCTGTATTCCCGATTCGTCATTCAGCAAAGCATCAAAATTTGAATTTACATCAAATCCTAATGGGGTAATGCAATTATAATCAGTAATATAGGTCTTGGTTTTCATCCGGATTAAAGCCCCATTTTGTTTTTCCACTTTTGGAAAAATTCGGGATTGTAGAGTTGTAAATTATTTTCGGAATCCAGAAACACCTGAACCGTTTCGCCTGAACAAACGAGTTGATTGGCTTCATTGAAAAGTTCGTATTTAAAAATCATTTTTGCAGAAGCTGCGTTTACGAAGGTGGTTTCGATTCTGAAAGTTTCTCCGTATTTCAGTGGCAGAAAATGTTCGCAGGTACTTTTCACAATCGGAGTTATGTAACCCGCTTTTTGCACATCGAGGTAAGAGATCCCGAAATTTCTTCCGAACGCTTCTCTTCCGTCTTCAAAATACACGATATAATGACCGTGCCAAACAATTCCCAAAGGATCGGTTTCATTAAATCGTACTCTTACATTTTCTGTAAATTTCAATTCTTTTTCAGGACGCATTTTTTTTCTTTTCGTAAATTAAAGCTATCGAAACCATCACCATATAAAAGAAAAGCAGCAATCCGCAATATTTTAAAACTCCGAAAGCGGAACTGTTTCTCAGGATGATGTCGTAATAAGCATTCAGTCCCCAATTCATCGGGGAAAACTTGGAAACGGTCTGCATAAATTCGGGCATCATAAAAACAGGAACCCAAATTCCGCCGATTGCCGCCAAAATCACCACCGAAGTTGCACCGAAAGGAGCCGATTGTTCCTGTGTATCTGCTAAAGTTCCCAACAAAACTCCGAAACCGATTGCTCCCAATCCTGCAAAAAAAGTAACGAAAAGCATCGGTAATAATTTTCCGGAAACCTCGAAAACTGGTAAATCGAAGAACGGAAAAAGATAAACTCCCACTGCAACCATCAATAAAAACTGAATCAGACAAATGATAAGATACGTGAAAGTTTTTCCCAAAACGTGAATGAAATATGGAGTTGGACTGGAATTTAAACGGATTATCGTTCCCTGGTTTTTTTCTTTCACCAAATTAATCGAAAGCGGAACCACGATGAAAAATATTGCAAAAAGAGCCCACGCTGGAACATTGTGCTGCACGGAATTCGGAAGAATTTCTTTGTCACCTGATTTCGGAACGATTTCTTTATAAGTGATGAAATTCTTGTCTTGTTCCAAATCTTCTCCGGTTCCGAGCTGTTCCTGAAATGCTTTGTAGATTTTTTTGTTCTCGATCTTGAAAACCATTTTGTCCACCGTATTGATGATTCCGCTTTTGAAACCGGGATTTGTTGCAGGATCGAAATAGAGATGGATTTCTTTGTTTTCGGGAGTTTTCGTGATTTTTTTTTCTGATTTTTCCGGAACTTCCACACCAAATGAACTTACGATGGCTTCAACTTTCTGGTCGATATTGCTGTTCAAATCCCTCGATAAATTTTCGGGAATCACGATTGCCAATTGATATTCCCCGTTGAAAACCGCATTTTTTGCTGAATTTTCATCGTAGTTTTTAGCGACGATCTCGAAAGTGTTTCCTGTCTTTAATTCATCAATGATGGTTTGCGAAACTTCGCCTTTGTCGTGATCGACTAAAATCATCGGGAGCTTCGATCCTTCCAGAGTTTTGAAAGACGAATCCTGAATTAAAGTAATGGTGATAATCAAAACCAGCGGCATTACGAAAATGATGACAATTCCGCCGATGTCCCTTTTCAGCAAAAGGATTTCTTTCCAGATGGCTCTCCAAAGTTTATACCGCATCACGAAGTTCTTTTCCGGTTAAAGCAATGAAAACGTCTTCTAGGTTTTTTGCGTTTTCAGTTTGTGCAATCAATTCTTCGGGACTTCCGATGGCGAAAATTTTTCCGTGATCGATGATGGCGATTTTAGTACAGAATTCTTCCGCTTCCGCCAAATGATGGGAAGTATAAATAATGGTGGTTCCGTTTTGGTTGAGTTCCTGAAGGTATTCGATAATCACATTTCGTGATTGTACATCAACTCCTACTGTAGGTTCGTCGAGGAACAGAACTTTCGGTTCGTGAAGGATTCCCGCAACGAGATTACAGCGGCGTTTCATCCCGCCCGAAAAATTATCGATTTTCCTGTCCGAAAAACCGGAAAGTCCCACTCTTTCGAGAGCGGATTCTATTTTTTGATGAAGTATTTTATGCTTTAATCCGTATAAGCTTCCGAAAAACATCAGGTTTTCTTTGGCGGTCAAAGTAGGATAAAGTGCATATTCCTGCGGAACGATTCCGATTTGTTTTTGTATTTCCGTTTTTGTATTTTTCGGGGAAAGCCGGTTGATTTTGTAAGTTCCCGAAGTTGGTTTTACCAATCCGCAAAGCATAGAAATAAGAGTGGTTTTTCCGGCTCCATTCGGACCCAGAATTCCGAATATTTCGTTTTCTCCGATTTTTAAAGAAATATTATTAACCGAAAAATCGTCGTTGTTTTTGTATTTCTTGTAAAGGCTATCTATTTCTATGAAGTCATTCATTCTAAATCACTTTTTTCAATTTCTTATAAAATGCTTCTTCCAAATCTGCGATATGAAGCATTGATTTTGAAAGGTCTTCATAAGTATTACTTTTGGTGTTTCTGTTTTTATAAACCCTTGCAATATCAACCGCCAAATCCCGCCATAAATCGCCGATTGCGGTAATTTCTTTCGAGAGTTCTCTTAGCTTTTCATTATGGAGAATATCCGCAGCTTCCTGAAGAAATGCACCGTAAATAAACCGAAAACCACCACCTCCGGTTCCGATTTCTTCCTGCATCCGGATAAGTTGTCCCAAATAGTGATTGGTTTTTTTTGCTCCTTTTTTTTCTGCCCATTTCGGGATACTTTTCGCAACCCACCGAATTGCTTTCACTCCGATTATCGGAACAGGAGCAAGCATTCTGTTGCAGGTTTCCCGGATTCCTTTTTTTATGGCTTCTTCCAGTTCCGGTTTTTCGGGTACGAAAACCGGATAGTACATATGACCTTTCGGAGCAAGTGCACCTTTTGCGTATCTCACCTTTTCCAGTTCGGATTCGGATAAAGTAGTGGTAAAATCCATTACAGGATCGCTGATCAGGAATTGGTTGTTTTCTTTTCCGTAAACAACTAAATTATGGGCATTGAAATGAAATTTATATTCTTCGGGAAAATAAGTAAGATTGAAAACCCCGACTTGAAGTCCGGTCGGAATATTTTGTTTTAGGTTTTTTTCCAAAGCGAGTTGTGCTTCTTTGGGATTGGAGAATTTCTCTCTTTTAATTTTAATTCCCAAACGTTTTGCTGCTTTGGAAAAAATCGTTCCCGGCATTGGTCGGTAACTGAAACCCGGTGCAAAATTCACTTTCAGAAAAGGCAGATAAACAAAGAACAAACCGGAACCGATTCCGAAAATCATAGGCTCGCTTATTTCTATCCCTTTGTTTCTGAGCAGGTTGGATGCGACTCCGTTTTCGCAGTGTGCGGTTTGATGATGTTCAAAATTTACTTTCATTGTTTTCCGTCAAAATTTTTCAGTTCATCAACAGTGATTTCAAAAGCTTTCGCATATTTTTCCAATGTTCTGATTTTTAGTTTTTTAAATACTTTTGGTTTCAGGTGTCTTTTTACAAAAAAACTCCAGATTCCTACATACGCAGAAAGTACTCCCAAATCCATTTTATTTTTTTCCATAAAATAGGCAATCGGACTCGAAATCCCTTTTACAACATCTTTTCTCGCACCTTCTATTCTTTCATTGATGAGTTCCAGAGATTCTTCCAATGCGAGTTTTTTCGCTTCCCAACCGATGCTGTTTGCAGTAGTGTAATTATCATTTTCATCCGTAACATATACTACTTCGGTCATATTTGCGGTTTTCAGATTGCTTTCATCTTGCGGAAGATCCTGTTTTTTCATAAGTTATTTTTCGGTTTACGGAAAATACGAACACTCTTTTTACGGCTCTATTTCTTTGATGAAGAGATTGATTTCTGCATCAATCAGTAAATTTTCACCGAGAAAAGTTTGACAGACAATATTACAAATATTTTCATATTGTGATACTAATTTTGCTTTGGTAATAATTTCTTCGCCGACTTTTGGAAGATGATAAACATTAATTTTTTTGATATTGGTAATGAAACCGATGAGCTTTACCTCTGAATTTTCGTCTTCAAAAAATTTTTGTCCTACAATTGCGGAACAGGTTTGTGCAATATTTTCAATCAGTCCGGCTTCGGAAAATTCATTTTCATAAACAAAAATATTCTCTTTTTTAATTAAGAATTTTGTTTCGGCTTTATCTTTATTAATGTTTAAAACCGTATCGACCATCAACATCGGATTTCGATGCGGAAGATAATCCTGAATATTTACGTCGAAATTTTTTTTATGTTCCAAAGATTTTTAATTAATAAAACAGAGACTATCATTTATTTCAATACGGTTTTCATTTCTGAGGTTGCAATAATTCTGTCGCCGGTTTTGGTCATTGTTTTTACTAAAGTAACTCCCATTAATTCCTCAAGGATTTCCACTTCGGTAATCAGCTTTTCGTTTAGTTTCGGTAAATTTTGAACTTCAAAAAATTTCACCGCTCCGATGTAACCTACAGGAGCTTCTTTTTCGAAAAGATAGAACTGATAACCGGTATGTAAAGCTACACTTTGTGCTTGATGTTCCAAAATTCCTGCTGCCTGAAAAATCCCGTTCTGCAAGAAAATATTATTTTCTTTCGGCGTAAAAGCAGATTTCACAGTACTTTCAGTGAACGAAAGCAGAGAATCTATCATTACGAAAGGTTTTTTTTGCGGAATCAAAGTTTCCACAAATTCACAGTCGGAAGTAGGTAAATTTATTTTCATCAGCAAACGGTAAGCAATGCACAGGAATAAGCAAATCTTCCGCTTTCCGGAATGCAGAGCAAAACTTTTTCTCCTTTTTTCAGTTTCCCCGAATTCATCAATTCTGCAGTTGCAACAAAGATGGAACCTGCACCGATATTTCCTATTTCGGAAAGATTATAAAACCATTTTTCCCAAGGAAAATCCAAACCTACAGCAGCAAATTCATCTTTCAGTCCCTGTTTGAAATAGTTGGAGGAAATGTGTGCCAAAACGTGATCCATATCATCGGGATTCAGGTTGTGCTTATCGAAAGATGCTCTTAAAGATTGTGCTCCTTTTTTCAGGATGAATTCGTCCAAAAGTCGTGTATCCTGCTTTAATGCGAAGATGGATTCTTTCAGCCATTCGTCAGTAGGATAATCCGACCAGGATTTCAAACTTCCGTCTTCCTGCTTTTCCGCACCGGAATACATACAGGTTTCTATTTCGTGGGCATAAGAATAAAAGTCGATAAATTCTACCCGCAAATTGATTTCGTTTTTTCTCGGTTTGTTTTGCAGCAAAAAAGCTCCTGCTCCGTCTGAAAGCATCCAACGGAGAAATTCTCTTTTGAAAGCGACGATGGGTTTTTCTTCGAGCAATTTCAGGTTTTCTACTTCGTGGCTGAATTTGTCTGCAGTCATCCAGGAAGAGATTCTTTCGGAACCTGCACAAACAGCATTGTCTATCGTTCCTGCTTTTACCGAAAGAAAGGCATAATTGAAAGCATTCATTCCGGCGTTGCAAAGTCCTGTAGAAGTATTGATTTCAATGGATTTTCCGTTGTTCAGCAATCCGTGAACCATAGAAGAGTGAGATGGCTGGATTTGATCGGCAGAAGTTGTTCCGCACGAAATCAGCTGCAAATCGTCTTTACTGAAATTTTCATCGAAAAGTCCTTCGATTGCTTTAGCGGTAATTTCGGCATTGGAATGCGTAGGTTTTCCGTTTTTGTCTAAAGCGTAATATCTGGTTTTAATTCCGTTGTTTCTTAGAATTAAAGATCTTGCTTTGGATGGTTTTCCGTTTATCAATCCGAGATAATCTTCCATTTCATCATTTTGTATCGGCTGATTCGGAAGAAAAACAGATGATTTTGTAATAAATACTTCGTTCATTATAGATGGTTATATTTTAAATTCCTTGAAAATATTTGATGTCTTTTTGTCTTTTGTGCCAAAAAAACGGCGTTAAAATAGTGAAAAAAAATAATACAATCGGAGAAACAATCCAAATGGCGAAAAATAAATAAAATTTATATACACCGACCCAGAATTTTCTTTTTTCTTTATTTTTAATAATAATGTTTGAAAACACCGTGAACAGCTTGTTTCCGACGCGTTCTACTTTGAGGAGAAAAGGTCGGATTTCTACCGCTCCGTTTTTCACGAGTTCCTGCTGCATTCCATCAAAGTTTTCTTTTTCGAGATAGGGAAGAATAATTTTTCCGTATTTTGTTGCACCCACAATTTCCTCATCGGAAACTCCTGCGTTTGGTAATGGTTTTCGCTGTTCTTTTTTTCCGGTTTGAAGCCAGTTCAGAATCGTGATTACACTGGTGTAATTGTTGTGACGATCCACCAATGCAATGTTTCCTACCAATTGTACTTTCAGGTTTTTGAAATGAACTTTCAGTTTTTCCTGAGAAAGCATCCACATATTTCGTGTTCCCGAAACGGTAATAAGAGGTGTGTTTTCTAAAATTTTTCCGGCATATTTGCTTTTCAGAAAAGATATAATCGGAATAGAAGGAGTGAGAAACCAAACCTGATAACCGAAAATAACCAGGTCATATTTTTGGTTGAGAACATTTTCCGGAGGCGGCAAAATTTCACCCGGAATCTGCAAATAAGATTCGGGAAAAGTGTTGTAAAAAACTTCACTTTTCCACGGGAAAGCGAAATCTTCCTTCATTTTTATTTCGTAATAAGTTACGGTAAATTCCTCTTTTTTATCCTCGAAAATTTTAGAAATATTCTTTACGATTTCTTCTAATTGTCCGGTTTGCGAGTAATAAGTAACGAGTATATTTTTGGACATTCTCTTATGTTCTTGGTGCAAAATTATCAAAAAATTAATGAATGGTATAAATGATAATTTTGTTGTTTTTAGCTTTTAAATGATATGGGGTGTTTTCAGGGAAAAAAGGTTCTGTATCGAAAAAGATAATCTTTTCGGGAAGAACAGTAAGTTTCGCCCAATTGAAGTTTTTATCGGAAATTAGTAATACATCGGGTTTTTTGCGGATTTCGGAAAACTCGTCAATATAGAAAATTTTTCTGCATTTTACGAGATAATTCTGTTTTGAAATTTCTCTTTTTTCTTTGTCGGAATTGAAGCTGTAAATCGTTCTTCCTGCTTGCTGAAGCGTGAGAAGCACATCTTTTTGTCCGAAATCCGAAGAAATATGAAGAATAATTTCATCTTTACCGATATGAGAATTGAGCTCGAAATAATCTTTTTTATTAAGGTTAAAATCTTTTTTTACTGCACTCACAACTTCATTTTCTTTGTACAGGAATGAAAGAAAAAGTTTCTTTTTGAAATAGTTTTCATCTTCAAGTTCGTTTCGGAGTTCGGCAAATTCTTTTCGGAAAAAGGCATTTGTTTTTTTTGCTCTTTCTGAATAATTTGTTCCGAAAGATTTATCGTTCTTATCAATTCTTTCGCCGATTTTTATCGTCATCGAGCCATCGAAATTCATATAATCGTTTCTTGGCAATACTTCGGAATTTCCGTGGATATAAACCGGAAGAATATCCAGATCAAATTCTTCGGCGAGGAAAAAGGCACCTTTATGAAAACGTCTTATATCATTATCCGGAGAACGTTTCGCTTCCGGAAAAACCACCAAAGAAAATCCCTGATTTACTTTTTCTCTCAGCTTTTCGGTTCCGTTTTCAATACCTTGAGAAACGGGATAAAACCCTAAAGCTCTTACCATTTTTCCGAAAACGGGGGAAGAATAAACCCAATCGTTTACAAGATAAATTACTTTATGAGTAGCTAAAGCCATCGTCAAAGTATCTAAAAAAGAGGTGTGGTTTGCAATAATAATTGCAGGTTTATCAAACTTTTCTTTAACATTATTAATGACTCTTTTCTTCACGAAAGGATTTGTGAGAAGTACGGATTTCAGAAATAAAGCCATCATTTTTTTCAATCGTAAAAGTCCGTTTTTCTTTAATTTCGGAACAAAGAAATGTCCGATGAACGAAAACACAAAACCTCCTAATCCGTAATAAGTAAAGGAAATCAGAGAATGGAAAAATATTCTGAACGTAATCGGAGAAAGTCCTTTTCGGGTTCTGTATTTTACGAAATTGAAGAGCAAAGGATACATCGCAAAAGAAATAATCACAACAGCAATCATCCCGATCAAAGCAACCACCGAAACCGAATACAACGCAGGATGTTTTGCGAAAACCAATGCTCCAATCGCCAAAACCGTCGTCAATAAAGCCAGAATGATGGAAACACGATAAAGAGGAAGCTGGCTTTTTCCGGTCGTGATTTCTTTTTGAAGAGCTTGTGTAAGAAAAATATTGAAATCTACACCCGCTCCGAAAATCAGCGTACAAACAATCGTACTGAAAATATTGAGTTCCAAACCAAGAAAATACAAAATTCCGGCGGTAACAACTCCCGAAAGCAAAATAGGAATCGTTGCCAAAATGGTAAGATCCACATTTCTGAAAAACAAAATGAAAATAAGAATTACCGCAACCAAAGAATAATTTATCAGCGAATTGAAATCATCTTTCAAAAGACCCAGGAAATTTTCATTCAGTTGTTGCCGGTCGATTGCCATCACTTCATTGTTTTTTTCGGTTTTTTTAATGAAACTATCCCGGTTTTTTTCGTCGATTTTTACGATGGTAGAAGCAGTGTAAATTCCGTTTCCTTTGCTTAAAAATTCCTGGAGCTGAAGTGCTTTCAGGTTTTTGAAATCATTAATGTTCAATGGTTTGTAATCTTTGTACAGCATTTTCCGGAAACTCTCGAAAGCGGAACTGTTGAACCCGAATTTATTGCCGTTTTGCTGTAACTCGGAAAGTGTGGTTTCTTTTCGGTTTTCTGACCAGAAGCTTTTCCAACGCTGTATTTTTTCATTTTGCTCCTTTTCCGAAAGAACGATTTCTCCGACAGAATTGAAATCCAAAATCCGGTTCTCCTGTTTTTCCCGGTTCAGGTATTTAAAAAGTTTTGTATTTTTTTCCAGAGCTTCTGCTTCTGTATTCCCGTAAGAAACCAGGTAAATTGATTTCGAAGCGAGGTTTGAAAGTTTTTCCAGTTTGGCTTCGTTGTCTTTCATTTCTTTGGGAATATAATTCAAATCATTAATATTCTGATTGAATTTAATATGACGGAAACCAAAAAAAGAAACGAAAATCAAAAGAGAACAAATGATAATCAGCCATTTATTTTTTTCGTAAGGATACGCTCCGATTTTGTCGATGAAAGTAGGTTTTATTTTTTTTGGATTATTTTTCGGATTGTAAATCTGCGGAATGATGACCAGCGAAAAAAATGCCGACAACAAAACCGCAATACACGCAAAAATTCCCAAATCCTTCAACGCTTCGGAACGAACGAAAACCAAACAAAGAAATGAAATCGCCGTAGTTGCGGAACTGATGACAATTGGCGGTGTGATTTCTTTGAAAACCTCTTCGATATTATGATTATGCTTGAAATGAGTGAGAATGTGAATCGCATAATCTATCGTAATTCCCAGCAAAATGGCACTTACACTCAAAGAAATTGCAGAGATTTTGTCTTTAATGAAAAACATCGCCAACAAAGCTGCAGCTGCACCGAAAACCGTCGGAATAAAAATAATAATCGGCGTGAAAAAATTGCGGAAATAAAAAATCAGCAACAAAACCAAAACCACCGTAGAAATCAGAACCGTACTCTGAATGTCTTTCTTGATTTGTTTTGCATTTGCAACTGCAATCATCGGTGAACCGAAATAGCTCGTTTCCGTTTTTCCTTTAAATTCTTCGTTCAGCTGATTGCGGATTTCATCGAGTTGGTTTACAAACGGTTCGTTGTTTTTGGTTTCGCTTCCTCCGAATTCCGGTTCCAGAAAGAGAAGAAGATTTTTCCCGTTTTTAGTAACTACATAATTATTTTCTAATTTGAAATCATTACTGATATTCAATGCATTAAGTTTTTTCAAACCCATCATCGAAATTCCGAGAGGATCTTTTTTGATGAATTCTTTCGTAACCAGACTTGTCGGTGAAACCAGTGCGGTATAATTTTGCTCCACCTTTTTTGCGATGCTGTCTTTTTTTAATTTATTTTCGATTTCACGGTAATCATTTTCATCTAAAAAAAGCGG
>CAYSQR010000003.1:0-7270 GCA_964433195.1 uncultured Kaistella sp. | reverse complement strand
AAATAACACACACACACACTGAACACAAAATTAAATAAATTTTCATTAATAAAATCGAAGGTTTGCGAAATCTCATCATTGTCGATTTTTCCCTGAACGGATTTGATGTAAGTTTCTAAAGGTTTTATTTTTTCCAAAAAAGCATCTGCAGTTTCCGATAAACCGAATTCATCAGGATTTTCTTTCTGCTCGATAATCACGATTATTTTATCTGAAAAGCTGAGCTGTTTCAGGATTTTTGCAGTAAGATCGGATTTTTCGTTTTTGGGAATAATCTGGTTAATGTCTTCATCAAAATTTATTTTAGAGGCAAAGAAACCGCAAACCAGCAAAAATACGATACCGGAAACAGCGGCAACAATTTTGTTTTTTCGCAGGAAATAATAAATGGAAATGAAAATCCGGTGCATCTAATTGGTTGAAAATTAAGGTGCAAATTTAATTTATTTATGCAAATATTTTGAAAAACTTTATGAGTTTCATAAAGAACGGGATTTTTGTTCCGCATTTATTTTAACTTACATAATAAGGAGAAAAAACCAAAAAACTCCCTGTAAACTTGCATAAAAAAAAAACTTCTACTTTTGCAGAAATTTTGCCCTTAATAATATGTCCAAAAATTTAGTTATTGTCGAGTCACCTGCAAAAGCAAAAACCATTCAGAAATACCTCGGAAAAGATTTTGAAGTGAAATCGAGTTTCGGTCATATCCGCGATTTACCGAAAAAAGGAATGGGAATTAATCTGGAAACATTTTCGCCGGATTACGAAGTTTCTGCCGATAAAAAGAAATTAGTTGCCGAACTGAAAACCGCTGCAAAAAAAGCTGATATAATTTGGCTTGCTTCCGATGAAGACCGAGAAGGAGAAGCTATTGCGTGGCATTTGGCTCAAGAATTAAAACTGAAAGACGAAGAAACCAAAAGAATCGTTTTCCACGAAATTACCAAAAATGCAATTCTGAAAGCCATTGAAAATCCAAGAAAAATTGACCAAAATCTTGTAAATGCACAACAAGCAAGAAGGGTTTTGGACAGAATTGTCGGTTTTGAAATGTCGCCCGTTCTTTGGAAAAAAGTAAAAACCGGACTTTCTGCAGGAAGAGTACAATCTGTTGCAGTAAGATTAATCGTTGAAAGAGAACACGAAATCAGGGATTTTCAATCAAAGTCTTCATTCAAAATAGAAGGAATTTTTCTTAATGACAACAAACAGGAAATTTCGGCAAAACTGAAAAAAGATTTTGCAAAAGAAAACGAAGCCGAAGATTTTCTGAACCAATCCAAAAATACGGAATTCAAAGTTCTGAATGTGGAAACAAAACCGGGAACTCGTTCTGCTTCCGCACCGTTCACAACTTCCACTTTACAGCAGGAAGCAAGTAACCGTCTCGGTTACGGCGTTACTTCTACAATGAGAGTTGCACAGCGATTATACGAAGAAGGTTACATTACTTATATGAGAACCGATTCCGTGAATCTTTCCCAGGAAGCAATAAACGGAGCAAAATCTCAAATTATTTCCGAGTTTGGCGAACAATATTCCAACCCAAGAAATTTTACAACGAAATCCGCATCTGCACAGGAAGCTCACGAAGCAATCCGACCGACAGATTTTTCGGTAAAATCTATTGGAGATGCCCAATTGAATAAATTATACCAATTGATTTACAAAAGAACTTTGGCAAGTCAAATGGCAAATGCGAAAATTGAAAAAACCGTTATTGAAATCGGGAATCAGAAACTATCGCAACATTTTGAAGCACAAGGAGAAGTAATTGTTTTCGACGGATTTCTGAAAGTTTACGGAATTACAAAAACCGAAGAAGATGAGGAAGAAAGCAACGAAAAATTATTACCGAAAGTTTCCGTTGGAGAAATTTTAAATTATAAAAAAATAGAAGCAACCGAGAAATTTACAAAACCTTCCGCAAGATATACCGAAGCAGGTTTAGTAAAAAAACTCGAAGAACTGGGAATAGGAAGACCATCGACTTATGCACCGACGATTCAGACCATTCAGAATCGAGAATATGTGGATAAGCGTGAAATTATTCCGCAGGAAAGAGAAATAATGAAGATGACTTTGGCTAAAACCGATTTGAAAAAAGAAGTTTTAACCGAAAAATTCGGAGGCGATAAAAACAAATTTGTTCCCACCGATATTGGCGAAGTGGTAAATGAATTTCTGACCCAGAACTTTGCCGAAATTCTTGATTACGGATTCACTGCAAAAGTAGAGCAGGATTTCGACGATATTGCAAACGGAGCGGAAAAATGGAAAGATGTGCTGCAAGGTTTTTATAAAGATTTTCATCCGAAAATAGAGAATGTGGAAGAAAATGCAGATCGTGCAACAGGAGAAAGACATCTGGGAAAAGATCCGAAATCCGGCAAAAATGTCATTGTGAGAATCGGAAGATTTGGACCAATGGTACAAATCGGCGAAAGTGATGACGAAGAAAAACCGGTTTTTGCAAGTTTGATGGCTTCGCAAAATATCGCAACCATTACTTTGGAAGAAGCATTGGAACTCTTCAAAATCCCTTTCGATTTAAAAGATTTTGAGGGAAAAACCGTAACAATCGGTGTCGGAAGATTCGGACCTTATGTAAAATGGGGAGAAACTTTCATCAGCATTCCGAAAGGTGAAGAACCACTTTCGGTAACGCAGGAAAGAGCCGAAGAAATCATTAATGAAAAGAAAATTGCAGACGCACCGATTGCAACTTACAAAGGAGAACCGGTAACGAAAGGAACCGGAAGATTCGGACCTTTCATTAAATACAAATCAATTTTTGTGAACGTTCCGAAACGTTATGATTTTGATAATCTTTCTCAAAACGACATCAACGAACTGATTGATGCAAAATTAGAAAAAGAAGCAAATCGCTACATCCAACAATGGGAAAAAGAAAAAATCTCCATTGAAAACGGAAGATGGGGACCTTTCATCAAATTCGGAAAAGCTATGTTTAAAATTCCGAAAAACAAAAAAGACGAAAAATATACTGCGGAAGAATTGCAGGAAGTTTCTCTGGATGAAGTGAAGAAATGGATTTCTGCACAGGATAAAAATGCTTTCAAAGAAAAGCCGAAAAAAGCACCCGCAAAAAAAACAGCAGCAAAGAAAAAGTGATTTGAGAATTTTATTTTCCCATAAACCTTCAAGGCTTCCAAAACCTTGAAGGTTTTTTTATTGACGTCTTTTTGCTACTTTTGCGAAACATCAAACATTCAGAATCCCACAAAAATATGAACCTCGAAGACATTCTCATTCCGCCAAGAGAAATAAAAACCGAAAAATGGCAGCTCGGAAATCTTATTTCCAATGAAATCAGGGAAAACGGAATCGTCCTTATTTTCTGCTCCGATTATCGTGGACTGAAAAATGGCGAAGCTGAAATTCTCGATTTTAAAACCATCCGAAAAGAACTCTATCGCCTTTCAAAACTCGATTTTGAAATTCCCGTTTGTGATTTGGGCGATTTAATTTCGGGGAAATCTCATCAGGATTCTCATTATGTTTTGCAGGAAGTGCTTTCGATGTGTCATTACAAAAATGCAATTCCGGTAATTATCGGCGGAAGTAATGATTTGTCTTTTTCGCTTTTTTCGGCTTTGAATTTCCATCAGAAAAACCTTAATTATACCCAGATTTCAAATATTATTTCCCTTTCAAACGAGGGCGATGAAATAACGGAAAAGAATTTCCTTTCCAAGATTTTCAGCTCAAAAAATTTCAGCATCAAAAATTATCATCATCTCGGTTATCAGAAACATTTGAATGAATTAGATTCCGTGAAGTTGATGAAAGAAGTGGAGTTTGAAGTGATAAGATTATCCGAAATGATGAATTCTACCGAGAAAACCGAACCTTTTTTCCGGAGAGCGGATTTGGTAACTTTAAACTGTGATGCGGTGGAAAGTTTCGGCGATGGTTTTTCGGTAAATCCGCAAGTGAACGGACTGAACAAACGGGAAATCTGTAGCTATATGAAAGAAACCGGATTGAGCGAAAACCTGAAATCTGTCGGGATTTTTAATTTTAATGCAAATTCTCAGGAGTTTCTGAATCATCAGCTTTTGGCACAAATGATTTGGTATCTTATTGAGGGAATCAACATTCAGAAATCGCACCCTAAAGAAAGACAGTACGAAACTTTCTGGATTATGATTGATGACAATAGTTATGCTTTCAAACGAGATACGTTTACCAATCTTTGGTATTTCGGAGAAGATGAAAAACCGGAGCATCTTATTCCCTGTTCGAGATTGGAATACGAAGAAGCGAAAAAAGGATTTCTGGATAAAAGGTTTTTGAAGAAGTAATACGTTTTGTAAACACAAAACATCAAAATCTCCTCACGTTTTAGCATTTACTTAAATTATCCTATTTTTGGCGGTAGAAAAGAATCAATGTTATAAACAGCATCTATGAGCAGACTTTTATCCAAAATTTTTTCTAATCCTTTTCTGTTGGTTCTCGTAACATTGGTGCTGAAAATCCCGATGTTGCTTACCAAATATATTCAGGAAGATTCTTTCATTACTTGGAGGGTTGCAAGAAATTTATTGAATTACGGAGTTATAGGTTTCAATGGTGATGAGAAAATATCGGCTTCTACAACGCATTTGTATGTATCGGTTTCGGCTTTTTTCCAGTTGGTTTTCGGGGGAGATTTTATTGTTCCGTTACTTATTTTCAGCAGCATTCTTTTTGCAATTGGTACAATTTGGCTGGGAAAAATTTTGTTTCCGTATGATGTTCTGAAACGTGGGTTTTTTGTGGTTTTCCTGAATATGGTTCCGCCTTCTCTTACCGCGTCTTGTCTTGGAATGGAATACGGAATTTTATTTTTTCTCTACAACGGATTGATTTATTTCGGGATTTTCAAAGGAAAAAAATGGGCGTATTTTATCTTTCCGGTTTTGCTGCTTTGGACGAGAATTGATACCGTGATTTTTCTCGGCGTTTTCTTTTTGGCGGATTTAATCATTAAAAAGAAAATCAATTTCATCTTTCTTTTTGGCGGAATTGCAGGTTTGGTAAGTGTGGTTGGTTTTAATTATTTTTATTTCGGCGAGTTGGTAAATCATACGATTACAGCGAAAAAAATTGCGTATAAAAATCTTACCCAAAATAACAGCTTAGAATTTTTGCTTTATCAATGGGCGTATTACGGAGGTTTAATTAAAAGATATTCGCTACTTACTTTTCTGCTTTTTCTTGCATTTCTGTCGTTTTTAGGATTTTGCGTTTTCAGAATTATTAAAGAAAAAACGAGGATTTCTTTTGAAGCCAAAACGATTCTTATTTCGGTTCTCGCATTTGCATTATTAAAGATTACAGTTTTTGCATTTTTCAGGGCGTATTTCGATTGGTATTACTGGCTTCCGAGAGTTTTTCTGTTTGCCGTTGTTTTGTATTATGTTTTAAATTTCATTAAGCTGAAAAAAAATATTTTGCTTTCCTGTGTTTTTGCAGTGTTTTCGGGATTTTATCTTTTTCAGATTTTGCAGTCTTATACGATTGGTTATATGGAAAAACGACAGCGGATGCAGATTTCCGAGGATTTGAAAAAAGAAAAAGTGGGAATGGAACAGTCAATTTTACTGGAACCTGCAGGAATTATTCCTTTTTTTACAAATCTTTATACTTATGATGAAGTAGGTTTGGTAAACAAAAGAATTAATGACGAAATGGAAAAAGATGAGGTTTTTTGGTGGAGCAATTCCGTAAAAGATTTCCGACCCGATTATATTCTGACCATCAGTGAAAAACCAAACGGAGCAAAAGGTTATTATAAAATAAAACCGGAAGATAAAACCGATTTCGATGAAAATTATGATTTGGTAAAAAGCTATCCGATTGCCGAAATCCACAATAATGCACCGGAAATTCTCCGATGGATTTATGAAATAAGACCGATTGGGAAAGATTATTTTTTGTATAAAAAAATTAAAAACCACAAAAGCCACAAAAGAATTGATTGAAATTAGAGTCTATCAAAAGATAAAAAAAGAAATGCAAAAAAATGCAAACAACTTTTTTCACTTTTGAATAACTAAAAAATATAAAACTTTTGTGACTTTTGTCGTTGAAGAATTGTCAGGTATTAAAAAAAAATAAGAATTAATGATAAAAATTTCTCTCATCGTACCTGTTTACAATGTTGAAAATTACCTTAGAAAATGTTTGGATTCTTTGGTAAACCAAACTTTGCAGGAAACCGAGATTTTAATTATTAATGACGGAAGCAAAGATGGTTCGCAAAAAATAATTAATGAGTTTCAGGAAAAATTTCCTTTGAAAATAAAATCTTTTTTAAAAGAAAACGGCGGTTTAAGCGATGCCAGAAATTTCGGATTAGACAGAGCAACCGGAGAATTTATCGGTTTTGTGGACAGCGATGATTATGTTTCGGAAACGATGTTTGAGGAAATGTACAATCTCGCCGAAAAGCATTCTGCGGAAATGGTAATTTGTAATTTACAGAAAGTTGATGAAAATGGAAACATCACTCAAAAACTCACGCAAATTCCGAATATGCCCGAAAAAATTGAGCTGAAAAACCACTTTTCTGTATTTTCGGATTTGAGTTATTTTGCCTGTAATAAAATTTTTAAGCGGGAATTATTTCAGAACAAAAGATTCAAAAAAGGAGTTCACTTCGAAGATATTCAGCTGATTCCGCAATTGCTGTTGGAATGTACCATTTTGGCACAAACACAGAATTATCATTATCAATATCTGGAACGTACCGATTCGATTACAAAAACGCATACCGAAAAAGGTTTGGATATTTTAAAAGCGGTTGAAAATGTGGAAGATGTATTTAATAATTCAAAATATTCGGATAGAAAAAAGGAGCTGAAAAACTTTCAGATTCTGGAAGGTGTTTATACTTTTCTGGCGTATCTTGCTTTTGTGAAAGATGATAAAATTTACAGGGAAATGTCATCGGAACTAAAAAAATTCATTAAAAAAAATCGGATTTCGAGGACAGAAATATTGTCTTATAAACGATTTGATAAAAATTATCTCTTATCTTTGCCATTGAAGAAAAAAATTTATTATTTGTTATATTTTTCAGGGATGGAACAGATTCCTCGAAAATTCGTATAAAAAACACATATACAGATGCCGATTCTACACCCGATTTTTATGACCATTTTTCTTTTGCTTGCTTTTGGAAGTTACAGAGAAGTATTCGGTTCGGGAGAAAAGCAGAAAGGTATTTTGTGGTTTGCAGGATTTCTGATTGTAA
>CAYSQR010000002.1:22994-45378 GCA_964433195.1 uncultured Kaistella sp. | reverse complement strand
GGTCTTTCTGTGTAAGTTCCCGGCTTTATGTGGATAATCCATCTTCCTGTATAATTATCGGGAACAGCGTCAAAAGCAGCCTGAACTGTTGTATAATCTGCAGAACCGTCTTGATTGATGGTTTTAACAACATCCGGATCTGTTGCTTTGGTAATAACTGTTGCAGTAGAACCATAAGACGTTCCTGCCAAATTTGTCGCAAATGTTCTTACATAATACAGTGTGGAAGCATCTACACCGTGAGCATAAGAAGAAAATACTCCTGTTCCTGTTCCTGTGGATATTTTTGTGGCATTATCGACAGTTGGGTTTGCCGTTTTGGAATAAACGATTCCTCTGTCCGTAACATCTGCTCCTCCCCAATCTGTTACATTTCCGGAAACCACAAAGGATTTGTTTGTAACTTGGGATTGTGATGTTGTGGTAACAGTTGGTGCAATAATGCTGCTCAATGTTGTGAAGCTTACCGGATTTCCATAAGCTGTTCCTGCGGAATTGATTGCATAAGCTCGAACGTAATAAGTAGTTCCTGCTGCTAAACCTGATAACGAACTTACAAATGTTCCTGTTGTTGCATTTTCATTTGTTTTGGGATCTGAAATGGTTGGATTTTCGTTTGTACTCCAAACAATACCGCTTTCCGTTATCTCTCCACCACCATTGCTGGATATTGTTCCTCCGGAAATAGCATTAGTTGTTGAAATTGACGAAACAGCAGTTGTAGAAACAGTTGCCGGATTAACAACCGTTCCTTCCATTGTTCCGGAAATTTTCAAATCTCTAATTATAAAATATTTATTTGTCGTAGCTGATTTTACATACGGATAAACTCTGACATAAAAGTTCTCCGAAGTTCCCAAGACAACTTCCGTAGCAAGAGGTAATGTAAGTGTATGTGCTGCATTATTAGGATTCATTCGGTATTCTTCTTTCAAAAGTGTTTTTGTAGCGAATGTAGGATCTGTAGAATAATAAATCTGAACATACATAGAATTGGTTTGTGCACCGGCAACTATCATTTCTACTTTATTTATAGTCAAAATTCCGTTTGTTGAAGCTACATCAAACTGCACATATTTATTCTCATCAATACTTGCTGAAGCTGTCCAAGAGTTTGAGCTGCTTGTTCCCTCATTGAAGACCATAGTATCAACGGCTGTTCCGTCCACTGTTAAATATCCTTGAGATGCTGTTGTCGCTCTACTGTATAAATTACCGGAGTAACTGATAGAAGTTGTTAGGTTTCCTTCTATCGAATGAGTTGTTAGATTAGTATATAATGGCCAGGTTACAGAAGCCGGTGTTTGATCAAGGAATCTTGATTCCCTTTCAAGATTATTAAATTTTTTTTTCGATGGACGGGTTTCTTTATCCAGAGAAAAAATCGCTGTATTTTCATTTTTTAAACTCGAAGAAAAGGAAATTTTTTTTTCTACTCCCCAAATCATTACTGCACAAAGCAGTACCAATGGTAAAATTAGATTTTTTTTCATAGCCTCTTTTATTTAATAAATATTTTGCGAAATAGCTTACTTTACAATTGTTTTTTGAACGTAAGATTCCTCATTGGTTTTTATCTGAAAGAATTTTATTCCTTTTTGTATTTTCCTGATGGAAATATTTTTAATAACATTCATTCCTTTTTCCAATTTCCCATTATAAATAATCCCTTCTGATTTTCCCGAAATATCGGTTACAGAAATAGTAATCATATTATTATTTTTTTTGGAGAAAATTTTTAAAGAAACTTCTTCAGAAGTAGGATTAGGATAAATAGAAAATAAGGAATTTTCTGTGGAAACTTCCTGAGCAGCCAGAATTGTGCAATCAGCAGGATTTGCAAGAACCGCACCTGCTCCGTTCATTACGAGGTTTTTTACCGTTTCCGAAGGTACAATATCCAAAGTATAAGGAGGAGTGAAAGAGGTTCCCGAACCAACTGCTGTTCCCGATGTTCCGGAGAATGTATTATTGATTGCCGTAACTCCCGTAAAATTTCCGGTTTCTAATCTTATTGGATTTTTTACCCCCTCAAAATAATTTCCTTCAATCAGCAAATCTGCTTTGTAACCTGCATAGATACAATAATTGTTTCCGGTACTGCTGAAATAATTATTAACGAGGTGAACCTGTCCATACCTTACTCTCGGCATTCTTTCTCTCACACCAGATCCCCACCAACAATACTGCATTGTAATTTTCAATTTCCCGGCATCCTGTGTTTCGCCATCTCCGGAGCCGAAGAGATTGGAAAAGCGATGATCATTGGAACCTCCCGGTCCGCCTGAAACCGGCGGTTTCAGATATTGGAATTTTGTCCAAGTAATGGTTATGTAATTGGATGCATTTTTGATATCGAGATTCCCGTCTAAAGCATCTTCAAAAGTACAGTGATCAATCCAGATATTGGTAGAACTATCAATGGTAAGATTATCGTTTCCGTCTGTGTCATAAGCTCCGGGACCCTCAAAAGTGATGTTTTTAATGATAATATTGGAGCTGTTTTTAAGCGTAAAAATACCGGATCCTCCGGAGGTCATATCGGTAGAAATCAGCCGAGCTCCTGCTAAACCTAAAATTGATTTTCCCGATTGAGAGTTGATGGTTATTCTGCCCGATGACGGAAAAGTAATCTGTCCCGAGATATGAATTACTTTTACATTGTTGTTGGATAATGCGGATTTCAGTTCTGCATAAGTTGTAACAACAGTAGGAGCAGCTGTTCCTCCTCCTGTTACACTTCCGTTTTCAGAAGCCCATCCTTTAGTGGGACATTGAGCTTTCCCAAAACCAACGTAAAGTACAGATAGGATTAGGAATAATATTTTTTTCATTTTTGAAGAATTGAAAAGGTTAGAATTTTCTCGGAACTGATTTTGGGGTTAAAAAAAGTTTGATGAAAATCTTCCACCAAACTTTTTAATGAAAATTTTATTTCATAGATATGATCTACTTTTAAAATCTTCGGATTATTTAACTAAAACCTTTACAGATTTTATTCCTTCATCAGATTTCAGATTAACGATATAAATACCGGTATTGTTTAACTCGAAATTAAGATCAGACGATGTTTTAAGTGTTTTTACCAAAGCTCCTGTTGAGGAATATACATTTACTTCCGTGTTTTTTGATACGTTGGATACATACACTTTGTTACCTGCCGAGAAAGCATTGGTTTTCATATTTTTCTTTATGTCACCAACAGCAAGAGTAGTTGTACCAACACTTCCTGTAATTTCGATTTTATAAATATTGAGAGCTTGGTCTCCTGCGATATAAATATTTGTAGCAGGACCTGTATAATCAGCCGTGTAAATCAATCCGTCTGTGGAATTAGAATATGTGTTGGATGCGATTATTGAAGTCCCATTGGTTACATAGAGCGTTCTGTCTCCGCCGCCTCCGTTTTTGTACCATATCTTGATAGAGCAGTTTCCGTTTGCATTAAAAAAGATATAACGCTTCGTAGGCATAACGAAATTCGTAGCTCCGGTTTCGTAACTTCCACCATTGAGTTTAAAACGTTTGGTGGCTGAGAAACCGTCTGAGAAATTTGCGGTATTTGCTTCTACCTGTCCCATAGTAGTGATGTTTTCTCCCTGTATGATAGCCAGATTATTCACAACCGTATTGGCTGAATATCCTGCGGTAACATCCCAGTTAGAGAAATTCCATACTGTTTGTGCATTTGTATTAATAAATGAGAATACAAGTGCAACCACGCTAAAAAATAATGTTCTTTTCATAATGATAAATTTTAATTGTTTATAATTTTATGCAATCGATTACATTCTATTTTAAAAAAAATCGACATTGCTAATATAAAATTAATTTTAATAGTTATATAATTTTTTCTGAAATTTTGTGCTAAATTTCACTGTTTTAAATATAAATAATTGATAATCAGCATATTTAATTTATATAAATATTGTTATTTTACTGCGAAAAACATTGCTTTTGGTGTGATTTACGCCTAAATAAATGGTTTTTTATTCCCGAAAATCGCCTCTGAAATCATAAAATTTGATAACATCAATCAGAAATCAAATGAGAAATAATAGACAAAATAATGGATAAAAATAAAAAAATGGTGGAATCGATTCCACCATTTTCTAAAATTATATATAATTACCCCAAACTTTCAATAAAACTTTCTTGTTTAAAAGAAAAACCAATCTTATTTTTAATTATTACTTTATCGAAACTTTTACGGATTTTTCTCCTGTTTCGGATTTCAGGTTAACAATATAGATGCCTTTTCCGTTGATTTCCGTATTCGTATCGTTGGCTGTTTTCAAAGATTTAACCAATTGTCCGTTAAGGGAATAAATGTTTACTTCTGTATTTTTATTTTCCAGACCGGAGATGAAAATCTTGTTTCCGCTGGAGTACGCACGAGCTTTTGTGTCGGATTTGGCACTGTTCGCAGCCAATGTTGAGTTGTCGGTATATTCAATTTTATATAAGCTGTTATCACTATTCCCCGTTGAAATAAGAAGGGTAGTTGGAGTTCCCTCATTATCATAATGATACGATCCTATAATAATGTCTGAAGTAGTACTACCTGAAAAAGTTTCCTTATAAAGAACTTTTCCTGTGGCATCTGAAATAAGAATAGATCTTCCACTACCTCCTCCTCTTGCCCAAAACTTTATCGAAGCATCATCTGAAACGGAAAATTTCAAGTATCTTCTTGTTGGCATTGATGTCTCGCCTACATCAGGATTTGTTGATCCTCCATAGCTGTTCCCACCAAACTGTACACGTTGTGTTGGAGCATATCCATCCGAGAACGTAGCTAGATTGTTCGTAGCAATAGTAATGTTACTACCTTCCGGCACAAACGTTAAACCCTCTATGGTTGTCGTTGTTGAAATGGCTCCCGCCGGAAATTTTGCTGCATCGCTAAAATTCCAAACTTTAGATTGTGCATTAAAGTTGATTGCAGAAAATCCTGCAAACATAAAAGTAAATAATAGTTTTTTCATAACGATTAATTTTTGTTGTTAATATTTTATTCTTGTTAATTATAATGCAATCGATTGCATTAAATTTTATGAAAATTACTGTTTCCAAATATAAAAATTAATATTTAATATCAGCAATATTTTTTTTATATTTTTTAGTTTTATATTTTAATTCTTTTAAACGTCTTTATTTAAGGTGTATTTAGAGTGTGTGAAATAACTTCGGGAGAATGATTTTATAACTTATTGGGTGTTGTTTTTAAGTAATCGATTGCATTATAATTAACCAAAACATAAGATAAAGATTGTTTTTTGGAAGATATCGAGGAAAAATATAACGCCTATTTACTTATAAATACTTTCCGAATTAAAGTTATCTCACTGTATTTTTAGGAACATCTTTAGACAACGAAATCTGTTCTGAGGAAAGGTTCTTCGGAAGTTTTACAGCTGAAGTTTTACTACCTATAATCTTTATTACAGGAGAATTTTTTGGAGATTCAAACATTACACCGGAAATATCGATGTTTTTGCTGTTGTAAATTGTTGCCCCTGTTCCTTCGCTGTATTTCAGCGTTACATTTTTGAGTGTAATTCCATCAGCATCTGTGATGGTCAAAGCTTTTTTAGTTTCGAAATAAGAATCTTCAATCACTATATTTTTCAGATTCATTTCGGCTAAACCGTTTAATGTCAATGCTTCATAAGAATCTACAGCATTGATGTTTTTGAAGAATACATTTCGGAAAACAGGCGTTTCTTCGGTTATCGGATAGCTTTTTTCATTTGCTTTCGGAGCTGTATCTCCATCTTCCAGAATCGGAGATTTTCCTTCATAGAACATATTGAAACCAATCACTTGTGCAGGAATATTAGTCATATCCAAATTGCTGATGTAGATGTTTTCCACAACTCCGCCTCTTCCTCGTGTTGTTTTGAACCGAACACCAATATCGGTTCCGATGAATACACAATCCGAAGCGTGAAGATTTTTTACACCTCCCGACATTTCACTTCCAATGACGATTCCACCGTGTGCGTGATACACCGTATTATTTTTGATGATGACATTTTCAGTCGGTATTCCTCTGTCTCGTCCGTCTTTATCTTTTCCGGATTTAATGCAGATGGCGTCATCTCCAACATCAAACGTATTATTATAAACCAAAACATTTTTGCAGGATTCCACATCCAATCCGTCACCATTTTGAGAATACCAAGGATTTCTTACTGTTAGATTACGGATAATCACGTTGGTTGACATCAATGGATGAATGTTCCAAGCCGGAGAATTCTGGAAAGTAGGACCATCAAGAAGAACTTTGTCACAGTTTACAATGCTTACCAAAACCGGGCGAAGAAAATCTTTTACATTCTCCAGTTCTGCTCTGGAAAAATTTTCAGGAACATTAAAATTTGCGGTACTTACATATCCTTTTTTGGAACTTTCACTCGGAAACCATATTTTTTTATCATCCGATAAAACTCCTCCGGAAGCAACGAGAGTTTTCCATTGAGAATCCGTCATTTTCCCTTTCTTTACGAAACGCCACGCATCGCCGTTTCCGTCAATAACACCATTTCCTGTGATTGCAATATTGGTTGCATTTTTTGCGAAAATCGGGGATTGACAACGAGTGGTATTCAGACCTTCAAAACTAACGTCCACTAAAGGGTAATCATTAAAATCTTTACTGAAAATCAATAAAGCTCCGTCTTCCAAATGCAGATTGATATTGCTTTTCAGTTCGATAGGTCCGGAAAGCCAGATTCCGCGGGGAACAACAATTTTTCCGCCACCTTTTTGAGAAACTTCAGAAATCGCTTTTCGGAATGCTTCCGTATTTTTCACTTTTCCTCCGGAAACTGCTCCGAAATCTTTGATAGTAACTGTATTTGCAGGGAAAGATGTTTCTGTAACTTGTGGCATTTTGAATTCTATTCCTTTATATATATCGGACATCGGATTTTGTGATACACAACTTCCCGAAAATAATGAAAGTACACTGACTGCAAGTATTTTAAAAATATTTTTCATATCGAATTTATTTCTTTGTTACAATTTTTTTGAATTCATTAAAAACCAATAGTGCAACTGCTTTTGCTCCTTCCGGCTGAAAATGGGTGTCGTCTTTCTGACCTTTCGGATATGCTGTAAATTTTTCCGGAGGTAAATTCATAAAATAATTTGCGGTTACAAAATCTTTTCCTTTTTTGGTGAAAAATTCTCTGGAAAGCTTGTTCAAATCAATAACATCTACGTTTTGTTCAGCTCCGGTTTCAATCATTGCTTTGGCGTAATCAATGTGACTGTCTCCCAAAACACCATTTTCCCAAGGATAATTTCTGGAAACCGGAGTTACCAAAACCGGAGTTCCTCCTTTTTCCCGAACCTGATGAATAAATAGCCGAAGATATTCTTTATATGCAGGGATATCGACATATCTGTCCACTTTTTTCGGAGATTCGTCGTTGTGCCCGAACTGAATCAGAACCCAGTCTTTCGGTTTCAGATTTTCAAAAATATAACGCCACTTTCCTTCCTGAAAAAATGTTCTCGTGCTTCTTCCTCCTTTTGCTTTATTAATCACTAAAATATTTTTGGCAAGATTTGGAGATTTCAATTCTTTCAAACTGTCTGCGACGAAAAATTCCTGAAAAACACCGCCCCATCCTTGCTGTGGATAGCGTTTTTCTTGATAATCTTTTTCCAAAGTATAATCCGTAACCGTAGAATCTCCCGCCAAAAAAATGTTTGTTGTGTTTTTATCTTTAGACGGATTGATGATTCTTTCCTTTTGATTATCCTGTTCTGTCTGTGCTGTCATTACCAATGAAGCAATGACGAAAAGAACGGTTGAAATATTTTTAAAAACTCTTTTCATTTTTTTTATTGTTCCAGTTCCAGACTTGCCAAAATGAAAGGTCCTGTTCCTTTCGGATCATTCGGACGAATCTGTTCGTTGATGTAATATTCATAGCTTCCGTCTCTGTAAGGATTTCCGCCTAAACCTGCAACGGCACAAACTTGATTGAGATTGACTGTTCCGTCTTTTTCTACGGAAATCAGATTTTTGATGATTCCGTTATAAGCATTCTTTGCAACTGTTTTGTAAGAATCCGGCAAATAACCTTTTCTCACAGCTTTTGCAAATGTATAGGTAAACATTGATGAAGCTGAAGCTTCCAGATAATTTCCTTTCTCGCCACTTTTATCTAAAACCTGATACCAAAGTCCGGTTTTCTTGTCCTGAACTTTTACTAAAGCTTCCGAATAAGATTTTAAATAATGAATTAACCTTTCTCTTCCCGGATGATTTTTCGGAAGAAAATCCAGAACATCTACGATTGCCATACCATACCATCCCATTGCTCTTCCCCAAATGTGAGGAGATAACCCGGTTTGTTTGTTTGCCCATTTTTGTTCTTTGCTTTCGTCCCAACCGTGATATAACAATCCGGTTTTGGAATCTACCAAATGTTTCTGAATGACATCGAACTGATTTACAATATCGTTATATGCTTTTTCTGCTTCATCATTATTGCTGTATAACTTTGTGTAACTGGCGTAAAACGGTTGTCCCATATACAATCCATCTAACCACATTTGATTAGGGTAAATTTTTTTGTGCCAAAATCCGCCTTCGGAAGTTCTCGGATGATTGTCCAGCTGTGAACGTAAAAGCTGAGTTGCCTTCAAGTAATTTTCCTGTTTGGTTACGGAATAGAGATATATCAAAACATTTCCGGAATTCAGCATATCGATGTTGTATTTTTTAATATCGTAGGTTTTGATGGTTCCGTCTTGGTTTACCAATTCATCTGCATATCCTTTGATATAATCAAAATATTCCTTTTTTCCGGTTTTTTTGTAAAGCTGTTCTGCTCCTTTCAGAACCAGTCCGTTTGGATAGCTCCATTTTGGGGATTTGAAAAAATCCAGCATCCACGCTTCAGGAAAACGTTTCATTTCGGATTGCATCATTCGTTCCGACCAAGGTAGTTTATCGGAAATCACGGAAGCTGAAATTTTAGTTTCATTGGAATCGGAGATATTTTGCAACGGTTTCTGAGCACAGGAAAAAATGATTCCCGAACAGAAAGCAACTATTGTTAATATTTTAATCTTGTGAAGGTTCATATCTATTTTTTATAATTTTCCATTTTTATCGAGCAGCTCCAATTTCTTATTCAGATCATCGGTAAATTCTCCTTTGGTTTTGATTCCGTTCGGTTCATCTGACCAAGCTCCGAGAAAATAATACGTTATTTTTTTCTTTGGTTTGAAAACGATTAAATGATTGTCTTTATTCTCGGTCAGTTCCTGAATGTCTTCAACATTGTAAAAAACTGCCATTCCGAGCAAATCGTTTCTGTCTGTCAAAGTTTGTTTTCCGTAAGTGGAGAGGTATCCCCATTTTCCGCTTTTGCTGGTTGCTTTATTCATCGGAATATCTTTGAAATAAACAATTCCGATGCAAAGTGCATCTATCTCTTCGCTTGATGACAAATCTACTTTTACGAAACGATCGTAAGGAAAAATCGTGAGTTTGGATTTTAAATCAATTTGGTTGTTCAATGTTTTCCAACCTTTGTAATCGATGATTACCGAAGATTCGGTTTTCCCGTTGGAAACTTTTGCATAGGTGCTTTCTACGGATTTGAAAGGATGAACGGTATTGGTTGCTTTTTCGTATCGTCCGTAACTTCCGATTCCCAAAGATTTTCCGGATTTCAGAATATCCTGTCCCCACGTTGCGTCTTCGTGATAAGAATCGAAACCGTCTTGTCCGACATCGGGAAGCACAAGTTTATTGGTTTTTTTTCCGAAAATATCGGTAGCGTTTCTCCAATCCAAATATAATCTGTATGCAATCTGATTGTTTTCTAAACCGGGACCTTCGTAACGGATATAGTAAGAATGGTCTGTATGTGTGGAAGGTAAAGTAATCTCGGTTACATTCTCAAAAGTTCCACCGACATATTTTTTTCCTTCCCATTTCCCGCCTTTTTTAACGGAAAGTTCCGCATACGAGAAATTTCCGTCAGAGAAATGAGCGGCATTGTTTTTTACCGAACAGGAAATTACAGCCGATAAAACCGATACCGCTATAATTCCGAAACCTGTTTTTTTCAATGATTTATGATTTGTTATGAACATTTTTTTTAATTTTTATTAGAATTGCTTTTCGGTAATATTTTTTACGAGTTCATTGAAATATACTTCAATATTATCATAGTTTTTATTTAAATCTCTTCCGTTTGCATTTGCGATTTCAGGATTGAGATTGTTCTTTACTTCCCATTCATCGGGTATTCCGTCGTTATCAGAATCTTTGATCGGGATTCCTGCATAGAGTTCCGGATAACCTCCTGTATCTTCCTGAGAATCGATGATTCCGTTTTTGCTTCCTTTTGAGCCGGTAAACATTGCTGTTCCCGATTCAACATCTTTCAAAACATTTTTATCAACGATATCTCTTACAAGACTTGCTCCTGCAAAAGCTAAAACTTTTTCGTATGCTTGTTTTGCAGAATGTGTGGTTACATTATTCTGGATGTTGTGTGGCTTGTTGAGCTTCATTTCCTGTTTTTCGGCTTCGGTAATGATGCCGTATTGTTTTCTGAACTGGTTGCAAACTCCGAATTCCCAATTATCTGAACTGGCTTTCGGAGAACCTTCTACAATATTTCCATCGATGAAAAATTTTCCCCATCGGTTAAAGATAGCGGTTTCGGAATTGAGATTTTTATCAATCGAAATAATCCTGTCTTTTTTTGATGTTGCAGGTCCCGGTTTGTAATAGGAGTTTACGATGTTTACGTTCATCGCTTCTGCTCCGTATGCACTGTTTTGTCCCCAATTGTAAATGACATTATTCCGTAAATCCACCAAATCTGTTGTGGCGAAAATATCTCCTGCAGGTTCTCCTAAACGCGGATTCCTGCTGTCGTGATGTGCCAAAAGATTGTGATGAAAAGTAGCGTTTTTGCCTCCCCATATTCCTCCGTATCCGTGATTTCCTTTTTGGTGTACAGAATTTTTTAAACTTTCTGAAATAATGCACCATTGCAGTGTTGTGTTTTCATTATGATAAATGGAAACGGTTTCGTCTGTTGACCAGCTCATCGAACAATGGTCGATGATTAAATTTTTTGAAAGTCTTGCTCCCAAAGCATCGCCTTCTGCTTTGTTCTGATCTCCCATTCTGAATCTTAAATACCGGATGATTACATTATCGGCGGAAATGAAGACAGGATAACCCGCAATTGTAATTCCGTCTCCGGGAGCAGTTTGTCCTGCGATGGTAAGATCTCCGTTTTTTATTTTGAGTTCGGATTGGAGATGGATTGTTCCTCCTGTTCGGAAAACGATATATCTTGCTCCTGTTTGCTTTATTGCATATCGCAATGTTCCTTCGGAATCGTCATCTGTAGTTTTGGTAACGAAATAAATTTTTCCGCCTCTTCCTCCTGTCGCAAACCTTCCGAAACCTTCTGCACCCGGAAAGCTGATTATCGCTTTTGTATTTTCAATTACCTGGCTTTTTGCGGAATTACCCGCAAATAGTGCGAAAAGCAAACATACAGAGATGATATGACTGAAATAATGTTTCATTTTTTTGATTTTCTTAAAAACACACAAGTTTCCATTCTGCTCTTGGAGAATGAAAACCTGTGTAAGAATAGTACCTCAAAAGATTAGTATTGCCAATTTTTTTGACAATACTAAATCTGTTCTATGATTATTTTTTAATAATCTTTTTCGTAATTACACCTTTATCTGTTGTAACCGAAATCATATAAATTCCACTGTTCAATTCTCTTACATCTATTGAGGTTCCTTTGAGCGAAGCGGTTTTTATCAATGCACCGGATACTGAATAGATTTTCACTTCTTTTACAGATTGTTTTCCTACCGAAATGTTCAGGTAATCTGCAACAGGATTCGGATATACCGAAATCTCTGTTTTCAAATCCGCTTGGGAAACTGCCAAAGTATATGCGGTTTTTATGTAGTACAGATTTGTGGAAGTATCTTTTGTAATGCTGTGAGATCCTGCAGGAATATCCGGAATTGTTACGATACCACCAGTTGCAGTATAGCTTGTACCATCCAGTTTAATTTTTCCTGTGAAATCAGAAGCAAAAACAAGAGTCAGTGTAGATTTTTGAGTTGTTGTATAATTGATTTCGGTGGATGACTCTATTTTTATTGCTTTTGTAAGAGTGAGTCCGTCATACGATGCTGTAGGAAGACTGCTGCTGTTATTCATATTTGTATTTACAAACGTGTAGAAAGAACTTGTAAGTGGAGTAGGAGCTGCGGAGGTAAAGTTATGAACCATTCCGTCAGTATTTTCTCCTCCTGATCCTACGGTAATTTTACCCGTCAATTCTACCGGAGTTCCCACATCTCCAATTGTGGTTACTTTGAATTCTACATTTTCTGTAGGAGTTCCTGAAATGGTTATTGTTTTTGCATCTGCGTTTTTCACAAAAGTGATTCCTGATGCAGGTAAACCGGTTACGGTTCCATCATTGGCATCTCCTCCCCAAGTATAAACTATAGGAGAAATTTCTGTTCCCGGAGTTACATTTTGATTTGCATTTCCGGAAGTGTTTACAAGTGTTTGAACACCTTCTCCCTGTATGGAAACCAAAGAAGATCCGTAATTCGTTAATAATGTTTTTAATCCGGGAATTACTGCATAAGAAGTATCATCGGTTGAATTGTTGAAGGTCCATTTAAGATCTCCACCGTTTACACGTCCGGAATATTGCATTGTTTTTATCTTTGCAGTTTCGGGATCATCAGGAACAAGAGTTTTAACATATAACGATGCATCCGTATCAAAATTATTATATACATTATTCCCTACCTTGGATTTTACGGTATTTGGAACCTGTTCTCCTCTGTTTGTAACTACATAAGCATCGAAATCTGTAAGTGAGTTTATTTTTCCCGGAATATTATAAAGAGGATCTGGATCTGCGTATGCTACAAAACGCATAGAATTGGTAGCAAGGTCTGCATCAAAAGTATTATTGTAAACCTTGATCATACCGCCGTCTTCTCCGGAGAATGTTCCTTGGTTTGCAGGATCATTTTGTTGTTTTGAAGGACTCCATACATCGGTTCCCTGAAGAGAAATCATCATCGGATGTTTTGCATTCCGGAAGTAGTTTCCTTCGATAAAAAGAGATGAACCTTCGGTAGATCCAGAACCGTATTTTGAAATACCATCAAAATAATTATTATAAATATGTGTAGAGTAATATCGTACTCTCGGATGTCTTGAATCTGAATGATCAAACCAATTATGATGATAAGTTACATACAATCCTGCGGAAGATCCTTCACTAAGTCCAAGCAGACTTGATTTTCCCGAATCCCAGAAATGGTTGTAGGAATAGGTGGCGTATGTTGTTCCTTTATTGTCGAGGGCTCCGTCTCCTTTAATCTGGTCTGCATCACTTCCGGCGTGACCGTAAAATAAATCATTATTGTGTACCCAAATGTAGCTGTTGTTTTGCTGCATTCCGATATTATCACCTTCACCACTGTTACAGTTCATAAAACCGATATTGCGGATTTCTATATTGGTAGCGTTTTTAATGCGGATTCCCCAACCGTTTGCTGTAGCGTCTTCTCCTACACCATCTACGGTAATATGACTGGAAGTATTATTATCGTTTTCAACAACGATATCTCCGTTTTCCATTGTTGAAAAATCGGTAATATTCCCAATCAAACGGAAAATGTATGGTCTTGTGTCGTATCCTTTTTTAATTCCGGACAGGATATTCTGAAAACCTACATAATTGGTTGTCCCTCCGTTACTTTTCGTAACCACATCAAAAGACATTGTGTTTTTGGAATTTTGAGTTATATAAAGAATTACGGCATTGTCTTTTGGTGTACCATCGGCTTTATAAGCTCCGGGAACTCTTCCGTTTGCAAATGCGAAACCGTTTCTGTCGTGTGGTAAAACCGTAAGAGAACCTGTAGTAGCACCGTCACTTTCTACACCAGAGATTACAGGATTCACAGTGATGGTATAATTTCCGGCAGCAATTCCCAATACATCTGCACGGTAATGGTCATTATATTTACGAATCAGGTAATTGTCGATTTTTTTGTTTACAATTCCTTCTCCTGTATAATATACATTGTAGCTTCCTGCATTGGGAACAGGCTGCCATTTTACATAGGCGGTTTCTAACCATCCCGATGATTCGCTGATTGTCAAAGATTGTCCGTATAGCTGTACTGGTACAGACAATAGAAATAAGTATAGCAGTAGTTTTTTCATATAAAATATTTTTTAATATCCGAAATCTTGTGTAAGATTATAATTTGAATTGATGATGTCGTCATATATCGGCAGAAGCTCCTTTCTGTTCGCTTCGAAATATTGAGCATATCCTTTTGCAGGATCACTAATGTATACTGCTGTCATTGCCGCTCTCCAGTTTACTCTCAAATAACCTGCAGGTGTTGTAGCTTGAGAAGGAGTATAGAATACATCTCTTTTATCCGATCCTGTGTAGTAAATGTCAATAGCGTTCAGACTTTCCTGAGCAGTTTTGGCAGGATTGTAGTCGGAGACTTTGTAATAAAGATAAGAAGGAACGTTTGAATATTGTCCTGTACCATTCAGATATTGACTGAGTTTCAGTTTGCTTTCTGCAATTTTGTCAGCAAGGAGATTCCAGCGGATAAGGTCATATTTTCTCAATCCTTCTGAACCGAATTCCAATAATCTTTCCTGAACCAATGCTTTGAAAAATCCCTCCTTATCGGTTGGTACAGTTCCTGCTTGATCAAGATTTCCTGTGAAAGCTCGGTTTCTTACACTCATCAATGCATTTACAGCTACCGAAGAAGCTCCTCCACTCAGTTCGTTGGCTGCTTCCGCAAACATCAGAAGGATATCCGAATAACGAATCATTGGCCAGTCAATAGCTAAATTTTGAGAGGTTCCTGTGATATTGGTCCAGGATTTTCTGTATTTGGCATCGGTCCAAAGAAGACCCGCAAGTAACTCTGCTTTATCATTGTTATTTATTTTAAAAACACCTACGGTTATATCTCTTCTCAAATCATATTTACTGAATTCGTAGAAATAAATAGGCAGAGCCAAAATTCCTCCTCCTCCTTTCCAGGAAGAGGCATCATCGTGCTTCATTCCGTTGTAATAACCGACTTTGCTGTCTGTTTTAGAATTACCTCCGAAAGCACCTACTGCGAAAATTACTTCGTGGGCAGCATCTTCCGAATTATTGTGTAACGCTCTGAAAACAGATTCAAAACTTGCATTCAGCCCGTGTTCTCCGGAATTGATGACATCAAGACATTCCTCATAAGCCATCTGGTAATATTTTTCGGGATTCGCTCCTTTTGCCATTATTTTAGGGTCTTTTCTCAGGGAATATCCTGCTCTTGCCAAAGCGATTCTTGCTCTAAGTCCTTTTACTGCAGCTTTGGTAATTCTGGTATTGGTAACTCCTGCTTCACTTCTCCAAGGAACGAGATTGGAAGCTGTCTTCAAATCATCCAAAATTTGTTCATAGATAACATCTCTGTCGGTCTTGGCAAGAAAAATGGTTTCTAATTCCGAAGAAGGAACTGTTTGGAAAGGAACATCTCCCCAGTTTTTGATAAGATCGTAATAGAATTGTGCTCTCAAAGTCAAAGCTTCCCCATAATAGCGATCCATTAGTTCTTTATCAGCTACAGAACCGGTTTTATATACCTCGGATAAAGGAATATTTTTAATGCACAAATTGGCACGCTCTATTCCTGAATATAATTTAAGAAAAGGTTTATTCAATTCGGGATTTGAAGTACACGGTCCAAATGTTCCTATTCCTCTTCTGTCATTACAGCTGTAATCTCCCGATGTCCTGAAGTCATCACCCGACATCGTATAATAGAGGTTAAGTCTTTGTCCGTAACCATCGTCTCCAATCAGCTGGTTATACACTCCGATTAAAGCCATATATGTTTTACTCGTGCTTGCAAACTGCTGTTCTTCGTTGGTATTCGAGATATTTTCTGCATCCAGAAACCTGTCGCAGGATACTGTAGCAAATGTGAATAGCAAGAAGCTCAGTCCGGAAATAATGATGAATTTTATTTTCATTTTTTTTGAATTTTAAAAAGTGATGTCAATTCCTGTTAAGAAAAATCTGGTACGTGGATAAGCAGAATAATCAACTCCAGGAGTGAGCGGATTTTTTCTGGTGCTTACTTCCGGATCATATCCCGAATATCCTGTAATTACAAATACGTTGTTTGCTGTTACATATAATCTGAAGTTGCTGATGGAAAGATTATTCAGCATTCTTTTTGGAAGACTGTATCCTAAAGTAACATTGTTTAGTCTCAGGAATGATCCGTCTTCAATAGCGTACGAATGTAAGAAATAATTTCCACCGGTTGGAGTCCATAATGTTGTATTGGCATTGAGGGCAGCTAAAGCTGTAGGATCTGTAACTTTCACACCGTTATTATCAAACCATCTCCATCGGTCTTCCATATCGGCTAACATATTTTGATCTTTGTACTGATATTTTGTGGTAAATTCAAGTTTATTGGCGTTGTACACTTTATTCCCTACAGAGAAGTTGAAGAATAAGCTCAAATCAAAATTTCTGTATTTGAAAGTCTGGTTGAAGCCTCCGTAAAATTTTGGTTGGGCACTTCCGAGATCGGTCATATCTTCATTATCAATCTTGCCATCACCATTTATATCTTTCAGTTTGAGATCTCCCGGTTGCGGAGCTGTATTACCTAATGCTACTGTACTTGAACTCGGAACTCCTGCTTTTAGAGTGTATCTGTTCGTACTTGCGTTGTAATCGAAATCGCTGATTTCATATCTTCCTTCGGTTACATAACCAAAATAAGTACCCACTGATTTTCCAACCTGTGCTTTGAAATCGAAAAGATTCTGAACCCATCCCGAAGAAATCAGATAATAATCCGATCCTGCTTCCGCAGCCGAACCTAAACTTTTAATGATGTTTTTGTTAGCCGCGATATTGAAATCTGTTTTCCAACTAAAGCTCTCGCTCTTCGCAATAATTCCGCCGAGTGTAAATTCAATTCCTTTATTCTGAGTTTTTCCGGAATTTTGATATTGATATTCATATCCTGAAGTCTGAGGAATTTTTGCCAGTAGCAAAAGATCTTTGGTATCGGTAACATAGGCATCAATAGATCCGTATAATCTTCTGTTGAAGAAAGAAAAATCCAAACCTGCATTTTGGGAAACGGTAGCTTCCCATTTCATATCATAATTTGCCATTACATTTCCGGGAGCAGAACCTGTAGTAATCCCCGTTCCCGGAGTATATCCGTAATCACTGGAAGCAATATAAAAGGTATCATACAAATAAGGTTTGATCCGGTTGTTTCCTGATTGTCCGTATCCTACTCTCAATTTCAATTCGTTTACCCATTGTACATCTTTAAGGAAGTTTTCTTCTGCAACTTTCCACGCAAGTGAAGCGGAAGGAAATGTTCCCCATTTGTTTTTAGGACCGAATACACTGGATCCGTCTCTTCTCACGGATGCAGTGAGGATATAACGATTTTTGTAGATATAATTGGCTCTTGCAAAGAAAGAAGATAATCTGTCCGGTGGAACAACAGCTGTTGTAGGTTTATCCTGAATCATTCCGGAAGGTGGTTCTGCAAACTGAATATTAGCAAATGCTTCCTGAGGAGTCAGACTTAGCGGAAGCCATTTTACAAATGTTTTTGATGTCTCTCCATCGGTTTTTACAATTTCTTGACCAATGAGCAAATCTATTTTGTGTTCCCCAAATTTCTTTTTATAATTTAAAGTATTGGTATTGGTTATTCTTCTTGTCTGTGTTCTATTAAGTTCTACAGCGGCAAGATCTGCATTTGTTCTGGAAATATAAGTGGAAGTTCCCCAATATTCTTTAATATCTATATCATTCTGTACATAACCGATTACACTTTTGAAAGTAAGATCTTTGGTAATGCTCCAACTTAGATAAGTATTTAAGAATAAGTTATTGATTGTGTTATATTTAAGCTCGTTATTTACCAGTAAAACAGGATTTACGAGATTGGAAGTAACAGCAAGATCCGGATCAAATTCATCTTCACCGGAGTAAGCAGCACCTCCTTCATAAGGTTGATATCTGATGATATTCCTTAATTTGTTTACCGTGCTTGTTCCTTCGTTGGAAGTTCCGGATCCGGTAATCAGGGTTCTTCCGTATCTTGCATTCAAACCTATTTTAAGTTTTTTGCTAAGGTCATAATCGTATTTAAAATTTGCCATACTTCTTTTGAATCCCGAATTCAGCATAATTCCTTCTTCTTCAACGTGATTGAGGGTAAGTGAAAAAGCAGAATTATTGGAACCGCCGGTAATGGTAAGATTATTTGTAAAGTTGAAGGCAGATCTTCCGAAAACTTCCTTCTGCCAGTTTTTACGGGAGATGGTTTTATATTTGTCCAATTCGGAAAAAGCACCATATTTTTCAATAAATGCATTTTGATCGGTATCAATTCCTCTGATGTTGTATATTTCGTACTGATACATTACGTATTCATAAGGACTCATTACAGGGAGTTCTTTAGCGAGAGTACGAACACCGGTATATCCGTTGTAATTGATGGTCGTTTTGACGTTCTTTTTTCCGCTTTTTGTGGTAATGAGAACTACACCATTTGCACCTTGTGCTCCATAAATAGAAGTTGATGAGGCATCTTTCAAAACTTCGATGGATTCAATTTCTTTAGGAGAAATTACCGAGAGTGCATTTTCCATTTGGATTCCGTCCACGACATAAAGTGGAGCATTGCTTTGTGTGATGGAAGTTCCTCCTCTTATTTTAATTTCGGGATCTGCACCCGGCGAACCTTCTCCAATAGTTACCTGTACTCCCGCCATTCTTCCCTGTATTGCTTCTGCGGCACTGTTTACAGGCATATCTGCAATATCTGCACTTTTTACGGTTGAAATGGAGTTGGTAACATCGGCTTTGGAAATTTTGGTATATCCTACCAAAACCACTTCTTCTATGCTAGTTTCCTTTTCTTCATTACTTTTTGCCAAAGTGATATTGATGGAAGTTTTTCCGTTGACTTTAATGCTTTTGTTTGCATATCCTTTTTGCCGTACAACGATTACCGCATTGTTTGGAACTGAGAGAACATAGTTTCCGGCTTGGTCAGTCAAAGTTTTGTTATTGGAATTTTTCACGGAAACTTCTACGTTCTGTAAAGGATTACCGTTTTGTTCGGAAACAATTTTTCCCGATACCTTAATCAGTTGCTGTGCAAAACCGAACAGTGGCAAGAGAAAGACCGCTACAATCAATAGTCTGGATAGTACGTTTTTTAAAGCAGATTTTTCGTTATCTGCCGAAACAGTGTGTTTAGTTTTTACATTCATAAAAAATATTTCTACGTTTTATTTTTTTTAGTTATTGAAAAAATGAAAATTCATAACGCAATCGATTGCACAAATATTCATCTTTTTTCGACGCTCCTAAGCTAAGATATTTTTTTTATTGACAAGAAAAAAAATAATTTTTTTTGCTGGGTTCGATATAGTGTCGTCAAATACTTCTACAAATAAAACTAAAAAGTTACAATATAAATATCTTAAAATCAGATAAATATAAATTTTCGCTAAATTAAATAAAATTTTTTATTTAACAAAAATTTAACATTTTATTAATCTTGTTAATATAGAAAAAACATAAGAAATGTGTTTTTTTTCTCGGTTAAATTTTAACCAAAAACAAGCTCAATTTGTTAATTTTTTGACTTGAAGCATTTTTTTCTGTTATTGAAGATGAATTTTTAGCAGTATGTGGAATGTTGTTGCATAACCTTATTAAAAAACAATTAATGTATTGATTTTAAATGTTTTATCAATGTAATAATCAATCTATTCAGAATTGGAATTGATTTTATAAAATAAATTACCTCTTTTTTTGCTTCTTTCCTTTTTAGGGAATTATTTTAGCAGTAAAAAAGCAATTCGAGAAACGGAAATAGGATAAATTTAAATTTAATGTATTGATATATAATTGTTTATATTTTTTTTGTATTTTTTATTTGTCAGTTAAAATTTATACATATATTTACAAACAGGATTTAATAATAGGAAATAGAGTATTTTTAATGCAATCGATTACATTATTTATATAAAAATTTAGAATGGGTAATATGATAAATTCAGAACTCAGATACGCACATCATCCCGAAGATGTCAAAAAATACACAACAGAAGACCTTAGAAGAGAATTTCTCATCAATGATTTATTCCAACCTCATCAAATCAAATTGGTCTATACAATGTATGACAGATTGATTGTCGGTGGAATTATGCCAACTGACAAAGCTTTGAAACTAGAAACAATTGATGAACTAAAATCCGAAAATTTTCTCGACAGAAGAGAAATCGGAATCATCAATGTTGGTGGAAAAGGAAAAGTAACAGTTGACGGAAGAGCTTATGAACTCAATAATAAAGAAGCATTATATATAGGAAAAGGAAATAAAGAAATCATTTTTGAAAGTGAAAACGGAGAACAACCTTATTTCTACATCAATTCTGCACCGGCTCATCATTCTTATCCTACAAAAAAAGTAACCAAGAACGAAGCCGAAATCGTAGAACTCGGAGATTCTAAATATGCAAACAGAAGAACCATCAATAAATTATTGGTAAACAGTGTTTTGGAAACGTGTCAGTTACAAATGGGAATGACAGAACTTCACGAAGGAAGTGTTTGGAACACAATGCCTTCTCACACGCATAATAGAAGAATGGAAGCTTATTTCTATTTCGATTTGGAAGATGGACAAACGATTTCACACTTTATGGGACAACCTCACGAAACAAAACACCTCTTCCTTAAAAACAGAGATGCGGTTATTTCACCGGAATGGTCGATTCATTCTGGAGTGGGAACTTCTAACTATACCTTTATTTGGGGAATGGCAGGAGAAAATATGGACTATGGAGATATGGATGCAGTAAAAACCGACGAATTAAAATAATTATATAAAAATAAACCCTCACAGATTGGTCAAATAACGCAAATTTAAAATCTGCCGAATCTGAAAAATCAGCGAGAAACAAAATATTTCAAATATTTTATCTAAAGATATTTAAATGACAAATTTATTTGACTTAACCGGAAAAGTAGCTTTAATAACCGGAGGAACTCACGGTTTGGGAATGGCAATGGCAGAAGGTTTGTCTTCCGCAGGTGCAGAATTGGTCATTACCGGAACGACTCCATCCAAATTGGAAGAAGCCATCACGTATTATCAATCCAAAGGATACAAAGCAACAGGATATATTTTTGATGTAACGGATGAAAAAATTGCCGCCGAAAAAGTAGCAGAAATTGAAGCCAATCACAAACAAATCGATATCCTTATTAATAATGCAGGAATCATCAAAAGAATTCCGGCGTTGGAAATGGAAGTTTCAGATTTCCGAAAAGTGATTGATGTGGATTTGACGGGACCTTTCATTATGTCCCAATTGGTCGCAAAAAATATGATTAAAAGAAAATCCGGGAAAATAATCAACATCTGTTCTATGATGAGCGAATTGGGTCGAGACAATGTTGTTGCGTATGCTTCTGCAAAAGGCGGACTGAAAATGCTGACAAAAAATCTGGCAACAGAATGGGCAAAACATAATATCCAAGTGAACGGAATTGGCCCCGGATATTTTGCGACTTCGCAAACCGAACCAATCCGAGTTGATGGAAACCCTTTTAACGAATTTATCATCAACCGAACTCCGGAAGGACGTTGGGGAAATCCTGAAGATCTTGCAGGAACCGCTATTTTCTTGGCTTCGGAAGCGAGTAATTTCATCAATGGACAAATCATTTATGTAGATGGCGGAATTTTAGCAACCATTGGAAAACCAAGCAACGAATAAATCAGTCTATTATCTATTAGTCTATCATCTAAAATCTCATTATGAGTACACTTACAAAACCATTTATCACAGATACATTTTTATTAAAGAACAAATTCGCTGAAGAGTTGTATTTCAGATTTGCGGAAAATCAACCCATCATCGATTATCATAACCATTTACCTCCGAAAGAGATTGCCGAAAACCGTCAGTTTGAGAACATTACTCAAGTTTGGATTGGTGGCGACCATTACAAATGGAGAGCAATGCGGACAATGGGCGTGAACGAAAAATTCATTACAGGAGATGCTTCTGATAAAGAAAAATTCGCAGCTTGGGCAAAAACAGTTCCGGATACTTTGAGAAATCCTTTGTTTCACTGGACTCATTTGGAATTGGCAAGATATTTTGACATTTACGATTTGTTGAGCGAAAAAAATGCTGATGGAGTTTATGAAAATGTTTCGGCTC
>CAYSQR010000002.1:0-22984 GCA_964433195.1 uncultured Kaistella sp. | reverse complement strand
CGTTGAAACCGTTTGCACAACAGAAGATCCAATCGATACTTTAGAATACCATCAAGCTCTTAAAAAAAGTGATTTCGATATCAAAGTTAGTACGGCTTTCCGTCCGGACAAAGCGATTTTGATTGACAATGATGATTACAATTCTTACATCGACAAACTTGAAGAATCTGCAGGAATTGAAATGAAATCATATAAAGATTTACAAGATGCTTTATTAAAAAGAATTGAATATTTCCACGAAAACGGATGCAGATTGTGCGATCACGGATTAAACAATATTTCGTTTGAAACATTCACAGATTCAGAAATCAATTCAATTTTCGAGATAAAAAGAAAAGGAAAAACATTAACACCACATCAGATTGAACAGTTCAAAACAGCAATTCTTTTATTTTTGGGAGAAACTTATCATTCATTTGGGTGGGTTCAGCAAGATCATTTGGGTGCGTTGAGAAACAACAATGCAAGAATGTTGAAAGTTCTTGGACCAGATACAGGTTGGGATTCCATCGGAGATTTCAGTCAAGCTGAAAATCTTTCAAGATTCCTTAACACATTGGATTCCAAAGATAAACTGACAAAAACCATTATTTATAACCTTAATCCTGCCGATAACGAAATTATGGCGACAATGATTGGGAATTTCAACGATGGTTCTGTGAAAGGAAAAGTTCAGTTCGGTTCCGGTTGGTGGTTTCTCGACCAAAAAGACGGAATGGAAAAACAGATGAACGCTCTTTCAAATATGGGATTGATTAGTACATTCGTTGGAATGCTGACCGATTCCAGAAGTTTCCTTTCGTTCCCGAGACACGAATATTTCCGCAGGGTTTTATGCAATCTTTTAGGAAACGAAATCGAATACGGAGAACTTCCCGAAGATTTAGATTTAGTTGGAAAAGTTGTGGCAGATATTTGCTATTTTAATGCTAAAGAATATTTTAATTTCTAAAGAATGAACAAAGTTGTAACCTTTGGCGAAGTGTTGATGAGATTGTCTCCATCCGATAACAAAATGCTGAGACAAAGCCGTGATATGGAATTCTTTTTCGGAGGAACCGAAATGAATGTCGCTGCATCTTTGTCAATTATGGGGTGCGAAACAAAACACATTACGAATGTTTCCGATGATTTTATTGGGGATTCCGCTATTGCAGCAATGAAAAATTACGGAATTGATACACAATTCGTAAACAGAACAGAACATCCTTTAGGATTGTATTTTCTGGAAGCTGGTTCAGCAATACGTGCGAGTAGAATTTCTTACAATCGATTAAACGGCTCTTTTGCGAACATAAATCCCGAACAAGTTAATTGGGAAAAAGCATTGCAAGATTGTGAATTTTTCCATTGGACAGGAATTTCTCCGGGAATTTCCGAAAGTGCTTATCAGACTTTGAAGCAAGGTTTGGAATTGGCTCAATCCAAAGGAATCCAAATTACAGCTGACCCTGCTTACCGTTCCAATCTTTGGAAATATGGAAAAGAGGGACACTCGGTTCTGAAAGAACTCATCTCCTATTCCACAATTTTCATCGGCGGTGTGAATGAAATTAATGAAATTTTAGGAACTCAATTCAATGATGATAAAGACAGTTTCATCGAAGCTGCTGAAACATTAATGAAAAAAAATCCTTCAATAAAGAAAGTATTTGATAAAACCAGAATTGGCATAACTGCAAGTAATCAGGCAACACAAGGAAGAGCTTGGATAACCGGAAAATATTTTGAAACCGAAAGTCTGGAAGTAAATCCCGTTGTTGACAGAATCGGAACCGGAGATGCTTTTGCAGCCGGATTGATTTATGGTTTAATCAACTTTGATGACGAGAAAGCCTTGAAGTTTGCAAATGCAGCTTGTGCGATAAAACATACGATTTTAGGAGATGTAAATCTGAGCAGCACAAACGATATTCTGGAAGTAATGAACGGAAATTCCGGAGGAAGAATTAAAAGATAATTTAAAATGACAAAGATTCAATTGGTTACGAACGCCATTATCAAGCAAGGACTTTTGCCTTTGTATTATAATGCGGACGAAACGGTAACTTTAGAAATACTGAAATCGCTTTACAGAGCAGGAATCCGTGCGGTGGAATATACAAACCGAGGCGAAGCAGCGTTGAGCAATTTCACAAAAATGGTAGAAATTCGGAATGCAGAAATGCCGGATATGCTTCTGGGAATCGGAACGATAAAAAACCTTAAACAAGCCGAAGATTATTATAAAATCGGAGCAGATTTCTTCATTAGTCCCGGATTTGTAGCTGAAGTTGCAGAATTTCTGATTCCAAAAGATTTACTTTACAGTCCGGGTTGTATGACTCCTTCCGAAATTATCGCTGCCGAAAATGCAGGAGTAACTTTCGTAAAATTGTTTCCGGGAAATGCTTTGGGAGCAGGATTTATGAGTGCGATTAAAGATTTATTTCCGAATCTGAAATTTATGCCGACCGGTGGTGTAGATACAACAAAAGAAAACATCGAAAGCTGGTTCAAAGCAGGAGTTTCCGCTGTTGGAATGGGAAGCAAATTAGTAAGTAAAGAACTGATGGTTTCTCAGGATTATTCAACAATCGAAAACGAAACCCGAAAAGTTTTGGAAATCATTAATTCTATAAAATAATCATAAAACCAAATATTCAATTAATATGAGTTCAGTTAAACCTTTAAAACCAAGCAATTTCCGATGGACGATTTGCGGTTTGCTTTTCGTTGCAACAAGCATTAATTATTTGGACAGGCAAGTCCTTTCCTTAACTTGGAAAGACTTCATCCAGCCGGAATTCCATTGGAATAATAATGATTATGGGAATATTACCGCATTATTTTCTATATTCTATGCTGTAAGTATGCTGTTTGCCGGGAAATTTGTGGATTGGATGGACACTAAAAAAGGTTTCCTTTGGGCAATTGGTATTTGGTCTATCGGAGCTTGTTTACACGCATTCTGCGGAATTGCAGCTTCAGGAATTCTTACTGGAAACTGGTTTGTCGATTTCCACGAATCTAAAGAAATCATCAAAACTGTCGATAATATTGCTTTGGTAGGAAGTACAAGTGTGATGTTGTTTGTTTTTGCAAGATTTGTTTTAGCTGTAGGTGAAGCAGGGAATTTTCCTGCCGCTATCAAAACTACGGCAGAATATTTCCCTAAAAAAGATAGAGCTTTGGCAACAAGTATTTTCAATGCAGGTGCTGCTGTTGGAGCTTTATCAGCACCATTAATCATCCCAAGAATTGCGGAAAGATGGGGATGGGAAATGTCATTCATTATTATCGGAATTTTAGGATTTATTTGGATGGGATTTTGGGTTTTTCTTTATAAAAAACCTGAACAAAATAACAGACTTAACGTGGCTGAATTAGAATACATTCAGCAGGATCACGGATTGGAAGAAAAACTGACCACAGAGAAAAAAGTTTCTTTTGCACAATGTTTCAGATACAAACAAACGTGGGCTTTTGCTTTTGGAAAATTTATGACAGACGGAGTTTGGTGGTTCTATATGTTCTGGACTCCTGCATATTTGAGTTCGGTTTACGGAATCAAATCCAACGATTCTCTAGGACAAGCTGCAATTTTTGTTCTCTATATAATCACTTTGTTATCAATCATCGGAGGTTGGTTACCATCCTACTTTATCAATAAAAAAGGAATGGATCCTTACGCAGGAAGAATGAAAGCAATGTTGATTTTCGCATTTTTCCCGCTATTGGCACTCATTGCACAACCTTTAGGAAGTTATTCTTTTTGGTTACCGGTAATTATTATCGGAATTGCAGGAGCGGGGCATCAAGCTTGGTCAGCGAATATTATGTCAACCGTTGGAGATATGTTCCCGAAAAAAGCCATCGCAACCATTACCGGAATCGGTGGAATGGCAGGAGGAATAGGATCTCTTTTAATCAATAAAGGTTCAGGTGTATTGTTCGATTTTGCAGGACAAACTCAAATGGAATTTATGGGTTTCAAAGGGGAAGAATCAGGATATTTTATCATTTTCTCGATTTGTGCTGTTGTTTATCTCATCGGATGGATTGTGATGAAATCTCTTGTTCCGAAATATCAACCTGTAACCGACTTATAACCAAATCATAAAATTTAAAAAATAAAAAATGGAATATCAGACAAAACAAAAACTCAGCCGCGAAAATCTAGCGGTAACAGAGAAACTTCCGATAAAGGTATTACAATTCGGAGAAGGCAATTTTTTACGTGCCTTTGTGGATTATCTTATTGACAAGATGAACAAAGAAGCAGGATTCAATGCAGGAGTTGTAGTTGTGCAACCAACTGTAGGAGGTTTGGTTGATAAGCTGGAAGAACAAGACAATCTTTACACACTTTTCATCAGAGGTGTGAAAAAAGGAAAAATTGTAGATGACCAAAGAGTAATCTCTGCAATCCAAAGATCATTCAGTCCGTATGAAAATTATGAGGAATATCTGAACCTTGCAAAAGGCGAAGATTTGCAATTTGTTTTATCCAATACAACCGAAGCAGGAATTGCTTTTGACGAAACAGAAACTTCTTTGGAAGCCGGACCTCACAAAAATTTCCCGGCAAAAGTAACCGCTTTTCTTTACGAAAGATTCAAACATTTCAAAGGAACTTCTGATAAAGGTCTTCACTTCATTCCTTGCGAATTGATTGAAAATAATGCTTTGACTTTAAAAGAATACATTTTGAAGTATGCTCAACTGTGGAGTCTTGAAGAAGATTTTTCAGTTTGGGTAGAAAACAATAATTATTTCCACAATACTTTGGTGGACAGAATCGTTCCGGGATATCCGAGAGAAGAAAAAGACGAATATGAAGCGAAACTGGATTATGAGGATAACTTAATGGTCGTTTGTGAAGCATTCTTGCTTTGGGTAATCGAAGGTGATGAAAAACTGAAAGCTAAAATCCCTTTTGATAAAATTGATGATCAGGTTTTAATCGTAGATGATATTACACCTTACAGAACGAGAAAAGTAAGGATTCTGAATGGTGCTCACACAGCAATGCTTGCATTTTCTATCCTTGATGGCAAAGAAACGGTGAAAGAAGCCATCGATGCAGAATTTGTGGGAAAATTTATTTCTGATACGGTTTATGACGAAATCCTACCGACTTTAGATTTATCGAAAGAAGAATTAATCACGTTTTCTGAAGAAGTTTTCGACCGGTTCAGAAATCCGTTCTTGAAGCATTTGCTTTCCAGCATTGCTCTTAATTCAGTTTCAAAATTCAAAGTAAGAGTATTGCCGAGTTTCTTGAAATATATTGAAATCAAAAATGAGTTGCCTGTGAATTTAACTTATGCTTTGGCAGCATTAATAAGATTTTATCAGGGAGAATTTGACGATAAGCAACTTCCGGTAAGCGATGACGATTCGGTTTTGGAAAAATTCAAAGAAATCTGGTCAACAAATGATTTGGGAGAAGTTGCGAAATCCGCTTTATCAGAAGTAAGTTTCTGGGATACCGATTTAACCCAGATTCCGGGATTAACAGAAGCTGTAACAAAAGCATTGAGTGCAATCGATTCCATTGGAATCGAGAAAGGTTACATAAATTTCATTCAATAATTTTTAAATCTAAAAATTATGCAAAAGAAAGTATTAAAAGTAAATCCGGAAGACAACGTCATTGTTGCGTTAATGGATTTGAATGAGGGAGAAACAGTTTCTCTTGACGGCGTTTCTTACGAAATTCTGAAAGATACAAAAGCAAAGCACAAATTCGCTGCTGTTGATTTAGCTGTGGACGAAAAAATCTATATGTATGGTGTAATCGTTGGCAAAGCCAAACTTCCCATCAAAAAAGGAGAAGTCATTACCACCGAAAATGTAAGACACCAAAGTGCAAAAGTCAGCGGAAAAAACGGAACAATCGGTTGGAATGCTCCGAATGTTGATAAATGGAAAAACCGCACATTTATGGGTTATCATCGCGAAGATGGACAAGTCGGAACCGAAAATGTATGGCTTTTCTTTCCTCTCGTATTCTGCGAAAACAGAAATGTGGAAATTCTGAAAGATGTTTTTGAGAAAGAACTTTTGTATGAAAAAGCTTCTAAACATCAATTATTATTAAGGTCATTAGTTAATAATTCTTCTGATGATTCCGATGTTTTGGTGGAAGACGAAAAAGAGGACACCAGAGTTTTTAAAAATATCGAAGTTAAATTCATCACACATCAAGGTGGTTGTGGCGGAATCCGGCAAGATGCGGAAGCTTTGGGAAGATTATTGGCAGGTTATGTGAACAATCCGAATGTTGCGGGAGCAACAGTTCTGAGTTTGGGTTGTCAGAATCTTCAGATTCAGATTTTCAAAGATGCACTGGAAAAAATCAGTCCGAATAATAAAAAGCCGATTATTATTTACGAACAGCAAAAATCCGGAACTGTGGACGAAATGCTGAGCGGAATTATAAAAGATTCTTACGAAGCGATAAAAGAAGCGAATAAGATAGAACGTAAACCTGCATCGATTTCTAATCTTTCATTGGGATTGGAATGTGGCGGTTCAGATGGTTTTTCGGGGATTTCTGCAAATCCGGTTTTGGGACACGTTTCAGATTTATTGGCTGCAGTTGGTGGAACAACCATTCTTTCGGAGTTTCCGGAATTATGTGGTGTTGAGCAGGAACTTGTAAACCGTTGCGTGGAAGAAAAAGATGCAGAAAGATTTTTGAAATTGATGAAAGATTTTGAAGATTCTGTGGTTGCTGCAGGTTCCGGGTTTGATATGAATCCTTCGCCGGGAAATATCAAAGACGGATTAATTACCGATGCAATGAAATCCGCAGGTGCGGCTAAAAAAGGAGGGAACTCGCCTATCAATGATGTTCTGGATTTTACGGAATACATCAAAAAACCGGGACTGAATCTTCTTTGTACACCAGGAAATGATGTGGAATGTACAACGGCTCTGGTTGGATCGGGTTCTAATATTGTTTTGTTTACAACCGGACTTGGAACACCAACAGGAAATCCTGTTGCACCTGTTGTGAAAATTTCTTCCAACACTTCTTTGGCGGAAAGAATGCCGGATATTATCGATTTTGATTCCGGAGAAGTTATCAGTGGAGAAAAAACAATTGAAGAAGTTGGCGAAGAACTTCTGGATTTCATCATCGATGTTGCAAGCGGAGATGTGAAAACAAAAGCCGCAATTCTTAATCAGAATGATTTCATTCCTTGGCGACGAGGAGTGTCATTATAATTTTTATTTTTATTGAATACGATAAGCCGTCATAACTTAAGATTATGGCGGTTTATTTTTTTTGAATCTTAAAATTTACCGTATTCTACTTTCTGTGAAAAACATTAAATTTGCAAAGAAAAAATTTAATTCCATAAGGCTCTTTCGGAATTATAAAAAAGAATTACTTATAATAAAAAATCAAATATTATGTCAAAACTTCTTTCAGAACATTTAAAAGAAAATACGAAATACCTTCACGATGCTACGGAAGCCAAATTCGAGTCCCAGAAAATTTTTGATAAAACCTACAGCTTGCAGGATTACAAAAAAATTCTTTGGCTGAATTATCTTTTTCATCTGAACTTCGAGAACAAAGCATACGATGCAATTTCCGATGAAACAGCAAAATCCATTAATCTGGATTCCAGAAGAAAAATGGATTTATTGGAAAAGGATCTCGAAATTCTGGGAATGCAGAAAGCGGAAATCAACGATGCAATTTCCGTAGAAAACGAAGCGGAAGCTTTCGGAATTATGTACGTGATGGAAGGTTCTACTTTGGGAGGAAACGTTATTATGAAACAGCTTTCCCGAAATCCGGAATTTCAGGATATGACCTTCAATTATTTTGGTTGCTATGCGGATAAAACCGGTGAATTCTGGAAAAACTTCAAAGAAACTCTGGATTCCAAATTTCCGGAAGAGAGATATGACGAAGTTTTGAAAGGAACGGAAAAAGCCTATCAATATATGATGGAGGTAGAGTAAATTTTAAAAATATTCAAAAAAATTCCCTGAGTGAAAACTCGGGGAATTCTTGTAACTATTTGGATTTATTTTTAAAAAATCTTTGCAAACCAAAATTAAATTCAGGTAAATATTGAACAATTACTTTTTCCAAGGTAAAGTTTGTAGATATTCTTTGGTTCGCTTTTTCAGTTCTTCAGCAGAAATACTTCTTTGTCATTCCTTCCCGAAAATCAAAAGTTTTTTTCTTTCTGATTTTATTTATTTCTTCAATGGTGGAAACATTTTCCAAAGAATGAATCCATTTGATGATTTCATTTTTTTCGGATGCTAAATTCAATTTATTAAAATAAAGATAAAGATTTTTTATTAAAAAATTTTACGCTTCAATCTTTTAAAAATACCTTTGCCAAACTCAATTAAATTTTAATAATGTTCTCAAAAATCATCGTTCATAAAGTCGGAAACAAAATCAATCAGGAATCTTTAATCCTTTCACAGGAAGAATTGCAGTTGGAGGATGAAATGAAAGAACTGCTGGAAGATTTTTTCCTGAAATCTTTCAAATCCGAAGAACAGTTCCGGTTTTACAGCGATTCTTATTTGGTGAATAATCCTGTTTACAGCTCGGTTTCCGAAATTTTTGAAGACAAAGATAAATTTGTTTTTGAAGCCGAAAATATCGCAAAACATCTTTACGACATTACCGAAAATCCGAGAGTTCAGAATGGAGAATTGTTCATTGTTTATTTTGAAGGAGAATCCTTCGACTCCGCTCAGGATGCGGATGGAAATAAAATAGATTCCATCGGGATTTTCAAAATCGAAACGAAAGATCCTTTTCTGAAAATTTTTCCGGAAAATGAAACATTCAATATCGAAAAAGATTACGGAACCGGACTTTCAAAACTGGATAAAGGTTGCATTGTTTACAATAATTTCAAGGAATCCGGTTATGCAGTTTCAGTGATTGATAATAACAAAAACGGAGATATGTATTACTGGTTCGAAGATTTCCTGAAAGTAAAACAACGGGACGACGAATATTTCCACACCCAGGAAACACTTTCTGTTTACAAAGATTTCATCACGAAACAGCTTCCTCAGGAATTTGAAATAAGCAAAGCTGACCAAGCTGATTTTCTGAACAAATCCATCAATTTTTTTAAGGAAAAAGAAAAGTTCGATTTCGATGAATTTGCCAGTGAAGTTTTGGAGGATAAGAACGTCATCGAAAGTTTCAGCAATTTCAAATCCGATTACGAGCAGGAAATGCAGGTTTCTATTTCCGAAGATTTTGCCATCAATGAATCTGCGGTGAAAAAACAAAGCAGAGGTTTCAGGAGTGTTATTAAATTAGATAAAAATTTCCATATCTATGTTCACGGCGACCGGAAAAAAATAGAAACAGGACAAGACGAAAAAGGAAAATATTACCGGTTATATTTTGATGAGGAAAAGTAATATATTTGTTAAATATTAAGAACGGAATATGGCAGAATTAGAAGTTGCGAAAGCAGCGAAGAAAATAGTGAAAACTGCAAAATCCAAAGAACACGGCATTTGGCACAAAATCAAGGAAATGACAACCGAGATTGTAATTATCGTTTTTGCGGTTTCTTTGTCCATCGCTTTTCACAGCTGGAGCGAATCCAGACACGAACAACACGAAGTAAAAACTTTTCTTAAAGGACTTCGTCAGGATTTAAGAAAAGATATCGAAGGAATGAAATCCGATATTGTTTCTTATCAGAATCAGAAAAAAGCGTTCAGTTACTTTGCAGCCATTCCGAAAGAACAAGCTGCAAACGAAGACAGCTTGAAAGCATATTCCCCATATTTTTTCAGTTCCACTGCATTAAGAAGAAATACCGGTCGTTATGAAGGGTTCAAATCATCAGGAAAAATTGGTTATATGGAAGACGATTCCCTGCAAAATGATATTTTGGATTTGTATGAAGAGCATATTCCTGTTCTTACAACCTTAACGGATTCTTACACCGCACAAAAAAATAAATTTGCAGAATATATTACTGAAAATACAATGGATTATCCGAAAGGAAATCTTACACAAGTTTTAGCATCGGATCCCATAAAAAACAGAAGCCGGATTTATTTGGTATCGGTAGATAATATTATTGTAAATTATCAGAAATCCATTCAGCTGATGGAAAAAATTATCCGGAAAGTTGATAAAGAAGTTCCGCATACAAATCATTAACATTTTAAAAAGACAGAAAGGTTTTCTTTAAATTAATATCAAAGATAAATTTGCATATTAAATCTTTTAACTTAAATTCGTATATATTAATCATTATAAAGCTATGACAGAAGATATCATTTTTAACCTTATCGAGAAAGAAAGACAAAGACAAACTCACGGCATTGAACTTATCGCCTCCGAAAATTTCGTTTCGGAAAACGTGATGAATGCGATGGGAAGCATTTTGACCAATAAATATGCGGAAGGTTATCCGGGAAGAAGATATTACGGAGGTTGCGAAGTAGTGGACGAAATAGAAAGTTTAGCCATCGAAAGAGCAAAGCAGCTTTTCGGGGTGGAATATGCAAATGTGCAGCCGCATTCCGGTTCACAGGCAAATGCGGCAATTTATTTATCGGTTCTGAAACCGGGAGATAAAATTCTCGGACTTGATTTGTCGATGGGAGGACATCTTACGCACGGTTCGTTTGTCAACTTTTCGGGAATCCAATACAATGCAAATTTTTATGGCGTAGAACGCGAAAGCGGATTAATCGATTACGAAGCAATGCGGCAAAAAGCTCTCGAAGTAAAACCGAAAATGCTTATTGCAGGATATTCCGCCTATTCCAGAGATTTGGATTTCAAAAAATTCCGCGAAGTTGCCGATGAAGTCGGAGCGACACTTTGGGCAGATATCGCACATCCTGCAGGATTGATTGCAAAAGGATTGCTGAGTTCGCCTTTTGAGCATTGCCACGTTGTTACTACCACTACACACAAAACTTTGCGTGGACCGAGAGGAGGACTGATTATGATGGGGAAAGATTTTGAAAATCCTTACGGACACAAAACCCCGAAAGGCGAAACGAAAATGATGAGCCAGGTTTTGGACGGTGCGGTTTTCCCCGGAATTCAGGGAGGTCCTTTGGAACACGTGATTGCAGGAAAAGCAGTTGCTTTTGCAGAAGCAATTGACGGGAAATTTGAGATTTATGCAAAACAGATAATCGCCAATTCACGAGCTTTAGCAAAAGCGATGATGGACAGCGGTTTTGATATTGTAAGCGGAGGAACAGACAATCATTTGATGCTTGTAGATTTGCGGAACAAAGGCGTAAACGGAAAAGAAACCGAAAAAGCTCTTGTAAAAGCAGACATTACCTGCAACAAAAATATGGTTCCGTTTGATGACAAATCTGCATTTATCACTTCCGGAATCCGTCTCGGAACTGCGGCAATCACGACAAGAGGACTGAAAGAAAACGATATGGAAACCATCGCAGAACTCATCAATGATGTGGTAATGAATATCAAAGATGAATCTGTGATTTCCCAAGTTTGCGGTAAAGTAAATGATTTGATGAAAGGAAAAGCGTTGTTTAATGATTAGTTTTTAATGATTAATTTTTGTAATTCTTAACTCTTAATTCTTAACTTGGATAAGTCTTACACTTTCTCGGAAATTAAGCAGAAAATGGTGAATTACTGTGTTTATCAGGACAGGTGTCATCAGGAAGTGGAGCAGAAGATGCGGGATTTTTTACTGATTCCGGAAGCAAAAGATGAGATTATTTTATATTTAATTAAAGAAAATTATCTGAACGAGGAACGCTTCACGAGAAGTTATATCCGTGGGAAATTTTATATAAAATCTTGGGGAAGGAATAAAATTAAAAATCAACTAAAGTTTAAAGGTATTTCTGAAAAACTTATTAACAGTTGTTTTGATGAGATTGATGAGAAAGATTACGAAAGAACTTTAATTAAAATTTATGAAGATTATTTCGGAAAACAGAAAGGTTTGAAAGAATATCAGAGAAAATCGAAGGCAATAAAATATTTAATGGGAAGAGGTTTTGAGTACGAAGAAATTGGCAGAATAATGTTAAATATTAATGAAGTATAAAAAAAATTACTATTATTGAAATAATTTTAATTAATTTGCATAATAATTTATATTAAACTAATAGGCAATATCAGCAAAAACATATGAAGAAAATTAATACATTCATAGCAATTTTATTTTTGATAATTGTTAGCGGACAGGACATTAAATATGGAATTACGGGGAATTTTCATAGAGGCTCTACCGTAGGAATACACGATCGTTCCAAAGGAGCCTATGGAGGAGGAATCGGGGTATTTGCAGATTTCCATTTGGTAGAAAATGATATATATGACTCTGCCTGGCTTTATTTTACCCCACAATTAGAATTCAGCATGGAAGGAGAAAGAGCAGAAGGAAATTATTGGAGTACAGTTGGGAAAGATGTTCAGAAGTACCACAATTATTATATTGCAATTCCGTTGTATATCAAATATTTTATAAGAAATCACGGATATAAAACTAATTTTTATGTTATGCTCGGTCCAAAATTTGAATTTCTTGTATATGAGAAAGCGGATGAGGATCAAGCAATTTCAGACATACTAAATGCTGGATATTTGCCAAATAATCCAAATTATACGGGTAACTATAAAAAAACCATTGGTTATTGGGGGTTTGATAATGCGGTCGCAAAATTTGGATACGGAGTTTCTGCAGCAGTAGGAATGAAAGTAGATGAAAAATGGGATATATTCCTGAGATTTGACAGGGGTTTTTCCAAAGTATATCCGGATTACACAAAACACAATACCTATAATAGATTACTAGCTATTGGTGTTAACTATTATTTAGGCGAGAAATAAAATACAAGTGCTTAAATTATCTTCCTTGCAGATTCCAATTTGTAAAATAATGTACATTTGCAGTCTTAAAAAAGAAAAATGAAGAAATACTTTCCGGTATTCATTATAATTACTTTGTTTACTATACATTCGTGTAAGCCGAAGGAGAACATTGTTTACATGTCGAATAACAATTTTGAGCAGGAAGTTTCCCGTGCACAATATTTGGGGCTTCATATTCAGGAAGGAGATGTATTGGGAATTCTGGTTTCAGCTTTTGATGATATTGCGGTACGTCCTTTCAATATCAATACAATGGCCAGAACCGGTAATGCTTCAACAGGAGGTACTCTTCCTAACAATACTAGCTCCCCAAGTGAATATACTGTAGATGCCGATGGGGGTATCGTTTTTCCGGTTTTGGGGAATATTTATTGTAAAGGAATGACCAAACAACAGTTAAAGGATGATTTGGAAAGCCGTCTGAAACGTTATCTTACCGATCCTTTGGTTACCGTAACACTTGCTAATTTCAATATTAGTATTTTAGGAGAAGTAAAAAGTCCAGGACAGAAAAAAAGTTCGACAGAGAAATTAACTATCTTTCAAGCTATTTCTTTGGCTGGAGATTTAACTTATGATGCAAATAGAACCAATGTGAAACTCATCAGATACTCCGAAGAAGAAGGAAAATCGAAAGTTGTTTCTTTGGATCTTTCAGAGGTATCCATCGTTAATTCCCCATATTACTATTTACAGCAAAATGATATTCTCTATGTGGAACCCGATCGGAACAAGCAAATTTCCGTACACAGAAACTCTGATGTTGATCAGCTGTTAAGATATGCAGGAGTAGCATTGGGACTTTTAACAGTCATTATTACTTTAATCCGCAAATAAATACTGATGGAACTACTTGAAAATACAACATCTTCACATAAGTTAAAAGCCATCAACATAAAGAAAGAAATCAGAGGATATCTTAAAAGATGGCCTTGGTTTTTGCTGAGTATGACTATATTCTTTACTGCGGCAAAAATCTATCTCAGATATACGCAGCCCCAATATTTCAGTAAAGTTTCACTGATGGTTCAGCAATCCAACGGAAAAAGAACAGCATTAAGTGATTTGAAAAATCTTGGGATGGGAGTAAGCGGGGATGATGAACTTCAAGGAGAAACTGTTATCATTGTTTCAAAACCGATGTTGGAGAAGCTTGCCCAGAATCTTAATCTTAATGTGAATTTTTTCTCTGTGGGAAAAATCAAGGAAATCGAATTATATGATACATCACCGGTTTCGGGAAAAATTATTTCACTTTATAAACCGGATGGTTTTGGTAGTGCAACATACATTTTGGCTCCTGTAGGTAAAAATTCATATAAACTTTCTACCGAAGAAGGAAAAACATTTTCTGTTTTTCAGTTCGGCGTTCCCGCAAAAATGCCTTTTGGAATTATTCAGGTTGATTTAAAATCAGGAGTCAAATTGACTTCCCCTATAAAAGTTGTTTTCAAAAATGTGAAAAATGTAGTTAAAGTACTAGAAAACAACATTTCTGTTAAATTACCCTCGAACAAAGGTCTTTTGATGGAACTTTCTTTGATAGGTACCGTTCCAAAGAAATCTGAAGATATCCTAAATGAACTTACCAAACAATATATTGATGACGGCATCAATGATAAAAATAGTGAAGCGGAGAATACTCAGGATTTTATCAATGACCGTTTAGCAATCATTATGGAAGATCTTTCAGGAATTGAGAATGAAAAAGAAGATTTCAAAAAATCGAATAAAATTATTGATTTACAATCTCAAGCCAATATAAACCTATCCAATCTTAATGATAATACAAAAAGGATTTTAAACAACTCTCTGCAATTAGATTTGATAAATTCCATAATCGCGGAAACTTATAGAGAGCAGCTTATGCCATCCGGATTGGGATTAAATTCACCGTTGGAAAACAAGATTTCGGAATACAATAGCTTGATTCTGGAAAGAAACAGGGTATTGAAACAAGCAACTGGAGAAAACCCCGCTGTTATTCTTATGAACAAACAGATTTCCGAGCTTAGGAATTTAATCAGAGGAAATTTGCTTGAATCCCGTGAAACATTGCAATTGCAACTTGCACAGGCAAATGCACAGCTTAATTTAGCCAAAGGAAACATCAGCAGATATCCTACTCAAGAGAAGGTTTTTAGAGGTATTGACAGACAGCAGAATCTGAAAGAACAACTTTATCTTTACCTGTTGCAGAAACGCGAAGAAAATGCCATCACTTTGGCAGTAACCCTACCAAAAGCAAAAGTAGTGAATCCTGCTTTTACCACAGGAATTGTGAAACCGAATTATAATCAGATTACTTATGGGTCGGTTGCCGTAGGATTTTTTTTGCCATTGCTTTTCTTTATCATATTAAATATATTGGATACGAAAGTGAGGACAAAGCAACACATCATCTCTCATATTCCGGATGCAACTGTGATTGCAGAAATCCCGGAACATAAGGAAGAATATGCAATGGTTCATCCAAATGATTTTACGATTTTTGCCGAATCTTTCAGGATTTTGAGTTCGAATCTGAAATATTTACTGAAAGCAAAAGGCGTGAATCACGGCGGAGTTATTTTGATTACTTCTTCCATTAAAGGAGAGGGAAAAACTACTATTTCTATGAATGCCGCAATTACTCTTGCAGGGAAAAGTAAAGTTATCGTCATTGGTGCGGATATTAGAAATCCACAGTTGCACCGTTTTGTGAAAGGAGAAAATATCGGTTTGACGGATTATTTGGTTTCCGATGAAACCTCTCCAGATAAGTATATCATCAAATCTCGAATTAATGAAAATCTGGATGTTTTGTTCAGTGGACAAATAGCTCCTAATCCGAACGATTTGCTCGATATGGAAAAATTCGATGAGATGATTGCCTATCTTAAAACAAAATATGATTATATTGTTTTGGATTCTGCTCCGGTAATGTTGGTAAGTGATACTTTACATCTTGTCGAAATTTCCGATGTGGTATTATACATCGTGAAATCTGATCTTACAGACAAAGAAATGATAGATTTCGCAGATGGTTTCAGAAAAGAAAATGACATCAAAAATTTTGCATTCGTCCTCAATGATGTGAAGCCCGAAAATACCCGTTACGGAAAAAAATATGGTTACGGATATTATTCTTATACTCACGATGAAGAGCCAAAATGGTGGCAAAGAATTTTTTAGACGATGAACATTTTAATAACAGGAGGAGCGGGATTTATCGGCTCTAATTTATGCGATTATTTTATTTCAAAAGGAAATAAGGTAACTTGTCTGGATAATTTTTCCACCGGTTTTAAACACAATATCGAACATTTGCTGAATCATCCTAATTTTCAATTGATAGAAGGAGATATTCGGGATTTGGAAACGTGCAGAAAAAATTGCGAAGGAAAAGGTTATATACTCCATCAAGCAGCTTTAGGTTCTGTTCCGCGTTCCATTAATGACCCCATTACAAGTAATGAAGTAAATGTAAGCGGATTTCTCAATATGCTTGTTGCAGCACGGGATGCAAAAGTGAAAAGATTTGTATATGCGGCAAGTTCTTCTACTTACGGAGATTCGGAATCTTTGCCTAAAGTAGAAGAAATTATCGGGAAACCGTTATCCCCTTATGCAATTACCAAATATGTGAACGAACTTTATGCAGATGTATTCGGGAAAATTTATGGACTGGAATGTATCGGATTGCGGTATTTCAATGTTTTCGGGAGAAAACAAAATCCTAATGGAGCTTATGCAGCCGTAATTCCGAAATTCGTGATACAGCTGATGAACCACGAAAGTCCGGTCATCAACGGAACAGGAGATTATTCACGGGATTTTACTTATATCGACAATGTTATTCAGATGAACGAAAAAGCAATGTTATCCGAAAATCCCGATGCGGTAAACACGGTTTACAATACTGCAGTAGGCGACAGAACCACATTGAATACTTTGGTTGCGTATCTCAAAGAATATCTTTCAGCTTTTGATCCTGAAATAAAAAATGTTGAAGTGATTCACGGACCAAACAGAACCGGAGATATTCCGCATTCTTTGGCATCGGTAGAAAAAGCAAAAAGATTGTTGGGATATTATCCTTCACACGATATTAAGACAGGATTGAAAGAAGCTGTAAACTGGTATTGGGAGAATTTGAAGTAAAGTAATAGAATGAAAAAAATAGCAATTATCGGACTTGGTTATGTAGGATTACCTTTGGCAAGATTGTTTGCCACAAAGTTTTCTGTGACGGGGTTTGATATTAATCAAAGAAGAATAGAGGAACTAAGACAAGGAAAAGATTCAACACTTGAAGTGGAAGATGATATTTTACAGGCAGTTCTGAAATCATCAAACAATAATGAAAATGGATTGTTTATAAGCAATAATTTAGAAGACATCAGAGATTGCAATTATTATATTGTAACCGTTCCAACTCCTGTAGATAAAAACAACCGCCCCGATTTGACTCCGCTTTACAAAGCCAGTGAAACGGTAGGAAAAGTTTTGAAGAAAGGAGATGTCGTAATATATGAATCCACCGTTTATCCCGGTGCAACAGAAGAAGAATGTATTCCTGTTCTTGAAAAAGTTTCGGGACTGAAATTCAATGAAGATTTTTTTGCAGGATATTCTCCCGAAAGAATTAATCCGGGAGATAAGGAACACACGGTGGAAAAAATCCTTAAAGTAACTTCCGGTTCTACTCCCGAAATCGGAAAAAAAGTAGATGAACTTTATAAATCCGTAATTGTTGCGGGAACTCATCTCGCTCCGACAATTAAGGTTGCAGAAGCTGCAAAAGTGATTGAAAATTCGCAGCGTGATATTAATATTGCTTTCGTAAACGAACTGGCAAAAATTTTTAATTTAATGGATATTGACACCCATTCCGTATTGGAAGCAGCCGGAACGAAATGGAATTTTTTACCGTTCAAACCGGGACTTGTCGGTGGACATTGTATCGGGGTAGATCCGTATTATTTGGCACAGAAAGCACAGGAATTAGGATATCATCCGGAGATTATTCTTGCAGGAAGAAGGCTCAATGATTCTATGGGGAAATATGTTGCGGAACAAGTGGTAAAAACAATGATTAAGAAAAACATCAACGTAAACGGAGCCGAAGTTCTGATGTTGGGTATTACCTTTAAAGAAAATTGTCCCGATGTGCGAAATACCAAAATTGTAGATGTAATTGCCGCTTTGGAAGATTACGGAACACAAGTAACTATTTACGATCCGTGGGCAAATCCGGAAGAAGTAAAACACGAATATGGTTTAGAAACATTCAATACTGTCATTCTCAACGATAGCGAAGAACCTCAAAAATTTGATGCTATTGTTTTAGGAGTTTCTCATAAAGAATTTCTAAATTTGAATCTTGAACAGATGAAAAAAGAAAATGCAGTGGTATATGATGTAAAAGGAATTTTAATGAGTGAGTTTGTAGGAGGCAGATTATAATATTATTATAAAATAAAAAACCTAAAAACTGTTTAAATAAAATTTAAATAGTTTCTTAGTAAATAAAAATTGTTGTGGGAGTTTTAAAAAAAGCCATAAAAAAATATTTTTCATCCTTTGTTTATTTTTACAGATACTTAGGTTATCGGATTTTTTTCGTACTTGTAATGAGTATCCTTATAGGATTTCTTGACGGATTAGGACTTACAATGTTTCTTCCCTTGTTACAAATGGCGGACGGAAGTTCTTCTGCAACGGGAGAAAGTTTGGGAAATATGGGATTCATCATCGATTGGTTCAACAGCATCGGAATTGAACTGAATATCAAAACTGCATTATTTATTATATTTGTATTTTTCTCATTGAAGGGAACCGCTGTTTATATAAGTTCATCTTATAAAGTCGGTGTGAACCAATATTTTATTTCTACTCTTAGAATGAAACTGACTGCTTTGTTTACCCGTTTTTCATTCAAGGCGTTTGTAACTTCGGATGTCGGTAGGATTCAAAATTCTTTTACGGGGGAAATAGGTAAAGTTACCAATGCTTACAGAACCTATATGGAATGTATGCAGCAGATAATTTTGGTCTTGGTGTATATGCTTTTCGTTTTTACGGTAGATTGGAAATTTGCATTGCTGATCTGTATAGGAGGGATTATTACAAATCTTTTATACAGTTCCATCTATAAAAATACAAAAAAACAATCGGTGGAGCTTACCAAGAACAGCAGCAGTTATCAGGGATTAATAATTCAATATATTACAAATTTTAAATATCTGAAAGCCACTGGTTTTCTCAACAGATATGCCGATAAACTGAGAGATATTATAAAACAAATTGAAAAAAACAACAAAAAAATCGGATTGCTCAATGTCCGTATTACCGCTACAAGAGAACCAATGCTGATTGGGATAGTTTGCTTGGTAATAACCATACAGGTTGTTGTGTTGGGAGGACAATTGGCATCAGTATTGGTAAGTTTGCTGTTTTTTTACAGAGCATTGACAGCTCTTATGGTTTTCCAAAGCAATTATAATAATTTTCTGGGAGCTTCGGGAGCATTGCAAAATATTACTTCTTTTGAAAAAGAACTGGTGCAATTGGCAGAACCCGACGGAAAAAATAAAATTAATCAGCTGAACGGATCCATCGAACTTAGAAATGTAGATTTCGATTATGAAAATTCTGATGAAATCCTAAAGCAGATAAATTTAAAAATAAATAAAAATCAAAGTGTAGCATTTGTAGGAGAAAGCGGAAGCGGAAAAACCACTTTGGTAAATCTTATCAGTGGACTCCTGAAACCCAATAAGGGAGAGATAACCATTGATGGAGTCAATCTGAACGAAATAAAGAAAACATCTTATCAATCCAGAATAGGTTATATTGCTCAGGAACCTGTGATTTTTAATGATACTATTTTTAATAATATTACATTCTGGGCAGAAGCTACGGAAGAGAACAAAGCCAAATTTTCTGAAGCAATAAAAAGAGCTTCTATCCAAGAATTTATTGATGGACTCAAAAAGAAAGAAAATACCCGTTTAGGAAATAACGGCATCAATCTGAGCGGAGGACAAAAACAACGGATTTCTATTGCAAGAGAACTTTATAAGGATATTGATATTCTAATCTTAGATGAGGCGACTTCCGCTTTGGATTCCGAAACTGAAAAAGAGATACAGAACAATATAGATGCTTTGAAAGGTAATTATACGATTCTGATAATTGCACACCGATTATCCACCGTAAAAAATGTAGATATGGTTTACTTGATGGATAATGGAAGAATAATAGGACAAGGAAGCTTCAAACAACTGATAGAGAGCTCTGAAAGATTCAGAAGAATGGTAGAACTACAAGAAATATAAAAATGATACTCGTTACCAAACCTTTTCTGCCCCCGAAAGAAGATTACCGGAAATATATAGATATTATTTGGGAAAACGAATGGCTTACCAATATGGGACCTTTAGCCTCCGATTTGGAGATGAAGTTAAAACAACATTTAGGTTTAAAGCATTTGTTGTTTGTAACCAATGGAACCGTTGCGTTGCAAATGGCGATAAAAGCATTGGATCTGAAAGGTGAAATTATTACCACGCCCTTTTCGTTTGTAGCGACTACTTCTTCTATCGTATGGGAAGGATGCACTCCCATTTTTGTAGATATAGATAAAAACTCCCTAAATATTGATGCCCGAAAAATTGAAGCAGCCATTACGGAGAAGACAACAGCAATTCTGGCAACACACGTTTACGGTAATCCTTGTGATGTAGAAGCTATTGATAAGATTGCAAAAAAACACAACTTGAAAGTCATCTATGATGCAGCTCACGCATTCGGTGTGGAAATCAACGGAAAATCAATTTTTGAATACGGTGATATTTCTACCTGTTCACTGCACGCAACAAAACTGTATCATTCCGTAGAAGGTGGATTGGTTATTTGTAAAGATGAAAAACTTGATCGGAAATTAAAATACATCCGTAATTTCGGAATTTCCGGTTTTGACAGCTTTGCCGAATTGGGCATTAACGGAAAAAATTCTGAATTTCACGCTGCAATGGGTTTGGCAAATCTGGGCTATCTGAGTTCTATTTCTCAAAAAAGACAACAATTGACAGAGTTGTATGATGAATTGTTACAGGTTTTTCCTCATTCTAAACAAGTTTGGAATATCCAAACCAATAAAAATTATGCGTACTACCCGATTTTATTGGAATCGGAAGAACAATTATTAAAAGTTGTCGCTCTGCTAAATGAAAATAATATCCAGACAAGGCGTTATTTCTATCCGAGTTTGGCATCATCGCTACCTTATCTGGAACCTCAAAAATTTCCAATAACGGATGATGTTGCCAAAAGAGTTTTGTGTCTGCCTTTGTATTATGATCTTAAAACAGAAGAAATAGAAAAAATATGCTTTCTGATTAACCAATGAGCGAAACCCTCCGACATATCCTAAAGCAAGGTGAAAACGAAACCACCGAGTTTAAAACTACATTCAGCGATGAGGCGGTTATTTCGTTGGTGGCTTTTGCCAATGCAAAGGGCGGAACGGTATATGTGGGTATTTCAGACAGTGGAACGGCAAAAGGTATTGACATCGGTAAAGAAACCATTGCACAATGGCTCAATGAAATTAAAAATAAAACAGCCCCGGTAATTATTCCTGATACGGAAATTATAGAACAGCAAGGTAAAACAATAGTCGTTCTGAAAATTCAGGAATATCCTGTAAAACCGGTTTCTGTAAGAGGAAAATATTACAAACGGGTAAAGAATGCCAATCATCAGCTTTCGGTATCGGAAGTGGTAAATATGCACTTGTCGCTCAATACGAGTTGGGACTCTTATCCTGACCCTGTTCATCATCTTGACGATATTTCATTGGATAAAGTACAGCAATCCATAGAAATAATGAGAAGCAGGGGAATGACAATAAACGAATCTCCGCTTTCCTTTTTGTTGAAGTATGATTTAATTCGGGAAGAAAAACTGACCAATGCTGCTTACCTGATGTTCAAAAATCGTGATTCTATTGCAACTACCATAGAATTAGGAAGATTTCAGGATATTATCACGATAAAGGATACTTCACGGACACAGGCAGACATTATTACGCAAGTGGAAGATGTACTGAACTTTGTCAAAAAACACATTAATGTAGCTTTGATTATCACAGGAAATGCTCAAAATATCCAAAAATGGCAATATCTTTTGGAGACCATTCGGGAGATTGTGCTAAATATGATTATCCATCGTGATTATCGTGCCGATTCAGATTCTGTGGTGAAAATCTTTGACAATAAAATCGAATTCTATAACCCGGGAAAATTACCTGGTAACATCACCGTACAGGATTTATTGGAAAATAATTATAAATCAACCCCAAGAAATAAAGCCATTGCCGAGTTCTTCAAAAATTTGGGCTGGATAGAAAAGTATGGATCAGGAATAGGGCGCATTGTAAATTATTTTACAGAAGAGAATTTACCTGTTCCGGAGTTTAAAGCCATCGGAGAAGGATTTCAGGTAACGGTTTTTGCTCCAATTATCGGAAAAGGAAAAGACAGTGTTACAAATGTCACCGAAAACAGATTGTTACAAATTGTAAAGTCGATAACGGAAAAACCTCGAATAACCACCGCAGAAATTGCTTTGAACTTAGGATTTACAAAACGGACAATATTGAGAGACATTGAGAAACTAAAACAAGGGAATATTTTGCAATATATTGGCTCTGCCAAAGGAGGGTATTGGAAAATCATTAAAAAAGAAGAAGAATGAGAATAGCCTATAGTGCAACCTTAATTTTATGTTGTATGTTGAGTGTGATTGTTGTAAGCCATTATTGAAAATTCAGAATAATTAAAATGCAAAAAAAAACCATACTTGTTTTTCCTTGTGGGTCAGAAGTTGCCTTAGAGATTTATCGTTCTCTTCAATATTCCATACACGTTAGCCTTATTGGAGCAAACAGTGTGGACGACCACGGAAAATATATTTTTGGCAATTACATTGGAGGTATTCCTTTTGCGAATGATAAAGAGTTTATTCCCGCAATCAAAAAAATAGTACAGGAAAATAAGATTGATGCTATTTATCCGGCAATGGATAGTGTAATTGATATTTTAAAGCAAA
>CAYSQR010000001.1:22992-46830 GCA_964433195.1 uncultured Kaistella sp. | reverse complement strand
AGAGCGTCAGCCTTCCAAGCTGAATGTCGCGAGTTCGACCCTCGTCTTCCGCTCACAGAAAATCACAACCAACACATCGGATTGTGATTTTTTTTTAAAATTATTGCCGACGTAGCTCAGGGGTAGAGCGTTTCCTTGGTAAGGAAGAGGTCGTGAGTTCAAATCTCATCGTTGGCTCAATGAATAATCTCTCAATTTTTTGGGAGATTTTTTCATTTTAAAAATCATATTTTTGCCGTCACGATAAATTTCAATGAGAAAACGTAAAAAGAATATTTTTTTAGAGAACATACAGCTTGTTTCGGCAGGAGCAAAAGGTGTTGCCATAGGAAAAACCGAAGATGGAAAAACCGTTTTGGTTTCCGGTGCAGTTCCCGGTGATGTGGTAAATGCGAATGTAAAAAAATCCAAATCAAAATATTACGAAGCCGAAGCAACAGAAATTCTAATGAAATCCCCGTTTCGCGTACAACCGAGATGTATTCATTTCGGAGTTTGCGGTGGTTGCAAATGGCAGAATCTTTCTTATGAAAAACAACTCGATTTCAAACACGACGAGGTTTTTAATAATATCAAAAGAATCGGCGGAATTGATAATTTCGAAACCTTGAGAATTCTCGGGAGCGAAGAACAATATTTCTATCGGAACAAAATGGAGTTTTCTTTTTCCGATGCGCGTTGGCTGACTTCGGATGAAATAAATTCAGGGGAAAATATCGAGAATAAAAATGCTCTAGGTTTTCATATTCCCGGAATGTGGAGCAAAATTTTGGATTTGAAAGAATGTTTTCTTCAGGAAGAACCTTCAAATTCCATACGTCTTGCTGTGAAAAAATATGCGGTTGAAAATAATCTGGAATTTTTTGATGTGAAGAACCAGGAAGGTTTTTTGCGGACTTTGATGATGCGGCAAAATTCAAAAGGAGAATGGATGGTTTTGTTCCAGCTTTTCCGTGAGGAAAAAGAAAACAGGGAGAAATTATTTAACTTTCTATTAGAAAAATTTCCGCAAATAAAGACTTTGGTTTATTGCATTAATTCAAAACAAAATGATTCCATTTATGACCAAAGTGTTCAGATTTATTTCGGAGAAGGATTTTTAATGGAAGAAATGGACGGACTGAAATTTAAAATAGGTCCGAAATCTTTTTTCCAGACCAATTATAAACAGGCATTGGAACTTTACCGGAAAACTTTGGAATTTGCTGATTTGAAGGGAGATGAAGTAGTTTATGATCTATATACAGGAACAGGAACGATTGCACAATATGTGGCAAGAAATGCAAAACAGGTCATCGGAATCGAATCGGTGCAGGAAGCGATTGATGCCGCAAAAGAACACGCAGAACTGAACGGTTTATCGAACTGCACTTTCTATTGCGGCGATATGAAAGATATTTTCAATGATGAATTTCTGGCAAATCATCCGAAAGCGGATGTATTAATTACCGATCCGCCAAGAGACGGAATGCACCAAAAAGTGGTGGAACAAATCCTGAAACTTTCCCCCGAAAAAGTGGTGTATGTAAGTTGTAATTCTGCAACACAGGCAAGAGATTTGGCTTTGATGAAGGAACATTATCATCTCGTGAAAATACTTCCCGTCGATATGTTTCCGCAGACTCATCACGTTGAAAACATTGCATTGCTGGAACGGATTCGCTAACTTTACATCAAAGTATTCTATGAAATTCCGAAAATCGCTTATTTACATTTTTCTTGTTCTTCTGATGGTTTCCTGTGGAAGCGATGATGATATTTGTACAAGCGGCGAAGCTACCCCGAGAATAAAAATAAAATTTAAAACCAAAGAAACCGGAAAGCTGAAAACCTTAGATTCCTTATATATAAATGTGGATTACGGAAACGGACAAATCCCGGTAATTGCAACAAAACTGAAAACAGATTCGGTATTTGTTCCGTTGCGAGTGGACGAAAATTCCTTTACCGAAATTTATGTAGGATTATCGAAAACGGAGATTGATTCTAAAATTAAAATCAATTATGAAACCAAAACGGAATACGTTTCTCCGGCGTGCGGAATCAAGAAAATTTATGAAAACGTAAGTTCTTCCGTTACGATTCCGAATGCGGTTTTGGAAACGGAACAAAATCAAACTCAGATTATTGATGAAAGCAAAACGCATCTTTTTCTTCTTTTTTAGTTTATTTTTTGTCATCGGTTTTGCACAGAAAGAGCAGGATACCGTAAAAGCAAAATGGAAATACGAACCAAACTTTTTGGTGGGTTTCGATGTGCTGAATGCTGGAATCGGTGCTTTTTCCGAACAGAAACTTTTTCAGGGATTTGTATCATCAAGGATAAAAAAAAATCTCCACGCCGTTGCAGATGCAGGTTTTGAAAAAAATATTTACCGAAAAAACGGTTACGATGCTTCTGTGAATGGTTTTTTTCTGAAAATCGGTTCATTTTATATGTTGGCAAATGACAAAGAAAATTCGCTGAACGGATTTTATGCCGGTGGAAAATTCGCAGGCTCGTTTTACGAACAGGAATACAAAGCAGTTCCTGTCCGTGGTTACGGAGGAAGTGATTTTTCTGTTGCATTTCCCGCATCTTCGCAAAGTTCGTACTGGATTGAAGGAATGATAGGTGGAAGAGTACAATTGTTCGATTCTTCCTTTTATATTGACGTGAATCTACAGCCGAAATATTTACTGTTTTCTACCGAGCAAGATGATATAAAACCTATGATTGTTCCCGGTTTCGGGAAAAGTTCTTCAAAATTCAATCTCGGATTTTCCTGGAATCTCGGATATTATTTTTAGTAATAGAAAAAGGAATGTCTTTAGTATAATTATTTGGTGTAATTTATCAGAATAATTTCTTAATTTTTTTATTTTAATTTTACTTTTCGTAATTAAATTGATTATATTATGTAAATATGACATTTATTTTAATGAGGAGTGAAAATATTTTCAAAAATTATTAAAGAATCGTATTGTTTTATTTTGGCATCATATAAAAAAAAGTTACTTTTGGGCTGTTCAATTTTAAATCAAAATTAATCTTATGAAGAGAATTTTTACTTCTTTACTTTGCGGATTAGTGAGTACGGCTGCATTTGCACAATGGAGTCCTACTTCGATGCAGGGAGAGAAAATCCGTCCGAATACGGATGTGAAACAGTATTATGCGTTGGATCTTAACGAGATGAGAGCCAAACTTGCCAATGCACAGGAAACTGGAAAAAGTGCAATCGCAGTTGAAATTAAATTACCTACTTTAAATGGTAAAATTGAAAGATTTGCAGTGTATAGTTCTCCTGTTGTGGTGAAATCTATTGCAGACCGATATCAGTTGGGATCTTATGTAGGAGTGGGAATAGATGATTCTTCTGCGTATGTGAGGTTCAGTGTAGCTCCGAATGACTTTCAGTCTATGATTTTCAAAAACGGAGCGTATGAATTCATCGAGCCGCAAAATAAAGAAAAAACGGTTTACGGAGTACATCCGAAAACCAATAAATCAGAGTCTGATAAAGCATTCGTTTGTTCTACAAGTGAACCGATTACAACTAAAAAACAAATGGATGATTTGTATAAATCCGGAAATGTTTTTACTAACAATCCATCCGATTTCTCCAAAGCTTCTGACAAAAAGTACAGAACAATGCGCCTTGCAATATCTGTAAACGGAGAATATACAATTTTTTTCGGAGGAGTTGCAGGAGCATTAACTCAAATTAATGCTACGATGACAAGAGTAAATGGAGTTTACGAAAAAGATTTAGCATTAAAATTAATTCTTCAGGATTTTCCACAATTAATTTATACAAATCCGGCTACAGATCCATATACAGGTAATTATAATTTACAATTACAACAAACACTTACCAGTACTATCGGAAATGATGCATACGATATCGGTCATTTTTTTGGTGCCGGTGGAAGTGGTGGTAATGCAGGATGTATCGGATGCGTCTGTGTGAATCCTACATCGAGTAGTTCGTTGGCGAAAGGTTCGGGATATACCGCTTTAAATAATCCGTCAGGAGATGTTTTCGATATCGACTTTGTTGCTCACGAAATGGGACATCAATTAGGAGGAAATCATACGTTCTCTATGAATTTAGAAGGAACGGGTGTGAATGTAGAACCAGGATCCGGATCTACCATTATGGGATACGCAGGAATTACCGGTTCAACCGATGTGCAGCCTAATTCGGATGCTTATTTTCACGTTGCAAGTTTGATTCAGATTCAAACTAATTTGAATAATAAAACCTGTGATATTGAAACTGCCATAGCAAATAATCCGCCGGTAATTACACCGATGCCGGATGTTACTATTCCTAAAAGCACCGCTTTTGTACTTACTGCACAAGCAACAGATGCCGAAGGAAATCCTATGACTTATACTTGGGAACAGGTTGATAATGCTACTTCTACTACTTCTATAAGTAATTTGGGTAATTTAACGAATGGTCCTTCTTTCAGATCTTGGACAGGAACTGATAATCCAACAAGATATTTCCCTAAACTGAGTACGGTGATGGCAGGAAATCTTAAAAACAATGCAGATTGGGAAGCGGTTTCTACTGTTGCAAGAACTACCAACTTCAGAGTTACGGTAAGAGATAATAATCCGGATGTTACTCAGCAACAAACCCAACACGCTTTGCAAAAAGTAACCGTGGGTGCAAACGGACCTTTCAAAATTACTTCTACCAAAGTTTATAACAATGCTCCTGGTCCTTTAACTTGGGATGTAGTGGGAACCAATTCCGCTCCTTATAATGTGGCAAATGTAAAAATAGATTATACCACCGATAACGGAAATAACTGGACGGTTTTGTCCGCTTCAACTCCAAATGACGGATCGGAAGATTTCAGCTTTGCATCGTTTCCTACAAATACTGCGATGAAAGTAAGAATCTCTGCTATAGGAAATGTATTCTATGCGGTTGCTCCGGTTACGGTATCTGCAATTGTTGCTTGTGATGGTACAGCTCCTGCAGGATTATCGGTTTCGGGAATTACAACCAATTCGGCAAGTGTAACGTGGGATGCAGTAGCTTCTGCAACTTATATTGTAAGATACAAAAAGGTATCGGAATCTGTATGGACGGAAATCCCTTCACCTACAACAAGTGTTACCTTAAGTGGTTTAGATGAAAGTACCGCTTATGAAGTTCAGGTTGCGGCAGTATGTTCGGGAACTACAGGATCTTATACGCCGTCAACCAACTTTACAACGGCTATGATGGCTTATTGTACGCTTGTTTCTAACAATTCCAATTATGAATATATATCTAATGTAACAGTAACTCCCGCAAACGGAGGTCCGGTTATGAACAGCAATTCGGGTGTGTCCACTTATACAAACTATTCTACAGATCTTACGAGATTGGTAAATTTGGTAGCCAATACCACGAATAACACCATTTCCGTAACCAAAGCGTGGCAAGGTACAAAATACAGTGAAGCGGTTTATGTATATATTGATTTTAACAGAAACGGTACTTATGAAGCAAGTGAGCGGATAATGGCAACTGCTTTTAACCAGACTACTCCTGTTACAGCAACATTCTCTGTTCCTGCTGATGCATATACAGGAGATAAAACCTTAGGAATGAGAGTGATTATGAAGGATAATACAGATGGAGCTCTTACTTCGCCTTGTGGTACTTTCAGTTACGGTGAAGTTGAAGATTATGCAGTGAAAATCTCAAGCAGTCTTGCTGTAAATGATAATGCAAAAGTTCAGAGCATTCAGGTTTATCCGAATCCTGCAACGGATGTATTGAATATTACCAAAATTTCTGACAAAGCAACTTATACCATATACAATATGACAGGTCAGGTTGTATCTAAAGGGAAAGTTTCCGATAATAAAGTACAGGTTTCCAAATTGGAGAAAGGAGTATATGTTATCGCGGTAGATAATAATGGAGAAGTAACTAAAGTGAAATTTGTCAAAAAATAATCATCACTTATTAGATAAAACGAAATTCCCCGAAATATTTTTTCGGGGAATTTTTTTGTAATTCAATGATTTGTATGTTTTTTCTGTGTTCGTATTTAACATTTATTTTAAAAGTTTAACCAAACTTTAACCGCTGTTTCCTATCAAAACAGCATCAATAATCTGAAATTTCATTTACTTTTGCCGACTGTATGAATAAGTTTTTTTTACTATTAACTTTTTTTATTTTAACTAAAGTTAATGCACAGTTCTTTTCGGGAGAAATCATTATCAGAGACAATTCCGTTTATTATCTCAATCAGGTTTATGTAACCAATATTACTTCTCATAATACCGTTTATACTGATTATTTTGGTTCTTTCAAAATTCCTGCGAAACCCGGTGATGTCATTCGGTTTACCTCAATTATTACAGACCGGCAAGATGTTACCGTAACTTCAGAGAATTTGAAGAATACTAATAATTTTGTAGAGCTTAAACTTGCTTATTATGATATTCAGGAGATTGTCATCAGCAGATTCAAACCTACGGGAAATCTCAGGAAAGATGTAAGTTCATTAAAAACCGGTGAAAAAACGCTTGCTCTTCAGAAAATGATAGGACTTCCTGCTCCGAAAGGGGACGGAAATCCGCCTGAACTTCCCGTTGCGGGACTTTATGGAGGGGGGCTTACTTTCAGCTTAGAAAGTATTTACGATATTCTTTCGGGAGAAAAAAAGAAGAAAGAAAGAGCGATGCGGTATGAAAAAATGAGCAACACAATTACCAAAATTAAAAATTATTACGGAAACGATTATTTCATTAATCTGCAAATTCCGGTAAATCTGATAGAAAACTTCCTTCAGTTTGTCTATACTTCGGATGAAATATACCCTTTTGTACAAAATAATAACTATGAAGCAGTTGCGGTATATATCGAAAAATATCTTCCCATTTACCAAAGAAGACTTAGAAACTCCCATTTGATGGATGTTGCAAAATAATTTTTTTTGGATTGTCTTTTTTTATTTTTTTTTCTATATTTGAAACCGGTACTTTTTCGGAAACAAAAAACCAATTATCTTTCCTGAATTATGCACAAAAAGGGATTGGTTTAGTGAATAATATTAAAAACTAAAATATTATCATTTATCATAAAAAGTAATTTGTATAGAAAATCATAGATTATAAATTTTCAATGATGTACAAAAAAAGTGAAATAAATTTCGGATAATTTAAAAATATATTAATGAGAAAGGTTTTTTTCTTGGTTTTAGGGCTGTCTTTTTATAATCTCACGGCTCAGCAAAAAATGAAAGATTATAGCGGTATTATGCGGAGCAGAAACATTTATGAAATCGATGCTTTTCTGCGGGACGCACATCCCGATGACCCCAAAAGGATAATACTGAAACCCAGATTGATAGGATTAATGAAAGATTATATAAAAACTGCAGTTCCTGATGATCAAAGGGTAAAAGAATTTCAGAAAAAAATAGCATTATTGCGTACAGCGCCATCCACAAAAATAAGTTATGGGGATATGAATGCAGAGATAAGGAAAAAACAGATTGCAAAATATGAAAGACAGCTGAATACTCCGGTTGTTCCTGTTCCGGAAAATATATCCGCTTCTAAGATGATGAATAATGCGGAAGCAAATGAATTCAATATGCTGATGTCTGTTTCTCCGGCAGAACACAAAGATAAAACGGTAAAAATCCTCAATCAACTTTTCGATAACGACCCGAAAAGCAAAGAAAGTATCGTGATGTTCGAAAACAAATCAGATTGCAATATCATTGTGCGGATAGAAGGAATCGGATATACCAAATACCGTCTTCCTGTTCCTGCAAAAAGTGACAATTCCATCGTGGTTCCGAAAGGAGATTATATTTTTTCGAGCAATGTATGCAACGCTCAATATGCTTCTCAAAAAACAGTTGATAAAACGATTATGGTTTCTTTGAATAATCCGGGAACATAATTTTTTCCAATATTTAGAAAGTAATCAACTTTCTTTTGTGTGGAAAAGTATATTTTATTTTGACGAAAATACTCATAATTTTAATTAAATTTGTTAAAATAAAATGGGTAAAAACAAACTTGCAAGATTTGCAGAAAACAAAACGCTTCCCAATGTATTTCAGCCAACAAGAGAGGAAGCTCTGGACAATTATCATTTGAAAGGTAATTGGAGAGAGGTTGTTTTTAAAAATCAAAACCCTGTTGTTTTGGAACTCGGTTGCGGAAAAGGGGAATATTCTGTTGGTTTGGCAAAAGCATTTCCCGAAAAAAATTTTATAGGAATTGATATAAAAGGAGCCAGATTTTGGTTTGGAGCAAAGGAAGCACTTGAAAATAATTTACAGAACGTCGCTTTTCTTAGAACGCAGATAGAACTGATTGATTGTTTTTTTGAAGAAAATGAGGTAGATGAAATCTGGATTACTTTTCCCGATCCGCAAATAAAATACCGCCGTACAAAACACAGAATGACCCACCCCGATTTTCTGGAACGTTACAAGAAAATCCTGAAACCAAACGGAATCATCCACCTGAAAACCGATTCGGAATTTTTACACGGATATACACTGGGTTTGCTTCAAGGTTTAGGCTACGAAATACTTGCTGCACATCACGACATTTACGGAGCACCGGAATTTGAGCCGGAAACTCCGCTTTTAAGAGAGATTAAAACCTACTATGAAGAATTGTTTTCCGCAAAAGGAAAAACAATAACTTATCTTAAATTCAGAATAAAGTGAAATGAAAAAGTTTTTGATACTGTTTCACATATTTGTTTTTTTTATAGTCAGCTCTCAGAAGAAAAATCATTATAAAGATATTCTTCAAAGTGAGAGTATAGAAGAAATTGAGTCTTTTCTGAAAGAAGCCCATCCCGATGATGCCAGAAGAATGATTCTGAAAAAAAAACTTGTAAAACTGAAAAATACAATCTGGATAAAAAACGCAAAAAATGCACCTCCACCAATGGCAGCAAGACCAATAATTGAAGAACAAAAGTTACCTGTACTACAAAAAAAATCAAAAGAAGAAGAAGAGAAAAAAGAGTTTGATGAATTGTTGGCTATTGACACTACGGAGGTTGGTAAAAAAAGAAAAGTAAGACTGCTTAATCAACTGTTTAGTCAAGATTCACATTCTCAAGATGCCATTATTATGATAAAGAATAATTCCCAATGTAATATAATTATACGTATTCAGGGAAGAGAATCTTATAATCTCCCGGTTTCTGCACGAGGCGAAAACTCCATTGTTCTGAAGAAAGGAGATTATCAGTTTACAAGTAATGTGTGCGATATAGAATACAGCTCTCTGAAAGTGATTGATAAAAATTTCGTTATGGCACTGAATAATGCCTCAAAATAAATGATTGCCACGAACACGAATATTTTTATGGAACAAAATTCTATTCATTTGTGTATTCATAGCCCAACAATTTAACTGGTAAGGGGGTAATAACATAATGTCTAAAACAAACACTAACAAAAAAAGCCAAAAAAAGCCGATAAATAAAGGAAAAAAGCCAAATTTTTACAAGATGCAGAATTGCAACATAATGTCCATTTACTACCATTTAATTACCGTTTTTACTTTTAATAATTACCCTTTATAGATACAAATATACCGTTTTGAACGCATAAAAGACAATTATCTGCCATTACCCTTTAATATTGCTGTTTTACGCTATTTACACCGCCCGAAAAGGCGGTTTTTTTATGCCCGAAACCAATACCGATCCTGCGGATGATATTTTTTGCTTTATTTGGGTTAGGGTTACAGTTAGGGTTACAGTTAGGGTTACAAAAAAGCGTTTTTTTTGGCTTCTAAAATTAGGCGTAACGACATAAATACACGTTATAAACCTAAAAAACGGCTTTATAATTGGGGTGTAATGACATAAAAAACGACTGTAATTTAAATATAAACCACTGATATATAATTAGTTAATTGCTTCGTTTCAGTATTTCGACTTGTGTAATCACTTAAATTCTTTAATTTTGTGATATGATTCCCGCTAAAACATATACTATTATTTTTGCAGCCAGTGCATTAATAGGTGTTGCATTTATTATTCTCGGTATTTTTCAAAACAATTCAAAATGCATATTTTCTGGAGCAGTGCTAACCACATTGTTTACAGTATTTACTGTGTTAATTTGGTTCGATAATAAATACTACAAATGAAAAAATAACACCTAAAATACTAAGTATTAATCCCAAAAATCGCATTATCTTAAAGAAATTACCTCGCTTGGTTTCTTTTACTGCTTTTTGTTGCAGTTCCTCAGTGGTGTATAAAAAAGTAGCTGATCCTTTTTTAAAATTCGGATCCGATCCATATACAAACAAAATGATAATACCCCAGCAACCATTATTCCAGCCGAATGACACCGACAACGAGGGCAATGCCGGTAATTTCTTCACGCGGAACATCGAAAGGTTTGTATTTTTCATTATCGGACATCATTGTTAGGTAATTCTCCTTTTGGCTTGGTTCTATCCTTTTTATAATAATGCCTTGGTCGAGCGTTGCCACAACGTGAACCTTGTGCCATTGTATAAAACTATTTTCTTTTATAATAGTGCAAGCCACTACATCACCACTATTATATTTCGGATACATAGATGGTCCTTCTACTTCTATCATAAAATCTATTTTTTTATGTTTGAACTTCGGAACTACATAGTATTCTTTAACGTCTTTTTCCTCTACTGCAAAAGAATGATTACCAAAACCTCCCACTGCTTTTTGGGAAACCAACGGAATAGGTTTTAAATTACCATAATGTGGACGGTCTTCTGCAACATACAATGCCTCTTTTTCTTGTTTTCCAGTTATTAACATATCGCCATTTCCGGTTATTAACCATTTCAAATCAATGTCTGGAAAGACGTAGCATATTTTCTCGCATTTGTCGGAGCCTATATTACCCTCCTTGTCTAAAAAACCATTAGAAAAAGATGTTTTTTTATAAAATTCATATTTACTAATCCCTTTAAAATCAAGGTATTGTAAGATTCTTTGTTTTATCATAGAAAAAAAACTATTAAATATTTGGATTATTAGGAAATATACTATTATATTTGTCCTAACATTAGAACAAAGGTATAATAAAAATTTATTTGTTATGAAAACAGAACAAAAAAACAGAGGACAGTACGGAGACTATCTCACACTCGGCGAAATGCTGAATGTTTCTTCCGATGCTGCAAGAATGAGATACAGGCGAGGCGACAAAGAAGCATTGGCGGCAATGAAAGTCATTAAGGAAAATCGAAAAGCGTTAATAGAAAATTATAAAAAACAAGCGATATGAAAACAATTAAAATCAAAGATTACGAGGTAATTCTCCAGCACGTTCAAGCACTACCTTCGGGATATGGGCATAAAAAAATAACTGCTGTACTTGAATATGAAGGTGAATGTGAGCAATTCAGAAGAACGACAAGCAATATGCCTGCGTACGATGCAGCAATGGATATTGAGGATTACGAAGAAAAGCAACTTGCTCTCTTTGAAATCATCAGAAATGATATTGAAGACGATATTCTGGACTGGATAGAACTTGAACCTGCCTAAATAAATATTATGAAAAAACTACTTCAAAAAATCATCTGCTTTACCACAAGAGAGGTAACAGATGTTGCAACAAGCCGAAAAGAAATTGCCACATATACCAAGCTGTTTGGCTTCGTGGTAAAAACGACTTACACGCCGGTTCTATCTGATGACGAATTAAGCGAATATTTAGGAATCATTTAAAATTATCAATACAATGGAAACTAAAATTCATCTTCATATCGGCACTCTAATAGAGAAACTTGTTGTTGTAAATATTCCTTCTGCTGATAATACGAATTCAAGTCAATATCCAGAATATTTAACTGAATGCGTGAAGTCGGCAGTGGAATCTGCTTTAATAAAAGTTGTAACCGAGATAGATATTGACAAAGAAACTTCTCAAAAAGATTCTTTTCATAATACTGCTCAAAAGAAACCCCATTAATTGTAGAGCTTTTAAATTCATTTTGAACGCTTATTAATGCCTTTTCAAAAAAATCATTCTCAAAGCAGTCAAATTGAAAATTTTCAATCGTCCACTGATTGAATTTAACCAAATCCATAAAACTAAATTTTTAAGTGAGATTACAAATTTAGTCAATTCCGGCGAAACGCTTCCAAAGTGTGGCTCGTAACCACAGCCGGAACAATTTTAAAAATATGCAACCAAAAACTTACATATATCACAACAATATCCTTTCCATCCCGGCAAGTCTGCTTTATGATGATTTTGGAATAATGAGTTACAATGGTTACAAATTAAATTGTTACCGAAAAAAACTCATTCGGAGCCGTGAAGGTAAAGGTTTGGGTAACGAAGCCCTTCTAAGCTACCACCAGTTGCCGGAACACATTAAAGAAATCTGCAAGGAAAAACTCGGCAATCCGGAAGATGTTACAACGATAAACCTGCTCGAACCTTATATCGTGCCGGATGCCAAAGCAGCGGAATTTTTCAGTTCACACCGGAATCCGGACGGAAAATCCCTTTCCAAAGAGAAACAAATCGAAAGAACCACCAACTGTTGTGTTTTAAACGCTATTCAAACAGTGTTTAATAATCACGGTCTTAAAGGCAGAATCTTCGGGAAAAAGAAAACCAAAATCTGGGAAAATGTATCGGATGCCGTAAACCAACTGAACGACAAAAGATGGCAGCATAATTTGCCGAGCGTTGCAAAGCGGTTAAAAGAACGCTATGAGCGTTATCTGTCGGAAGGTTACGCCTCGTTTATCCACAAAAACGAAGGAAACCAGCACACCGCAAAAATCATCGGCGACAGAGCCGATTTTATCCTCGCTTTTTACTCGCTTCCGAATAAATTGACCATTCCGATGGTTCACGATGAGTATAATAAAGTGCGTGAAGAAAATGAGTGGCCCACAATTACAGAAGCATCTATTCATAATTTCCTTTTTGAACCGGAAAACGAGCGTATTTGGACACTTGCACGCCACGGAAAACAAACCTGGGCGAATAAGTTTCAACATTCTTTGAAAAGAGACAAAAGAAGCTGGTTCCCGAATGTTTACTGGGCAATCGACGGAACAAAACTCGACTGGATCCATTACGAAGAAACTTCCGGTAATAAAATGGGAGCGAAACTCCGTATCAACGTTATTTTCGATGTGTATTCCGAAAAAATCATCGGTTGGAGCTTTTCGCAAACGGAAGACCATACGGACCATTTCAGAGCTGTAAAAATGGCGGTCAATCACGCTGAAAAACGCCCTTATCTTTTTACTTACGACAATCAATCAGGGCATAAATCTGCAAGAATGCAGGAACTGTATAGCAATATTGTGGCAATAAATGGCGGTGTGCATTATCCACATCCGGCTTATAAGAAAAACAATCCTGCGGAACAACTTTTCAAACGCATTCAGCAGCAAGTAATCAATCGGTTCTGGTATTCAGACGGTCAAAGTATTACCGTAAAAAGAGACGATAACAAACCGAATTTAGATTTTATCAGCGAAAACAAACATCAATTAAAATCGAAAGAAGATTTGTTGAGAGCGTGGGAAACCGCTGTAAATCTTTGGAACTCGGCAAAACACCCACACTTTGAAGAAAACCGCAATGAGGTTTACACCCACGAAATGACAATGTGTGAAGAACTTTCACTTTCGGAAATAATGCAATATATGTGGATTAACGAAACAAGAGGTAATACTTACCGACGTGAAGGTATTACACTCACAATTAAAGACCGGGATTACATCTTTGAAGTTTACAACCAGGACAAAACCATCGACTTGGAATTCCGCCGAAAATATTTAGGCAAAAAATTCATAGTCCGTTACGACCCGGAAAACCTGGATGTATTTGTCCAGCTATTCGAGGAGCTTCCGACCGGAGAAAAAATATTTATCGCCAATGCAGAACCTAAAAGAATGCACATTGATATACCTGTATTGATGGAAGATGGCGACAAGCAAATTTGGAATATCGACCACAAAGTAAGACAAGACGAATACAACCGGGATTTAGCTGATTTGGAAGCCGTAAGAAAACGATCGGGAATAACACCAGATAAAATGATAGAACAGCAGGAACTATTGGTAAAATTCAAAGGAAATCTCCCGAAAAAAGAAGCCATCGCAGTAGATGCAGAAATGGACATTTTACACAGAATTTAAACAAAAACGATATGAAAAACGAAGAAAAACAACTGATTGTATCCGAACTGAAAATCCGGCTCCGCAAAGAAAGCCAAAACACACTTTCCGCCAAATGCGGAATCTCAGCAGCAACACTTTCGCAGATGATTAATGATAATTGGGCATTGATTGCTGACAAAATGTGGAGGCGTGTAATGATTGCCCTGAAAATTGATTTCAGTTGGCAAACGGCGGAAACCAAAAACTTCAAAATGTTGGTTTCATTGATGCAGAACGCTCAAAACAGAAGCATAAGCGTTTCCGTGGCACATAATGCCGGGACCGGAAAAAGCCACGCTTATAAGCATTACGAGAGAGCTGTTCCGAATGTTTTTTACATCGAATGTAAAACTTTCTGGAGCCGCAAAAACTATATGAAAAACCTTTTGCAGAACTGCGGACTTTCCGGAGACGGAACCATTGAGGAGCAGGTCGAAAGATTTACGGACAATTTGGAAGGGCTGAGTAAGCCTTTAGTAATCATCGACCAGCTGGATAAGTTGAGCGATTCATCTTTGGATTTGTTTATGGACTTCTACAATGATTTGGACGGTTACTGCGGTTTCCTTATTTCCGGTGTTCCGGCATTAAAGAAAAGGATTTTGAAAGGTTGCCAAAGAGATAAGACCGGTTACAAGGAATTTTACAGCCGTGTAGGCAGCAATTTCATTTACCTGGACGATGTAAGCCGTGATGATGTTGCCAAAATCTGCATCGCCAACGGACTGGATGACGAAGAAAAAATAACGGAAATATTCAATATGTGCAGCGGTGATCTCCGCAGAGTGAAAAGAGATGTGGAAAAATGGTTTATGACGAAAAAAGCAGCGTAAACTATGGCGGAAAATGTGAAGATTCCACCGGCGAAATCAATATCTGATTTACTGAAACAAAATTTTAAAACCTTTGATTTTCAGGGCGATTTTAAAGACAGTTTTGGGAAACCGGAAAGAAACGGAGCGTGGTTGGTTTGGGGCGGTTCCGGTGATGGGAAAACAGACTTTTCCCTGCAAGTGGCAAAATATCTAAGCTCTTTCGGAAAAGTATATTACAACACGCTCGAAGAAAGAGGTCGGGAATCTTTCCGAATCGCCTGTTTGCGAAATAATATGGAAAGCTGCGGAAACAGGTTTCAATATGAATGCGAAAATTATGAGCAAATGATGTTGAGATTGAGCAAGAAAAGAAGCCCGAAAATAGCCATTATAGACAGTTTACAATATTTGAGAATCACGGCAAAGCAATACGACGAAATGCGAAAATTACTGCCAAATACGCTCTTTATTTTCATCAGCCACGCAAAAGGAGCACTACCAAAAGGAGCGTTAGCTGATGAAATGAGGTACGATGCAGATGTAAAGGTGTTTATAAAAGATTTTGTAGCGAAAATCCAAAGCAGGTTCGGTGGAAACAAGCCATTTGTAATCTGGGAACAGGGAGTTCGAGAATTGGAATTAAAACTAACATAAAGAATTAAAATCAATATAATATGAAAGAATTAGAAGACGAAAGATTTATACAACTCACCACCGCACTGCAATATGACAGCTACGGAGAAAAATACCTTACCGATTTCGATAGAATGTTCATTCACTTGGAACGCTCGGCGATTTTGAATAACAGGCAATTTTATCAAACCGAAACTTTAGAAGAAAAAATACAAATAAAGCTAAACTACATCAACAAAGTAAACTGGGAAAGCCCTTTTTAACAATTTTTAAAATTTAACAGATATGAGTAAAACAATCAATTTATCAGACCTTTCTCCGGAAGAAAGAAGAAACCTGCTGAAAGAGGCAAAAGAACTCGAAAAACAGGAAAAACAGCAACGAAACGACAATATTGCAACATTCAAAGAGTTGTCGGAAGATTATGTAAATAGGAATATTGATCCACTGGTTCATCATCACGAAATTACCGGCTCGCTGATTGAAAAACTGTGGAAAGACTACGAAACCATTCAGGAACTTAAATCGTCTGTTTATGGAGTGAAAATCAACGAGCAGGATAGTCATACTTCCACACTCGAAGACGGCTCGGCAAGCATTACCATCGGTTATAATGTAAGCATTGGTTTTGACGGTACAGAAAACGCAGGAGTGGAAAAAATCAAAGAGTTCATCAACTCGCTTTCCACCGATGAGGAAAATAACAAAAAATTGACAGCAGCGGTAAACACATTCCTAAAACCTAACTCCAAAACAGGAATGCTGAATCCTGCAAAAATTATTGAGCTTTCAAAACTATCGTCAGAATTCAGCGATAATCGATTTGATGATGGTTTGGAAATCATCTTCAAAGCACAGCAACGCAGACAGAACAGTATGTATGTCAGCGGGTGGAAGTTCGTTCCGGTGAATGGCGTTCCGAAAAAATTAGAATTCAGATTTACAGTGTGATGGAAATACTATTAATAGGAGCATTTGCTTTGGGAATCATCATCGGCGTTTTTCTCGGCGTGATAATCTACGGAGTAGCCGATGGAACATTTAGAGATTAACTTTTAAAAATAAAAAAAATGGACACTTTAACAATTAAAACAGAAAACGCCTTAAAGGCATACACAGAAGCAAATTTAAAGGGTAAAAATTTGCTCGAAAACCTATTCGGGAAGAAAATCTTCCTGAAAGACATAAAAGATCGCGTAAAAACCTTAGCCGATGCCATCGATTTACTCGGTGCTGCTGATGAGGATGTTATTGATTACCATAAGATGGTTATCGCAGGCGTTTCAGAACACATTCTCGGAAATCAACAATTAATCATCATTGCGAAAGCACTGAATGAAGGATGGGTTCCGGACTGGAGCAACGGCAAATGGGACAAATGGTTTCCGTGGTTCTGGCTTAACAATGATAGCGGTTCTTCGTCGGCTTCTCGGTTTTCGTTCTGCTACTCCGCTAATCGGGATTCGTTATCGGATTGCGGCTCTCGCCTTTGCTTTAAATCAAAGGAACTGGCGGATTATGCAGCAAGTCAATTCATCGACATTTATCAAAAAACATTCATCATTTAAAATTTAGAGAAATGAAAAAGATTACAGACAAAGTAAAAAGTTTTGAAGACGCTTGTAGCGTTTTAGGCATCGAACCAAAAGTTCCGGATTTCAGCTTTCTTCCGGAACCGGAAGCAAAAGCACATTTGGCACATTTCAAACTTATCATCATTGCGAAAGCACTGAATGAAGGATGGGTTCCGGACTGGAGCAACGGCAAATGGGACAAATGGTTTGTGTGGTTCAGGTTTAACAATGATAGCGGTTCTTCGTCGGCTTCTCGGTTTTCGTTCTTCGGCTCCGATCGTCGGGCTTCGGGTTCGGTTTGCGGTTCTCGCCTTTGCTTTAAAAGCAGAGAATTGGCAGAATATGCAGCAAAACAATTCATCGACATTTATCAAAAAACATTCATCATTTAAAATTTAGAGAAATGAAAAAGATTACAGACAAAGTAAAAAGTTTTGAAGACGCTTGTAGCGTTTTAGGCATCGAACCAAAAGTTCCGGATTTCAGCTTTCTTCCGGAACCGGAAGCAAAAGCACATTTGGCACATTTCAAACTTATCATCATTGCGAAAGCACTGAATGAAGGATGGGTTCCGGACTGGAGCAACGGCAAATGGGACAAATGGTTTGTGTGGTTCAGGTTTAACAATGATAGCGGTTCTTCGTCGGCTTCTCGGTTTTCGTTCTTCGGCTCCGATCGTCGGGATTCGTTTTCGAGTTGCGGTTCTCGCCTTTGCTTCAAATCTTCTGAATTGGCAACGTATGCAGGAACTCATTTTGAAGACCTGTACAGAGACTACTACGTAATTGAATAGTTATGGAAGTATTTGTGATTTTCATCTTAATGCTGGTTTTTCTCGGCTTTTTCGATGATAAAAAATAATTGAACTTAAAAATGAAAATAGACCTATACAACGAAGACAACTTAGAAGTAATGAAAAGACTTCCGGATGAAAGCATTGATGTTATCTGCATTGATCCGCCATATCTATATCTAAAAAATCAAAAGCTTGAAAGACCGTTTGATGAAGTAAAATTCTTTTCAGAATGCAGGCGACTTTTGACGAGAAACGGATTTATAGTAATGTTCGGTCGAGGAACTTCATTTTACCGTTGGAGTGTGGTTTTACAGGACTTGAAATTTACTTTTAAGGAGGAAATAGTTTGGGATAAATCACAATGCACAAGTCCATTAATGCCAATGTCGAGAGTTCACGAAACTATTTCTATTTTCTGTAAAGGAAAATCCGGCATTAACAAGGTGAAAATTCCCTACTTGGAAATGAAATCACGGGATATTGATTCGGTTATAGGTGATGTGAAAAGAATGAAAAGTATCTTAAAAAACACCAAATCACTCGATGCGGTTTTGAATTTTTTGGAAAACAATAAGGTACCATTTGTTTCTAATAACGTATTAAGCAGCACGATTTCTTCGATTGTGAAAACTCAAGACAGATGCTCTTCTGTTTTGTCTGCAATTCAAAATGGAGTCAACGAAAAATCAATAATCAGAACGGATATAGCCGACTGCAATACTTTTACAAAATTCGGGGTAAACGCAGGTAAAAGGAAAAAGGGAGACAGATGCGCAGATGTTATTCAATCTGTTTGTTTCGGTCCGAATGAGAAATCCATAATAAAACAAGTTCGTGACCATTATTCCGCAATTCATCCCACACAAAAACCTGTTAAGCTTCTTGTGCGTCTTTTAAAATTGGTGATTCCGATGAACAACAAAAAGATAGTTGTTGCAGACTGGTTCAGCGGTTCAAACTCTTGCTGTGAAGCTGTCATCAACCTACAGGCAGAATATCCGGAAATAGAATTTGAGTTTATCGGAACTGAAATCGACAAAGAGTATTTCGACGCAGGAAAAGCGAGGATTGATAATTTGCCAGCGAAACAGGCTTCATTATTTAATTAAATGACAAACGAAACTTTCATATTGCTGCTAAAAGCCGTCTTCAAAAAGTATTTTGAAGACGGCAAATCCGCCGGTATGGAAGTAAAAGAACTGGTAGAAGATTTCCGGGAAAGCGTAATATCGGATTTCTGCAAAAACCGGAAACCGACAAAATCAATTTTAAAAAATCGACAAAATGGCAACACTAAAACAACTAATGACACTGCTCAATAAAGAAAATCTTTTGGAAGAAAGGAAAGAAATCATCGAAAATTTCACGCACGGCAGAACCTGTTCCGCAAAAAACCTCAATCAATCCGAAATCGACGAGATGTGTTTTATTCTCAATAAAAACAGCCTCGAAACGCTTGACAAAAAAAGGAAACGACTTATTGCAAGTATCTTCGGAGTTTTCGGAAAAATGAATAAAACCGTTTCAATCGACTACGTGAAAGGAATTGCCTGCAGAGCCGCAAAGGTTGAGCGGTTTAATGATATTCCGCCAAGTCGTTTGGATTCGCTTTACAACGCTTTTCTGAAAGCTCAGAAAGATTTGGCGTTCTGCGAAAGATTGGTAAAAGGTTATATCAGCGAACAGCAAAGCTATAATTAAGATGAAAGTAACACTTGTATTTACCAAAGAAAAATTAATCATTCTAAACATATTGTTGTCATTTTATGACAATGTAAATTTTTCAGGATTAGATAGAAAAGTAAAAGGAAAATTCTCTTTGCGTATGGAAGCTCGCAAAATTTTCATTAAAAAAACGCTTTCCGTGGCGGAAAACCAAAAACCGTTCAAACTGAACCTTCCGTATTATGTAGCTGAAGAACTTCAACATTTTATCAATGAAAAGTTAGAAGATGATTTCGACAGCTTCGAGCGGAACTTCTTACTAATGTTAAACGCTGATTTGCATCAGAAACTATTATGAGAACATTTATTGCAAAACATCAAAAATCAGGGCTTAAAATTACTTTTAAATACAATTTAAAAGAAGTCTTGGCGGCGTTGGAATTTGACGGCGATTGGAACCCGGAACAGGTCAAGAAAATAATACCAATAATTCCCGCTGAAACATCGAAAATGCTGGATGAAATAAAATTTCAAAAAAAGGAAAGCCGTTGGATCTTTGTCGAAATAACCGACATTTCTTTTGATGCGTTTTACAGGCGATACCCAAAGAAAGTCGGATTAAAAGAAACCACCGAAAAAGCGTGGAACAAACTCCCGGAACCGGACAGAATGGAGGCAATCCTCTACATCTCGGAACTGATAAAACTGAAAGCAGACGGAACAGCATTTCCCTATCCTGCAACTTACTTAAACAAAAAATATTGGAAATGAAAATAAACGGATTTGAATATACACAAGACGAGGTTCTGGATGCTCTGCGAAAAAAAGGCTACCTCATTTTGCCGTGGGTTTGGGAAACCGAAGACGAAACATTTCCCGGCGGAACGGAACTTCTAAAGATTAGCACCAAATGTGCCTTAAAAGGAGCGGATTTGTGCAGCGAAAAAACAATGTGGCAAAATGTGGCGATAAGAGAATTTCAGAAAAAATTTGTGAAACCGGAGTTAATTTAGAAAATTGTTATATTTGGTGTATGAAAGATTATGAAGATTTTTTCTATAAACATTACAATTCTGGAGTAGGGCGATGCAGATGTAAAACCGCCGCATTAGATTTTCATTTAGATGTATTGTTCAGTTTGGAAGTTAGAAAATTATGTACACCTACTGATTGGAAAGAGTTCGGGTTTGTCTTTAATTTACTGCCAAAAGAATACAGAACGGATTTAAAACAAATGTTAATCGTTGGTTTTGGATTAAAAGAAGCATACGAAACCTTGAAAGAAACTTATAAATTTTAGTTATATGGAATCATCAAAATTAATAGAAGAATTAAAAAAACACATTGGTCGGCTTGAAGAAAAGTTACACGCTTTAAATACTACTATGAAGTCAATAGAAATGACTGATTATAGTGAGTGCAATTATTGTAAAGGTCAAATTTACATTATAGAATCCGAAATTAGAACATTAAAAAAACTTGTATGAAAAAACTACTATTATTTTTGTTGTTACCTGCACTTTTTTTCTCACAGAATTTGGAGTTACTCCAAAAAATAAACAATTCCGATTCTTTATTTACACGAGAATTGGCGGAAAAAATATTTGAGGGTTACAAAATATTGCCCGAAAGAAAAATAGACAAAAAAAGATTTAGAGTTTACTATACTTTAATGCCTAAAAACGCATCAGACAAAGATATTGCCGATTATATGGAAGGTTTCAGTTGCAATCATTGTGTTTCGGTTACATTTGACATTCGTAGCAAAGGAGCAAATCCCGATTTGAATATTGAAGGCGTTAAGTATTTCATTTTTAAAGAAGCAAAGGGAAAATTTTTAGATATTTTTCCGTTTTGGCAAAAAGAAATACAGCCGGATGCAACACCCGACAAAACCTATGAAACCCGTCCTGTATATATTTACAAAAATAAAGAACAAGATGTTTGGCTGAATTTTTCTCGTACGGACTCCGGAACTTGGATACTTAGAAATATGACTTACAGATAATTTCTTCAATTTTAAATGAATAAAAATCGCCTTGACTTGTATGTTAAGGCGATTTACTTTTGTACCAATGTCGTACAACCGTAGAAATTACTTGAAAACCGCGAGATTTATCGTTGAGATATACAAGCAGTATAAGCATCCGGACGTTCCGGATACGGACATCGTACGCCTCCATTTTCCGAAGCACAATATTCATATATCTTACCGGCAATGGATGAATATTAAAGGAATAGTAATTCCAAAAGAAATCACAGAAAAACAACTATCATTTTTTTAAACCTCCGTTAAAATTGAAAATAACCTCCTTATACTCATCTTGACTGGTGCTGTAATCTTCGTAGGAAGTTGTATAAATAAGTTGCCGAACCCGAAGTCCAATGTCGTTGTTGTTTTGACCTTTTACGTTGGTTCTGATGAGTGGTGTAAAATAGTTAAGATACCACCCATTGATGCAGTTGTGTAGTCGTTGTTCGATGTCAAGATATTCCAAACCTTTCGCTTTTACTTCTTCCGGGGCTTTGTGCCAAGTTTGGCTGTAATTGTCAAAAATCAGCTGAAATGTAATAGGTACATTTCCGAGTTGTGCTGATGTGGACAGTTCGGAATAATCAGTATTAGGAAAATCAATCAGAACGGCAGGGAAAGCCAACGGAAGTCTTCCGTTTTCGCCGACTTGTCCGAGCTGTCCTAAATCTTGGTCTATAAACTGTATCTCCGGAACTTCCGTCGAAATTCTGTTTTGCAGGTCTAATAATATTTTTGAAAAAAAGTAATCCATTTTATTTCATTATTTCGTTAATATCTCTTGCTACTTCTCTGATGATGGCATTATTCAGCACAGGACTCGGACTTGCTTCTGTTGGTACAAATTGCCTTTGCTCAATATTCATTTTTCGAGTGTGAGCTTTTACAGTGGTTTCGCCCGATTTCATTGTCATTGTTCTTTGTTTTTCTTTTCCCGATTTGGTAAATTTCCCCGTCCCTATTTTGGTTTTGGAATATTTATTCCGGCTGTGAGCTTTTACACTTACTTCTCCTTTAAAACCCTCGTTATGAGCTTTGGCATAAGGCATTGTATTTTTTAATGTGAATTGTCCTGTTTGCGTGGTAAAGTAATTTGCAGCACGGAGTTTTCCTGTTTTTATTAGAATTGTTCCGCCTCTATTATTCGCTTTCCATTTTTTAAAAACTGCACCTTGAAAGCCCTGTGCTCGGAAGTTGCCATTTACAAATCGCAAAGCAATATTTCCGGCTTTGCTCGGGAATCGGGTTTCGGCATAGGTTTTTAATTCCTGTGCTTTTTTCTTTACGTTTTTTGAAAATTCTTCCGGATTCATTTGGTATTTAAAAATTTTTGTAACTTTGGACGATAATGAAAGAAGAATTAACATCAAAAATGCACCGCGAATTTCAAGTAAGTGATGAAACCGATGTAAAGCATCGTTGTTTCAGTGCACTTGAGTGTATCTATGAATACAACTACTCTATCGAAGATGCTGCCGAGATTTATGGTATTACTATTTCTGACATTCAACAACATAGAGCGGAATTCGAATCACTTCTTGCCGAATAGATAATTTTCATATTTGATTAATTGTTTTTTATCCCTCATATCAATCTCACCGTTCCAATCGGTATCCAGCAATAGCTCTTTCCCGTAATCGGCATTGGCTATTTTATTCATATCTAAAACACCATTTTTCATATTATCCTTAATTTTATTAAAGTGATTGTATTGTTTTTCTGTTATGTTTCCACTGTTATATAGCCTTTCTGCTTTATTTATAATATATCTCATATCATCCGGATTGTTTGCACTAAATCCATATTTAGCCCAAGTATAACCACCTATATTGATGTTTGCGTGAACCTTTATTTTTTCAATTCCGGAATTTTTATACTCTTTATGCCATATTTGGAACATCTCTTTTGAAAATCCTTTACCTTGCATTTGTTCAGGAAGTTGAAAGTATTTATGTTCAACGGTTTTAATACTTTTTTGAAAATTAAATTTTCTTTCCACAATTATTTTATTGGCAGTGTCTCTAAATTCAATATAGAGATTGCCATCATCAAAAGAGATTTCCTTTCTGTTAAAACTGACGCCATATTTTTTAGCCAAAGAGGACATTTCAGTATCTAAATTTTCAATGTTGAACTTTGA
>CAYSQR010000001.1:6960-22982 GCA_964433195.1 uncultured Kaistella sp. | reverse complement strand
GAAAAATGTTCGTTCCATATATCTTTACCCTCGCTGGAGTATTCAGTAAATATAAATCCTTTGTCTTTCAATTTTTGAATGTTTTTGTTATCTAATTCAAAATCTGAAATTTCATCTTTTTTATTAATGCTCCAATTCTCTGCATCCTCTTTGACTTCCTTAATTTCTTTTTTTGAAAGCTCTTTTTTTGCATTTTTAAAATAGGGGTGTTTGTTTTCGTCGAAAAGCACAGTAGATGTCCCAACGTTTTTGTAAAAAATGGTACCCTTATTTTCTGTTTTCAAACTGTTTATTCCTGCGGAAAAACGCTCTTTTTCTCTATCTGATACATTTCTTTCTTTTCCCGGAATAACCGTACATCTGCAACCCCAACCGTTTGGTGGAAAGTTCGTTTTCCAAAAAGGATCAGATTTCGTGGCGGTATATTTGTCCAGCAGTTTATGCGATTCCCGAACGTGAGAATCACCGGCAGTAGAATATTCCAGCATTTCATCATCGCCGAATCTGTTCCATTTATCCGCCATTATTGTAGAATAATATGCGTTTTCATATTCTGCTTCCAGATACTTTTTATTGAAAATTTCGCCGGTGTCCGCTATTTTTTTGATGTATGATTCTTTGCTTAATATGTTACCATCATCGCCCGTCATCATATCCCTATAATACATCATCTGGGTTAAAGATTTCGCAGCAGAAAACTCATAAACATTTCGCTTCAATGATTCGATTAATACTGCTTTTGAAGCATTATATTCCACGTTTCCGCCACTCCCTTTGTTTACGGCTTCGGTTAATTTATTTGCCGTTTTTAAAAGTAAATCTTTGTTTACTTTATAATCTGCACCATTCAATAAGTCTTCAGCAATTTGCTCGTAAATATCGCTCCAATCGTCGCCGTCATCTGCCAAATCTTCCACGATACCTCCGCAATGTTCGCAGGTGTTGGCATAGAGGTCGTTTAACTGCCCGATTACCGTCGGGCGTGGTCGAAAAAATCGGCAATGTTTTTTAAAAGTTTGTCAAAAAAATTAGGTTCTGATAAATCCACAAGATTGTCATTTTTCTCGTTTTCCGGTTCTTTGCCGGTTTTCTTGATTTCCGGAGGTTGCTCTCCGTTCAGAACTATTTGGCTTCTTTCCTCCATTTCCTTTTTCAGCTCCGCATAATTTTCCGGTTTCGAGATTCCGTAGGTTTCGTACCAATAATCATCGCCGACAGGTACTTTGGTAGAAACCTGCATATCTATTTCCAAGCGTAATTTTAGTTTAGCAAGGTTCAGCTCCAACTCGTACGCAAAATGTCCGCCATCTACATCATAGCCATAAGATTTGAGGATATTTAGGAACTTTTCAGAATTGAGGTAATTCTCTACCATAATTAAATCCGATGCGATGATTTCGTCTTGCTGTTCGCCGTGTTCTTTGGATTGAGCGTATCCGGAACTGCTGGAGCTGGAAGTAGTTTCTGTGTTACCAAGAATCCGGATTGCCATTTCTTGATTACAGGCATCTTTGAAAGAATCCTGCAATTTTCCGTCGCCGTTGCTTTGTTTTCCGTCCAGCATTTGGAACGATGCCTGTTTAGGAATCATCATTGCCAAAGAGTTTCCGGATTTATCCAGTATGTCTTTTAGTTCCTGCTTTGTTTTTGTGTCGTACGCATCATATTCCAAGATCCTAATCGGCTGTCCAAAGATTTCTACATATTGAGCCCAATCTCCCCAATTTCCACGTTTGTAAATTGCGTACATAGAACAAGCAAGTAATTGACCAAGATCCCTCTTTTTCCCGAGAATCCAGACGAATGGCAAATCGTCTATTTTAAAGCCGTTTTCATCGGCGATTGCATATTGACTTTTGGTAATGATGCCTTTTTCTGGTTTTATATGTTTTCTTGGGATTTCTTCAAAAACAATTTTTTCCCCGATTTTAAACTCTACACCGGAAATTCCCCAAAACACCGATTCCATAATTTTGGCGATAAGGTCTCTGCCAAGTGCATCACGCATCAGCTTGGACAATTCCTCAACCTCCTTTCCGGATTTGTCGTAGAATTTCAGTTTCTTGTTAAGAACGGAACGGATTCGTTTGTCGATTATTCCGGAAAGGAATCCGTCCATTGAATACACATCGTGATACAGGTCGTACAGCAATACACGATTTGGAAAGTGTATGGATTCAGCACTTGTAACGGCGTTTTTCAGTGATTGAATGTCTTTTCGGTTTCTATCCGGAGAAACCAAAGTAAAATCGTGAATGAGGTATGCAGGAGCAACCGTTTGCGGTTGTGGTAATATTTTTTTTGCCATTGTTAAAATCGGTTTGTTCGTTTTTTTGTAGATGTCCAATAGACATCATCATTTTGGGTACTTTCGTCTTCCGGTGTGTCCGGGTTGTCTTCTTTGTAAGGCCAGTCCGGATTGACAGCTCCGTTTCGTATTTCATAAAGCCAGCCCGGTTCTTCCTTTGTGCCAATCATCATCATATAATCTTCACGGAATAAATCAATGCTTACATTAGGATTGGCTTTTCGAACCATAAAGTAAGCTGCGAGAATTTTGATACATTTTTTAAGACTTTCATCTTTTATAGCAGGTTCTGTTTCAGCGGTTCCGAAAAGGGCTTTTAAATTGTATTTAAAAAGAAAACCTTTTGCAAAATCCTCCGCTGCCTGTATGTGCTTTATTTTCTCATCGCTATCGTCTGAACGAGTGATTTGGCTCATTACTTCCGGATAAAGCTCGGTTTCTAAATCTGATGGTTGAATAATCATATTTTAATATTTTAAAGCCTGTGACGGCTTGGTTTACGTTCCCATATTTCCACAGCTCCGAGAGATTCAGAGGCTCGTTTTTCATCAATGATTGTTACAGCTCCCTCCACCATATCGGGACCGTCCAAGAGTTTTGCTTTTGCATTGGCATTTTTAAATTGAGCTTTCAGCCGAAGCATATTAGGATTGTCTTTTTCTTTTTCATTAAAAGTCAAATGCTCCAATCTTATCAGCGGTTCGAGTTTACCCTCAATTCTTGTCCATTTTTCGGGCTTTTTTCTCTCGTCCGGACGAATAGGTAAAATGATTCCGGATTGATTTGATTTTTCGTAAATCAATGGCAAAAGAACCTGTTCATAAAAAGGGTTTTGAAGCGTGTTATTTTCGATATAAATGTATATTACTTCTACACCTGCATTTTTGCAAACTATATAAGCCTCAAACAGATAATCGATAAACTTGGCATTTGTCATTTGGTCAATCCAAACTTTATGAATATTGAAATCCAAACCTTTATTGGCAATAATCCCAACCGCTTTGGAAGATGATTTTTTGCTTTCGCTGTTACTGGTTGCAGGATCGGCGTAAATCACAACGTAATCGCAATATTTCAATTTGAATGGCGGTTTATCCACAATGTTTTTAAACGCTTTTCCGCCGTCCATCGGATTGTTATAATATTCCTTTTGGATAGATTCGTAAGACGTGGTTCTAAGAGCAATGTTAATTTGTTCTTCCGTGTTTTTCTGAGGCCACGTAGATTTTCCGTTTTCGTCCCGGATATTGATGATTTCCCAACTGTCAGCTTTCGCTCCCATTTCGGTAATGCAACAATAATCGGCGATGATATTTCCACAGGAAATAAGCAGTAATCCGTTTGAAATGGAACGAGTTGGGATTAACGCCTCTTCAATCCACTTAATGCGTTTTTCGATGATTTCAGAATTTCTGCAATCTTCGTCAGTGTCGATGTCATCGATTAAAATAACATCGGGACGGATTTCATTATTTCTCGTTCCTCGAGGAGATTGTCCTGCTCCTAAAGCTCGGAATGCTACACTTTTCCTTGTCGTAAATTCTCCGGCATTCCAAGAACCAATTTTCTTTTGCGTTCCGTAGTCATTGATTATTCTGTTATTTCTTTCCAGATTAACCATATAAGGCATTAGCAATCGCTCCGCATTATCGTAAGAATTGGAAACCAAAAGGACGTTTTTCTTTTTCCCGGTTAAGGTCAATTTCAAAACTTCCATCATCGTTCTTCCGGATTTTGATAGTTCACGAGCCCACGACCGCACGAGATAATACTCAGCGGCGTTCATTACCTTTTTGGTAGAGATAAGATGAAATTCGGCAGGTTCAGACGTATAGAATTTCGGGAAATAGTATTTGAACCACTCCTCGTCGTTTTCTTCCAAAAACTTAATTCTTTTAAGTTTTCCAACGGAAGATTCTGTAAGGTCTATCGGCGTTGCATTGTCGATGTTATCGCCGAACTCTTTCCATTCCGAAAGCCATTCTTTATCCGTTCTTTTTTTAGCCATTTTTCACGCGATTGTTGATGTACTCGTCGAAATAGTTTTTAAAGAGTTTGGCATCTTCCAGATTGACCTGCTGAATGAAAGTGATGAGCTTCTTTCCGGTTTCCACGATTTCGCCCAAACCGATTTCAACTTCCAGCTTATGAATATTGGAAGTGATTTTGCTCATCGTATCGGCTTCCGTAGGTGTCGGGATCATCTTAGGAGGTCTTTCGACAGGCTTTCCCTTTGAATACATAGGAGGTCTGTAAGCAATATCTTCATTTATTGCGTCCAGTTGATTATACCAGTGTGCTAATTGAGTTTGCCGGGTTGTTAATAAACTCTTCCGAATAGCATCCCAATTATCTTCCTTACACCATTTCCCTGCGGTCTTTTCGGTAACTTTTACGCGCTCAGCGACCTCCTTTAATGTGATTCTTTCATTCACATATAGTAATCGTGCGTGTTCCCGCTGTTCCTGCTTTGCCATTTTATACTATTTCTCGGTACAAAATTCCGCCTGACAACCGCCGAATAAAAATAAGTGTGCAAGGATTGCATACTTATTTTCAAAGACTTACATCATTTTGAAACTTTGCACCACAATAGTTCAAAACCAAAATCTTGTAAAGCTGATGAGTGAGAAGTTTAAAAAAATTGACAAAGAATTTTGCATTACTGACAATTCCGTTAATGTTTATAAATACAGATGCTTGACGGAAGGTTTACAGCTTGATGAAGTAAAAAAAAATCCCATCGGCTATCTGATGCACGATCGGGAAAAAGGTGTAGTTGTTCGATGGGAAGATTTCCGAATTGACGGCGACAAAGTTTTCGCAAAGCCGGTCATTAATCTTTCGCATCCGGAAGGCCGGGCCATCGCGGATCAAGTAGAAAGCGGATTTTTAAACGCTGCATCAGTGGGTAAAATTGTAGTGTTGTCCGCCTCGAATGATGCTCGTTTGAAACTGGAGGGACAAACCAAACCTACTGTTACAAAGTGGTTTCCGAGAGAAATCTCACTTGTTGATATTCCTGGAAATTACAACGCACTGGCAAATCTCTATGACAAAGACAACAACGAACTAAACCTTTCCGACCTTGATAATTTTAATCTTGATAATATGAGCAAACCGCTTTCCGCTGCTGTTATTTTGGCAGCATTAAACTTAAAAGACAATGCTCAGGAAAATGAAGTCCTAACCGCAATTAACGATCTTATTGAACGTGCCGACAAAGCCGATGAATATAAGGATTTGTTAGATAACAAGGAAACGGAACTGAAAGACCTGAAAGCTGAGTCGACAAAAAAAGAAGTAGAAAATCTTATCGCCAAAGGTAAAAAAGATAAGAAACTGACGAATGAACTGGCTACAAAACTGGAAGCCGACTACTCCGGAAATCCATCCGGCTTGAAAGACTTAATTGACACATTGCCCGCACAGGTATCTGTAACCGATGCCATCAACAACGATGGCGAACAGGCAAAATACGAAGGTAAAAGCTGGGACGACCTTTACAGTTCTGACGAGCTCGAAACCGTAAGACAAAAGTTCCCGGACTTATACGAGAAATTGAGAAACGAAAAATATCCTAACCTAACAGAAAACTAAAAAAATGGCAAATCCTAAAGTACCCCAAGAATTTTGGGTATCCTATATTATTGAGAAATTGTGGAAAACGAATCCACATTTGAAATTATGCTATGACGAATCGCAGTTTGTGAAAGGCGGTTCCGTAGTGTACATTCCACAATCCGGAGCGGCTCCGACGGTTGTTAAAAACAGAAGTTCGTTACCGGCAGTTGCCGTTCAAAGAGGCGATACGGCAGTGTTCTATGCTTTGGATGTATTTTCTACCAATCCGACACTTATCACGTGGACGGAAAATATGGAAATTTCCTATGCTAAGACCGATTCCATCTTTGGTGATCATACCAACATTTTGGCAGAAACAATCGGCGATGAAATGCTATACAACTGGGTGCGAGGTTTCAAACCAACATCCGGTGGCGGTTCTGTTGTGGAATATCTGCCTGTAAGCAGGCAGGTAAAGACTACAGGAGCGGCAACTGGAGTGAATGCAACAGACGGGCAGACCGGGACAAGAAAAGCATTGACTTACAAAGAGTTTCAAAAGGCACAAGCCGTTATGAATAAGGATAATGTATCCAAAGAAAGCCGTTATGCAATGGTTGAGAGTAATATGTTCCAAGAATTTATCGACTCACTTTCTGCAAATCAAATGGCAGCTTTCCAGGGTTCGGCAGATTTGAAAAACGGTGTTGTAGGACAATTTGCAGGATTCACATTCCTGGAAAGAAGTTCTGTTTTGGCTTTTGGAAACGTAAGTAATCAACCGATCCCACAGGGAGAAGCTTTGGCGGCAACCGATAATTTAGGATGCTTGATTTGGCAAAAAGACAGTGTATCCAAAGCAACCGGAGATACGGAGCTTTTCCAAGATGTAGGTAATCCATTATATTATGGTGACATCTATTCCGGATTGATAAAAACCGGAGGTCGATGCCGTAGGGAAGACTGGAAGGGCGTTCTTGCCATCACACAATCAGTTGTTTAATTTTTTTCATAGTAATTTTTGATTTTACCTGCCTCTTTGCAGGCAGGTTTTTAACTCTTTAAAACGAATGAAACGCATTTATTTTTCATATCTGTTGTTTTGATTTCACTGGCTTTGGTTTCCTGTATTGGTAGGAAACCACAAGAGCCGGTGATTATCGAAAACACGAAAGAAATTACCCATACGGTAAAAGATACCATTTACAAAATTGAGGCTGATAGCTCTTACTATTATGCGTTTGTAGATTGTATAAGTGGTAAACCTGTTCTTCGGGAACCGGTAGAATCAAAATCAAAACCCTCTGCCGGGAAAACCTTAAAAATACCGGATGTAAAGCTGGATGGTAATCTTCTATCTATTGAATGTTATCAGACTGCTCAGGAGTTCTATAAACAATGGCGGGAAACCTATATAAAAGAACACGAGCAAACACCTATATATATTGATAAGCCTGTTGAAGTGGAAACACCTTTAACATCTTGGCAGAAAACTCAAATCTGGTTCGGAAGAATCTTTATAGGTATCCTGTCTATTTTCATCATCATAGGGGTGCTCCGCTGGAAAAGCCTTATTTAAAACAATCTAAAAACTTTTTAAAATGCAAAAATTTAAAAAAAACGCACTGGATTATTTCGAAAGACATCCGTCCAGTAACGAGTGTCACATCACTTCCGATGGTCGTGTATTTCACACCAACGGATCGGCGGAAGGTTTCGCCGGAACGCTTGATGACAAGAACATTGAATCCTATTCAAGAAAAGTTCTTTTGAAAGAATCTGAGTTGGAAAACTCTAATACTGCTGACAATGTTGCCAAACTTCAAGAGCTGGAAAAATTGGATTACAAGCAAATCAAAGCATTGGCGGATCATTTCAAATTAGAAACCGCAGACCAAAAGAAAGAAACTCTTTTTGATGCCTTAAATGAATTCAAAAACTCTGTAAATCAATAACGATGGCACAAGGAACTGGAACGCCGAAAGTGAAAGCTAATATCGCTAACGGCAACTTGCAACGTCAAGTGTTGGTAACTGACGGCGTTGCAGGAATTGTAGGAACAGCTTACTTACCTGCCAATATCGGCAAAGTAGAAATAGTATATTCATTGCCGGATGCCGAAAGTAAAGGATATACGGAGGCAGAAGAACCCGTTTTATATCGCCATATCAGCGAGTTTTACCAAGAACTTGGCGGAAGCCAGGAACTCTGGATTTTAGGTGTAGAGGACACAATGACATTAACAAGTGCTGTTACCTCTACCAATCAAAACGGGTTGAAAAAGCTACTAAATATTTCCAAAGGCCGGGTAAATCTTGCAGGAGTTGTGAGAAAACCTGCACCTGAGTATGATGCCGGAAGCGGTTTCTTAGATCAGGATGTTCCGACAGCTTTAACGGCTGCCAAAACTTTGGGACAATATCAGCAATCAATTAACAGACCTGTCAGAATCCTATTGGAAGGTCGTGTGAGTGATGTTACAAAAACCCCGATTTTCCAACCGAAAACAGCCGAAGACACCTTTTGCGGTACTGTATTGGGTGGAACATTGCCGGACGGTTCGTCCTCCGTTGGTGTGGCATTAGGACGTGCTTGCAAATATCCTGCACACGTTAAAATCGGAAATGGCCAATCCGGAGCTTTAAGTATTACATCGGCTTATATAGGTAATAAACCGCTTGATGAGTTCGATATTGCTCAGCTTGACAATTTCACGAACGCCGGATACATTCATTATCATACCAGAGACGGCATTGCCGGATATTTCTTTTCAGTTGATAATATGGCCGGAACTGATGATTTTAGAATTTTGGTTTATGGTCGATTAATCGACAAGGCTCAAAGAATTGCAACTATTTCGGCAAATCCTTTTGTGGAAACATCGGTAAGGATGACCAAAGAAGGAAAAATAAACGAAGCTGATGCAATGTATCTGGAACAAATAATCAGATCACAGATTTTGACACAAATGAGCGGGCAAATCAGCGATGCCGATGTCATTATTCCTACCGATCAGGATTTGATAAACACGAACACTTTGGAAATGCAAGTAAAAATCCAACCATTCGGTTATCTGACTTGGATTATTATAAACCTCGGACTTACTAAAACAATTTAAAAAATGGCAAATGTAAATATTACGACTTCTGAATGTGCGTGGGCAAATTTTGAAGTTAAAGTGCTGAACCGTGTAATCAAAGGATTAAGAGGTTTCGAGAGCAAAAAAACCAAAGATGCGGAACATTTGCACGGCTCCGGTGATGAACCGATTGATATTATGACTTCCAACAAAAAATATGAAGGTAATATCAAACTTTTGGGATTTGAAGCCGATGCAATTAACAAAGCAGCACAGGATGCAGGGTATGATGATATTACAGAGGTTCCGCACGAACTGATTGTAATTACAATATCATTTAAACGCCGTATTACGGATAAAATCAAAACATACGTTACCGCCGGAGTGCAGTTCACAGAAGACGGTGTGAGTATGGAACAGGGAGCAAAATTCAGAGAAATAACCCTCCCTTATCTCGCAATGAGCAGGCAACTTATTCACTAACAACAAAATACCAAAACAATGGCAAACGACTTAAAGACAATTTTTGCAAAGCGTATTGCAAAAGAAGAAACGAAAGAAAAAAACGCCAAAAACAAACAGGCAAAAGACAGAACTCCATTTATCAAACGCTGGACTGAAAAGAAGTTAGAGGAATGGAAACAAGAATTTGACAACCGGGAATTAATCTATCTGAAAGTAGATGAATATCTGGCAGTTCTCAGACCGCCATTGGCAGAAGATTTAGGCGATTACATAACAGCAATCGGCACAAACGGAATGAGCAAAGCAGTTGCGATGATTATTGACCAGCTTTGGCTGGATGGCGATTACCAGCTCATCCAAGATGAAGATTTGTTTATTGCGGTTTTCTTGCAAGTGAATAACATCTTAGAAGGGAAGAAAGGCGAATTTTTTCGCGCTTAGCGAAAAGGGCAAATATGCCTATGACAAAAAGGAAGCAGGAATAGAGTTCTTAATTGTTTTCGGCTCAATGCAATTCGGAGCCGATGCTTTGAAAAATTGGGGTGAAGAAAAATTCTTTTACCGCACCGGAATAGCCCTCGAAATCTGGAAACAGCAGGGCGAACGAAAATTATAAACCGTGAGCAATATTGTAGAGTTTGTTGTTAGAATGAAAGATTTGATGAGTGGAAACTTAGGTAAACTGGGTTCCACTTCTCAATCTGCATTCAGCAAAATGTCTCAATATGCTGAACAGGCAAAAGGTAAAAATAAAATTCTCGGGCAAAGTTATGACGAGCTTCAAAAAAGGATTCGGGAAACTGAGAATACAATTAAAAGTTCAACTATCACAAGCCAAATATCGGCAGCACGTCGGGAATTAGCATCCTTGCAAAGAATGGCGGGTAAGCATTCGGGAAACCTTTCCGGCGGGAGTTCCGGGAAATCGTCCGGAGGTTTTAGTGTCGGAGGAATGGCAGTCGGTTCTATGCTTGGTGGATTTGCAACACAAGCCGGAACCGCAATTCTCGGAGTGATGAAAGATGGCGTTGGTGCTGCTATTTCCGGCTCTATTAAAAAAGAGCAGCAAATCGTAGGGCTGCAAACTTTTCTCGGAAAAGAAGGAGCAAATGAAGCCTACGAAAACATTAAGCAAGATGCTTCTATTTCGCCCTTTAATACAGATTCTCTTTTGTCGGTAAACCGCTCTTTAATATCTGCAGGATTGAACGCTAAAGATGCACGGGAAGATTCGATGAACTTAGCAAATGCCATTTCCGCCGTTGGTGGTGGAAATGCCGAACTTGACCGTATGGCTGCAAATATGCAGCAGATTAAAACGGTAGGAAAAGCAACTGCAATGGACATCAGACAGTTCGGTATGGTTGGAATCAACATTTATGAAATGTTATCCCGAAGCACTGGAAAATCCATTGACAAAGTTAAAGAAATGGACGTAAGCTATGATGATTTAGCAAAATCCCTTGCGATGGCACGGAGTAAAGACGGAATTTATGAAGGAGCATTAGAAGCAATGGGACAAACAAGAGGGGCTAAATTGGAGCAGGTGCAGGATAAATTCGGAATGGCTTTAACTGACATTGGTGATGCATTCAGTCCTGTTATTAATAAGGTGCTGGATGTAGCTGTCAAAATAGCTGACAGCATTTCTCCTTTGCTTGAGAAAGCACAGCCGTATATTGATATGATTTCTAATGGTCTCGGCGAAGCGATTGACTATGTTCTAAGTTTATCATCCGGAACTGGTGAATGGATTGAATGGATTGAAATTGCCCAAAATTATTATGAAATGGTTTGGGTTTTTTTAAAAAGCATCTTTTCATCAGTGGCTAAAATTGTCAGCGGACTTGTACAGTGGATTGCAAAAAGTGAAATCATTAAAGATGTTATAAAAGCATTGCAATGGCTTCTCAGTGGAGTTCTTGACATTGTGGGATGGATTGGGGAAGAATTAGTCAAGGTTTGGGACGAGGCTTTAAAACCTATGCTGGACGGCATAGAAGAGGCATATAAATGGGTAAAAGGTTTATTTTCTGATGATGATAATCAAATTACTGTAGAGGCGAAAAAAACAATTATAAACAAAGATGAACAGCCAACATCTTATAACGCAGACCTTACCCGATTCAAAAATAAAGGACTGATAACAGACACAGAGGATAAAAAGAAAAAAAACAAAGAATCTTCCAGAAAAGCCGGGGATACGATTTCCGGCGGTGGAGCAAAAAACATAACGATTAATCTTCAAAAATTCTTTGACACCATCCAGTTTACCACAATGAATAACAATGAAAGCCGTGAGGAAATTGAAAAACTGTTAATGGAATTAATGGGGAGAGTCCTATATAATGGGGCTAAAAATTAATTTAATAATGACAACTGCAAACGTTTTCAACCTATATAAACTCTACGAGGAATATTTCGGACGAAACTCCTATTATGTGGATAAATCCGGCGAAAAAAAACCGGCAAATAATATTGAGTATTCAGGTATTCCGAAAAACGATTCGCCTCGTGGAACAATTCATCAGTCGAATTTCGGACAAGATTATAATAAAATTGGTGCTTACGGTCAAGATATTTGGCATCCGATAGAACTGAAAGGTTTTCGAGTTGCCGGAGGTTCTCTCGAACCAATATCAATCAATATAGATGCCTGTACGGTTTCTGTGAATTTAGTCAGCACAGTAGTCAGCACTCCAGTTGTGGAGCGAAAGGGAACCGTAAATGAAATTGTCAATATTGATGATTACAAGTTTACAATTCGAGGTTTTTTAATAGGGAAAAACAGAAAAGTTCCAGAAGATGACATTCTCAATCTTGTAACTATAAAGGAAAGTACTGCAGAAAAGACAATGCACGGCGGATATGTGGAATTATTTCTCGATGACAGTTGCAGAATAGTGATTTCTGAATTGGAATTTCCGGAGGTGCAAGGTCAAAACCACTGGATAAGACCATTTACATTGACGTGCAAAAGCGATTTTATAACGGATTTAGAATTTAAAAAATAATGGCTTTTTATCTGACAAGCGAAATAAGCATTGGTAATTATACCAACATCAAACCTAATAAAGTAACGTGGAAAACCGATGTGGGTTCTTTTATTGATTCCTGTATTATCACGCTGCCGCGAATATATTATTTGATAAGCGAAAACGCAAATGAAACGCAGGATATTAACGGAAGAAAAATATATCAGTTCAAAGAAGGCGATAAAGTAAGCGTTCATTTGGGATACAATAAAAAGCACTACAAAAGATTCGAGGGCTTTATCCGGAATGTTAAAATGGGCATTCCTGTTGAATTGGAGTGTGAAGGTTACGGCTATCAGCTGTATGATGTTATTTTTAATAAAACGTATGCAAATGTAACGGTTAAGCAACTGTTAAAGGATTTGACCACTGGAACAGACATAAAATTATCTTCTGAAATGCCGGACATTCCCTTAAAGAATCTTCGGTTTAAGAATGCGACCGGAATTCAGGTTTTGGAGTATTTGAAAAAAGAATGTTTACTGGCTGTTTATTTCAATTTCAACGAGCTCTATGTTGGGACGAAGTTTGGGAAGAGACAAGAAAGAGCAAGAATACAAATAGGATATAACACCATAAAAGACGATGATTTTCAAAAAAGAAAAGTCGATAAAAATATGTCAATTGTTCTTCGGGAGAAAGACAAAAAGGGAGAGGTAAAAAAAATAAAAAGCACTAAAAAAAAGAAAACCGATGCTGAAAAAGAGCAGGAAAGAATTCAAAAAGAAAAGGAGCGGCAAGAAAATGCAATAAACAGAATTGCGAATAAATATGACAATGAAAAGGAAATAAAAGTAAAAGCCGGAATCCCCTCCAATTTTTTAAAAGAAATTGCCAATAGGCTTCAAACAAAAGAAAATTACAAAGGTTATGAAGGTAATATACAACTATTCCTGGAACCCCTTGTAACTAAAGGAATGGTAATAGAAATAGACGGCGGAATGTATCCGGAAAAAAAAGGGAACTATTTTGTAGAATCGGAAGCCGGAGAATTTGGAATGTCCGGCGGGAGGCAAACAATAACGTTAGGTTTTTTATGGGATGGCAACAGCGGAGCAAATTAGAGAAAGATTAGCGGAAATAGCAAAGCACAATGCTCCGCCAGTCAGTAATATCGCCGTTGTAAAATCGGTGAACGAAGATGAGGCAACCTGTGTTCTTGTTGACGAAGACGGACAGGAGTTTCTGGATGTAAGATTAAGACCGGTTCTGACGGGAAACAAAAGTTTTTTACAAATTCCAAAAATCGAAACTTATGTCTTGGCAGTACGGATAGAAGATGACGACGATTGGATGGTTATCGCCTGTGATGAGGTCGATAAATTTATTTGGATAACCGGCAAAAGTAAAATCGAAATTTCAGATAAATTATTATTTGAGGCGAACGGCGAAAATTTATTAAAACTACTACAAAGAATCTTCACGGTTATGGAAAGGGGTTATCAGACAAATTACGGTCCCACAATTCAACTAATAATGCAATCGGAAATGGAAAGTATTAAAAATGATTTTAAAAACCTTTTAAAATGAGTTTAGAAGCGGCAGAACCGGAATTAATAACTGATCTCTTGGAGATAATGGAAACCGAAGCAAATGAGCTTGAAAGTCCATCAGTTTCTCGACAGCGGATTGCGGAAAAGCAAGCGGCAGCGATTAAAAAATTTATAAAAGCAGGTTTGGTAATAGTGAATGTTGCAACCACAGGAACAGCAACGGCTCAAACCGGAACAGGAACAGGAAATATAGAATAAAATGCCAAACGATATTTTACTTGACGATAATTTTGACCTTGTTATAAAAGACGGCGATTTTGTAATAGGAGAAAGCACCTATCAACATCAAAACTGTCTGCTTTTTGCTGACAAGGGCGAATTTAAAAACTATCCGAAAACAGGTGTCGGCTCTCGCAGATTTTTGGAATCAGAGAGACCGAATGATTTTGCAAGGGAAATCCGGCAGGAATTTATTGCAGACGGAATGAATGTAGAAAATATTAGAATAAACAATGACCTGGAAGTGGAGGTCGTTGCAGAGTATAAACAAAAGTAATAATGATAACAGTCCTCCATAATCAGTCATTATTAGACGTTGCGATTCAACACACCGGAAGCGTGATGAATGTCTTTTCGATTGCCAAAGCAAACGGAATGGCGGTTTCTGATGAGATTGTTGCAGGTGCAGTTTTGGAGATACCTACAGTTATTTTTCCGGATAACAATATTTTGAATTACTACCAAAACAAAAACATAAAACCCGCCACAGCAATCACCGCCACAATCACCGGCGGAAATCCGCAGGCAGAATTAGAGGGCATAGATTACTGGGCAATCTCGGATGATTTTATAGTACAATAATATGGCAAGAACAATCGCAGAAATAAACGAAATCATCATTCTGAAAGCTCAGAGTGATGATAAACTTTCGGCTTTAACCAGCACTTCCAAAGTTTCAATTTGGCGGTTGTTTGCGTTTGTTGTGGCATCTTGTATCTGGACTCTCGAAACTCTTTTCGACACCCACAAAACAGAGGTTGCCGATGCTTTGGCAAATCAAAAGAAAGGTTCCAGACTATGGTATAGAAATATGGCACTTGCCTTTCAATATGGATTTGATTTGATACAGGATACCGATTTATTCAACAATACAGGCTACACGGACGAACAGGTCGAAAATTCAAAAATAATCAAGTACGCAGCGGTTACGGAATCGGAAACAGAAAGCCGGCTTATCATCAAAATTGCAACCGAAAACGGCGATGGTGTTCTTTCCCCGATTGACAACACGCAGAAAACCGCGTTCGATTATTATTTCGATGAAATCAATTACGCAGGTGTAAAATATACGGTTATTAACTATGCTCCGGATAGATTGCAGTTAAATCTGACCATTAAAATAGATCCAAAAGTAATCGATTTTACCGGTACAAAAATATTACCGTCCGCAACCGATGTAGGTTCAAAACCAATCGAAGAGGCATTGAAAGAATTTATGAAAGAATTGCCTTTCGATGGTAAACTGACATTAAATAAACTCATCGACAAACTTCAAAAAATTGAGGGAGTCATCGACCCGATTCTCAATTCAGCTTCAACCTGTTGGATAGATGTTCTTGCAGGAGGTTATGGGAATCTTACGGCGATTTACGGCGAGGTTCTTCCGGTTGCAGGTTATTTTACGTGGTCATTAGAAGACGCGGAATATCAAACAGTGATTAATTATGTGGTTTAATTTGGATATAAGAAAATTAGCAATACAGATTTTGCCCACATTTTTGCGAGGCGAAGTTTTGTCTGCTTATCTAAAAGCTCTCGTTACACCAATTGATGACATTCATTATCGTTGGTTGCAGAACAGGAAGCAGAATCTATATATTCTCGCTCACAACGGACAAAAATGTTATCTGCGAGCGGTTTTAAACGATGAGTTCGATCCGGAAGAAAGAAGAATCCAAATCGACGACGGTTCTTTTCACGAAAGAATTTATATATATACTCGTGCAGAGATAGATGAACAGCCGTATTTATTGAAAAGACTTGGAACAATCTATCTATATGACAGTAGCGAATACAAC
>CAYSQR010000001.1:2795-6950 GCA_964433195.1 uncultured Kaistella sp. | reverse complement strand
CGATACGGGAGCTGATTTTTTCGTAAAAATCCCGAATGATTTAGAATACAACGAATTTAAAATGAAATATCTCATCGATTTTTACAAGCTCGCGGATAAGCGGTACAAAATAATTACAATATGAATTATACAGAATATAGCCAGCCAAACGGATTTCCGCTTGATACCAATGTTTTGAACATTGCTCAAGTTGCCTATACCATATTTAACCAGCTCGGTTGGTTGGGAGGGGATTTAACCATCATTACCGGTTGCTATACAACAAGAACAAATGTAAGCGACGGTTATGTCTTCATTAATGGCGAGGTTCTTCCTTTTACCGGCGGAAGCATCGGGACGAATGTTATCATTCAGCAGACAGTAACAAATGCTGTTTATGAAAACGGCGTTTCAAAACCGACGTTTTACGAGCGATTCGCAACATTCGGAACCGCTGCACCGGAAGATACTTACTTATGGTCGGATTTCAAAAGAGTTTTCCAAACGAAAGACATCCAAACTTTTAAAGACAATTTTGAAAGCAGAATCACCGCATTGGAAAACAAACAGAGCGATGTTCCTTCGGGAACAATCGTGAGATACGACCATCCGCTTGTTATTCCACCTCCTCCGGGATGGGAGGATTATAATCCTTCCGATGAGCAAGGTCGAGTTTGGGCAGCTCGCTCAACTTCCGACAGCGATTTCGGATTGGGTGTGAAAGGCGGTGCGAAAACGCATACGCTTTCAATTAATGAAACTCCGGAACATTTCCATTTGCAGGGTTCGGAATCCCTTTACAATTTTTATGGTGGTGGAAATCCGGTAGGTCCAAGAAATTACGCGTCTCACCCTTCTCAAATATCTTATTCCCAACAGAGAACCTCATCAGTCGGTGAAAATCAAGCACACAACAACTTGCAACCATACATTGCGGTACGATACATCATAAAACTATAACAAAATGGCACAAGATATTAATAACCCAAGCCAAAGCACGGCAACGCCGAAGAATCAACTAAAAAAATGGTTCGTAACCGCCGCAAAGCCAAACCAAGCACAGTTCCACGCTTGGATAGATGCGTTTTGGCACAAGTCGGAATCCATTCCGATGGGATATATTACAGGACTTTCTGCCGCTATTGCCGGAAAAGCGGATGCTGAACAATTACAGCATTATGCCAAGAAAGATACGTCTAATATTGATGTTGAATTGTGGCGAAATACTTTAGGTGTTCAGGATTTCAATCCTGCAGATTTTGTGGATAAAACCTCCGCCCAACAAATCGCCGGGAATAAAGAATTTATCGGAGATGCTACCTATATAAAGAACCTTGCACTGTATGACGAGCCAAATGATTTCTATTACAATATTAGTGTATCAGACTGCTTTGTGATTATTGCAGATTCCGAGAACCAAGAGGAGTTGGTTATTTCCAAAAACGATAAAGTTTTCAGAATTTTCGGTGGGCAGAGTTTCGCTGTGAATTACGATTTTGAAGCATTAACAACCCCGCGAACTTTCGCCTATCCAAATAAATCGGGTGTTTTCGCGATGCTGAGCGACATACCCGCCTTTACACCGACTAATTACGGCAATTTCGGACAAATGCCATATATGAATCCGGGAGGTTCCGGGTTCAGTTACAATAACCGATTTATGGGAGGAGTAACGGCAGGAGGAGGTAGCCGTTCTTATTTCCGTTTTGCTGCTCCAAATGGCACATTCTCCGAAATAAACCAATATCAAATAATATTCTCAAATGATGATCAAACCTCCAATTTCAATATATATCCGGAAGGTTTTGCTATAGCAGGAGATTTTGAAATAGAATTTCAAGCGAAATCGGGGAAAATAGCACTGTTAAGTGACATTGCAGATGCTATTGCTGAAATTGATATTCCGCCGGTTGAGGATCACTATGCGATTCCGAATGATTTCACGGAAAATTATGATAACATCGTAATTGCTACAACTAACAAAACCGCGGTAAATTATTTCGGAGCTGACACAACCGCAGAAATACACAGACAGATATATACCGGAACTACCGGAGAATTTGAGCTAAGAGAGGAATACGAGTTAAATTACGTCTATAACATTGTAGATAAGCAGATAATACTACTCGATGACAACGGCGGAGTATTTTCGCCGGAAGATTTGAATATGACTGAAATCAACGAGTTCGGCGAATTGGTTGTTACAAAGTGCGATTTCTCAATATATGACGACCACGGCAGACGAATGAAAACGCTAATTACACAGAGGCGTATAGACTTAACCGATGGTACTCTAATCGACGAAATCAGTTTGGATTACAAATACTGCATAATCATCGATTATATAAATGACGTTTTAGAATAAATAGCAAACCAATGGACTTCTTTGATAACAATATTGCACCGCATATAGGAACATTCCTGTCAGCAATTCTGACAGGCATCGCCGGTTTTCTTTTTGGAAGAAAAAAAATGAAAGCCGAAACAACCGGTTTAGAAGTGGAAAATGAGGGAAAAGAAATCGAAAACACCGATAAGCTCGTGAAGTTATACAAAGAAGCATTGGACGATTTAAGCGGTAGATATGAGCAGAAATTCCTACAAGTTTCAGCACTTCACGATGACCGGATAAAACTTCTGGAAGAGGAGATAAAGATGTATAAGAGGATTATTGCGAATCTGAAAATAGAAAATACAGCTCTTAAAAAAAAAAACGGAATCACTCCATAAAAAAAATAAAAATGGCATTAACATTTGACTTTACAAATAACCCGGAAGATTCAAAACCGGAACTGATACTGAAAGCAGCCGGAGCAACTTCGGCTGAAAAAATATTGCTGTACAACATTCTTAACGGTGCGTACGGTTTTCCTTTCATCGACGAAGCCGAAAGCAAATCCGATAATGGAATGGCTACGCAAATAAAAATCGGTTTTGCATTTCCCGAAACACCAGAAGAACCGGAACCCGAAGAACCGGAGGAATTCGAGAAAGAACAAGGATAATAAATAACTAACTAATGAAAACATTAATAAGCGTTTTTACCCTGCTTATTGTCGCTTCCTGCGGAATAAGCAAAGAAAAATCGAAACAAAAAGAACTTTTAGAACAAACAACAACGCTCGACTTTCATACAGAAATGACTCGAAAAGAAAATGAATTGAAAAATATTTCTGGTACAGATTCATCTTCAAACAAAATAGGTTTGAACTCTTTGAAAAGTTTTTTGGAAACAAGCCAGAATTTTACTTTAAAAAATAATGGCAAGTGTTCCGAATCCGGAGAAATAAGATTTGTAAATATTACCGATTTTCACGGCAATAAAACAAGCATTCCTGTTAATGATAATACGGAACTAAATTTTGGAAATGAAACAAAATTAAGATATGAAATATCCGAATTAAAACAGGAAATCGTCAATCTAAAATCAGAAAACAATCTGCTTCAAAAAAATTCCGAAGAGTTGGAAGCCTTAAAAAAACATCAAACTTTCAACTCAAAAAGCCAAACCACTAATGTTGATGTCAAGACTAAGAAAAGTTCTTTTTCCAATATTATTTTAATCGTGGTTTTGTCAATCGTTGGTTGGGAACTGCTGAAATTTTACCTTAAAAAACTAATACTAAAATGAGAATATCAAACGATTATGCGTGGCTCGGAAGTGTTTCCGATGCTCCACTGATGATTAAAGAAGCTGTGAGAATCGGCAAACTGAACACCAACGAAATTCCGGGACCGAAAAGCAATTTGGAAATTCTAAAACTCGCAGAAATTGCCGGTGTAAGAAACATATATACAAATGATGACACAGCGTGGTGTGCGGTTGCAATGTGTGCTATATGTGTTTTGGCAAACAAAGAAATTCCGTTCTCTGCCTTTGATCGGCTCCGAGCAAAATCTTTTTTGAGATTTGGAAAAAAAGCATCTGCACCGATGTTTGGCGATGTTTTAGTATTCACGAGAACCGGAGGAGCTCACGTAGGATTATACGTGGGAGAAGATAAAGACTGTTATCACATTGCCGGAGGAAATCAAAGCAATCAGTTCAACGTCATACGCATTATCAAATCACGTTTAACCGAAGCGAGAAGACCAAACTATATTAATCAACCGAAAAGCGTTAAGAAAGTGTTTTTATCGCCAATCGGGGCTGTGAGTGAAAACGAAGAATAGTAA
>CAYSQR010000001.1:2467-2785 GCA_964433195.1 uncultured Kaistella sp. | reverse complement strand
CGAGGAGACGGGAAATAAAAACGTCCTCCAAATTTAAACATCTGACCTTTTAAATTGTAGATAAAAACCCACTCAATGGAGGACGAAAGTCTTATTTTGAGTGGGTTTTTATGTTTAAAAGGTCAGAGATGCAAATATATTAAGAAATGAATAAATATCATCAAATTTTAGACAAAATCCTTACCAAAGGAAAAGTGCAGGAAAACAAAAAAGGTAGTAACACTTATCTTTTGAATGAAAAATTACATTTAAAGCCGGAAGACTTGCTCGAAATCTTTGAGGGGCACGGAATCGCCAGAAACAAACTTAAAATCGAAT
>CAYSQR010000001.1:0-2457 GCA_964433195.1 uncultured Kaistella sp. | reverse complement strand
GAAAGGTATCGTGAAGCCGGAATAACGTGGTGGGATTACTGTGGTGCTATTTTGGTCAATTCTTATCCAACGTATTTTGAGCAGTTGCCGGACTTGATTAAGAAAATCAATAAAGAGAAGCGAAACAGCAAGAACTATGTTTTATTTCTCGGAAAGAACGACACCGAAAGTAATCAGCAACCGTGCTTATCATTGATACAGTTTCAGATTGAAAACGGCAAATTGGTGCTGTCTGCATACCAAAGAAGTTCCGATGCTAATTTAGGACTTCCGGCGGATTTGTATCATCTTTATTTAATCAGCATACAGATAGACTTGCCTTTGAAATCAATTACTTTGTTTCTCGGTAATGTTCATATCTACGAGAACAATAAAGACAGTACAAAAGAACTGTTAAACGGTCGTTCAATCTTAATGTTTGAATAGCATTTAAAAGGATTTCAAACATATTGAAATCCTTTTGTATTTTTGCGGAGTAAAACAAAATTTTTGGACGTTTTGTTTTAAATTTTTGGACGTTTTGTTTTACGGTTTATACTGGATAGCGAAAAAAAAGGTTCGGAAATTTAATTTCCGAACCTTTTTTATATAAACCTTAAAAACCTTTTATTCTGCTGCGGTATCGAAATCTGCATCAGCTTCTGCCGATACTTTTTCTCCTTCTTCTTTAGATTTTTCTTTTTCTGCTTTTCTTTGAGATAAACCGTCTTTGATAGACTCGGAAACTACGCTCAAAATCATATCGATAGATTTGGAAGCATCATCATTTCCCGGGATTACGAAATCTACTTTTCTTGGATCAGAATTCGTATCAACAATAGCGAATACAGGAATTCCTAATTTTTTCGCTTCGGTTACTGCAATATGCTCACTCATAATATCTACTACGAATAAAGCAGATGGAAGTCTTACCATATCTGCGATAGAACCGAGGTTTTTCTCCAAGTTCGCTCTTTGTCTGTCCACCTGAAGTCTTTCTTTTTTGGATAAAGTTTCAAACGTACCGTCTTTCTTCATTTTATCGATGTGGTTCATTTTCTTTACCGCTTTTCTGATGGTTACAAAGTTTGTCAACATTCCTCCCGGCCATCTTTCAGTAATATACGGCATATTAAGTTCAGCAGCGTGTTTTGCAACAACTTCTTTTGCTTGTTTTTTCGTAGCTACGAAAAGAACTTTTTTACCTGCAGAAGTTAATTTTTCCAAAGCGTTACAAGCTTCGTCCAATTTTACTGCTGTTTTATGTAAGTCAACGATGTGAATACCGTTTTTCTCCATAAAAATGTATGGAGCCATATTCGGATTCCACTTTCTGGTCATATGACCGAAGTGTACTCCTGCCTCTAAAAGGTCTTTTACATTTGCTTTTGCCATTGTTTTTGTTTTTTGTTAGTTTACTTTCCGCTTTTTGCAATCAACTTTTCTTTAGATGGGAGAAAAGTTTGGATGCTAAACATAACGGGCAATTTTTTGGTTAGATAATAATTAGACTTGAGATTTAAAGATTTTAGATAAGAGACGAAATAAAAAAATCTCTAATCTCATCTCTTGTAGTCTCCAATCTAAACTGATTAACGTTTCGAGAACTGGAATCTCTTTCTTGCTTTCTTCTGTCCAGGTTTTTTTCTTTCCACCATTCTTGCATCTCTGGTAAGCAATCCGTGTGGCTTTAAAAGCAATCTGAATTCTGCGTTGATTTCACAGAGAGCTCTGGAAATTCCGAGTCTGATGGCTTCAGCTTGTCCTGTAATTCCACCACCGAAAACGTTTACCGTAACGTCATATTGACCCACAGTTTCCGTTAATAAAAATGGCTGATTTACTTTGTACACCAAAACATCAGTACCGAAATAATCTTTAGAATCCTTTTTGTTTATCGTGATATTTCCGGAACCCGGTCTCACATAAACTCTTGCAACAGAAGTTTTTCTCCTTCCTATTTTATGAACTATTGACATATTACTTATTTGAATTCGTTAATATTAATAACTTTTGGCTGTTGAGCTTCGTGTTTATGTGCAGTTCCTTCATATAAATAAAGGTTTCTGAACAATTGAGATCCCAGTTTGTTTTTCGGAAGCATTCCTTTTACGGATTTTTCCAAAACTTTCAAAGAATCTTTTTTCTGAAGTTCAATAGCAGTCATCGACTTCTGACCTCCCGGATAACCGGTATGCCAAATATAAGTTTTGTCTGCCCATTTGTTTCCGGAAAGAGTAACTTTCCCAGCATTCAAAACGATTACATTGTCTCCGCAGTCTGCGTGAGGTGTAAAATTCGTTTTGTGCTTTCCTCTCAAAATCTTTGCAACCTTGGAAGCAAGTCTTCCCAAAGGTTGTCCTTCAGCGTCTACCACGACCCATTCTTTATTAGCGGTAGCTTTGTTAGCTGAAATGGTTTTGTAACTTAATGTATTCACACTTTTTCGTTTACGATTAAACATAATTTTCCCCAAAA